>JAJZLX010000333.1 GCA_021850555.1 Pseudomonadota bacterium | reverse complement strand
GGCCGCCCCACGGCGCTGGCACTGACCGAGTACTTGTTGTTGTCGAAGCGGACGAGGCAGGTCTTCGACACAGAAGCCGGCAGCGCATGGAAGCCGTCGAACCGGCCACGGTAGGGCACAAGGTGCGGGCGCTCCTCCTCGAACGCCGCCCAGATCGTCGTGTCCGGCTGCTCCGGATGGGCGTGCGTCTTGGCGTAGGCGATGCACTTGTCCATCAGCCAGGCGTTCAACTCGTCGTAGATCTTGAACCGAGGCCGGGGGGTGAAGAAGCGCTCGCGCACCAGTCCAACCTGGTTCTCGACCTGCCCCTTCTCCCAGCCCGATGCCGGCGTGCAGGCGACCGGTTCGACCAGATGATGCGAACACATCTGCAGGAAGCGGCGATTGTATTGCCGGTCCTTGCCGACGAAGATCGCGTCCACCGCGGTCTTCATGTTGTCGTAGATGCCGCGCGTGCAGGCGCCCCTGAAGAAGGTAAAGGCGCGCTCGTGCGCGTCGAACACCATCTCCTGCGTCTCGCGCGGATAGGCGCGTGCGATGAACATCCGGCTGTGGCAAAGACGCATGTGCGCGACCTTCACCGTCATCGTCACGCCGTTCATGACGACGATCTCGTGGCTCCAGTCGAACTGGTAGGCTTCGCCCGGCGCAAACGAGAAAGGCACGAACGCGGCCGCCGTCTGTCCGGCGTGCTCATGGCTCCACTTGCGGGCATACCGCCGCACCGCGTCGTACCCACCCTCGTAGCCCAGAACCCGCAACTCTTCGAACAGGCGGATCAGCGTCAGTCGTTCCCGTACCGAACTCTTTGCATTGGCCGTCAGCAAGCGGTCGAGCGCCGCTGTCCAGCGCCCGAGCTTCGGGCGCGGCTGGACCTCACGCTCATACGCAAACGAGGTCTCCTCGGACCGCAGCACCTTCCGGATCGTGTTGCGCGACAGTCCCAGATCGCGCGCGATCTGCTTGATCGATTTGCCCTTAACCAACCGCTCACGCCGTATCCGGCCGATCGTCTCCACAACCAGCATCCCCCACCACCCGCTCGCTCGGTCCAAACGAGCAGGCTGCCAGATCGTTCAACACACGGGGGGTCAAAGTTGGACGCCGATCCACCCCGACATGGGGTCAAAATTGCACGCCGAAACACAGGCCGCCCTTGCCGGAGGCCCGCAACTCGAGAAGTTCGATCGGTATCTCGGCGATGAGCTGCTCACTTACGCCTACGCGAGCGAGCATCTCGACGTCAGTGACCTGCCAGGTATCGCGTCCGGGCTGGTCCAGGCCCTGCGCCGGGTTGCGCCGGAGTCGTGACGACGACTTCTGTGGGCGGCCGCTCTGCCGTTCATTCCCTACGCCGCGGGCGGCTCGGCATCTCGATCCTGACGACCACGCGCTGGTCCGATCCCGATCACGTCGAACGGCCGGTCCTGCGCGAGCATTGCCTCCTCCGTCCGTGCCAGCTCCAAGGCGGCCACGAACGTCGAGGCCAGCGCTGAACGCGCGATTACCGGCTTGATGCTGGCGTCCGTGCGGATCGGGGGCAGAAAGACCCCGAACGGCTGCAAACCATGTGCCTCAGCCAAGCGCTTGCGCATCCGGGCGATGGCTTCGGGCAGGCGGTAAAGCTCCGGAATGGCGGGCCGATAGATCGGCTCCGCCGGCGCGGTCTCCCCGTCCCTGCCCTGCAGCACGGTCAGGCAGGCCTCCATCAGCCGCATATACGAGGCGACGCGCGGATCCCGCTGGCGCCGCGGCCGCGTGAAAACGTCGCGTCCGAGAAGCGGCCGCGCCTCCAGCCAGGCCGCGGCGGCCCTGACCAACTGGAGATCCCGCAGCCGCGCCAGCGCGTGCACGGCCTCCTGTTCCGCCTCCTGGACCGCCTCAGGCGTCGAGGCGAACAGCAGCCGCGACCGCAGCACCAGCAGCCGGGTGGCCAGCACCAGCCAGTCGGCCCGGCGCTTGATCGGCACGTGCTTCTCGGCGCGTGCGAGCGCACCGGTGAACTGGTCGATCAGGGCGCTGAGTGAAATCCGGCCGAGGTCGATGCGCGCGCGCTCGGCCAGGTCGAGCAGCAGGTCGAGCGGCCCGTCGAAGCCGTCCAGGTGCAGCTCGGGCGAGGCCGGCACACGCGGCGGCGCTTCCCAGTTGTCCCAGAGCGGGTCCGGACGCGCGGCCGGCGGTGCGGCGTCCGGCGCGTCGCCGTCAGCCATCGTCGTAGCGGGGCGTGACCGCGAAGACGAGTTTTCCCCAGTCCCGACGCAGCCGGATGATCGCCTGCCAGGGCGTCCAGTCCGCCGACCAGAAGTCCATGACGATGCGCCCGGTCCGGCGGAGACGCTTATCGGCGTTTTCCTCAATCATGCGGACGTGGCGCAGCGGCTGCGTGGTGCCCCAGTGCGTGCGCAGCCAGGCCTGCGCCGCGGGATCGTCCGCGCCGAGCGCCAGGATGGCGCCGGGGACGGGGATGAGGCGGTGCAGGTCGAGCGGGCTGGTGCCCGGACCGGCCCAGTGCGCCAGCACGCGGTCATGACGGGCGGCGATGACCGCGCGCAGTTCGCGGGCGAGCGCGCGGGCCTCGGCGCCCTCGGTCGCCATCGGCGCGAACAGCCGCGCCTCTTCGGCGTCGAGATCGAGATGCCACGGCACGGCGCCGGTGCCCTTGGCCGCCTCGCGGAATTTTTGGACCTCCGCCGGCGGCCCGCTGACGGTCAGGAGGTTGCACAGCCAATCCGTATGGCATGGGTTCCAAGGGCTCTGCCCTTGGTGGGGTTGGGCGAAGCCCAACCTTTCTTTTCCTTCCGCGCTCACAGATCGAGCAGCCTGGCCGGATTGTCGGCGGTGATGCGCGCGCGCCTTCGGTAGCCGCGCATGGTGGCGAGATCGCCGTGCCGCGTGTGGGCCGCAACCTGCTCGTCGGGGGCGCCGGCCAGATAGGCCTCGGTGATCAGCCCGGCGCGCAGCCCGTGCGGCGAGAGGCGCTCGCTCGGGTGGACGGTGAGTTTCGCGAGTGCGGCGCGGCGGAGCAGGATGAGTCTGACGCCGCCGGCGCTGAGCCGGTCCTCGATCGTGCCGTGGCGGGTGATGCCGCGGAACACCGGCCCACGGCGGATTTTGGCCCGCGTCAGCCAGGTTTCCAGCGCGCGCACCGGGCAGGTGCCGCGCACCGCGCCGGTGTCGTCGCCGCGCATGCGCGGCAGGGTGACATCGGCCCCCTTGCCTTCCCGATCCCGCTTGCTGCGCGGGATTCGGATCGTGACACCAGTCGCCTCGAAGCGCAGGTGAGCGTGGTCGATCGCCACCAGTTCCGAGCGTCGAAAGGCGCCGGCGAAGCCGACCAGCAGCAGTGCGCGGTCGCGCAGCCCGGCGAGATCGTTCGGGCATGTCGCGATCAGCTGCTTGATTTCGACCGACGTCAGGGCGGCGGCGGGGCGCACCGGCCTGGGGTGCGCGCGGCGGATGCCGCTCAAGGTTTCGCGGATGACCGGGTGGGCGGCAGTGAACAGACTCCCGCGGCGGCGATGGTGCCAGGCGATGGCGGCGACGCGGCGGCCCAGCGCGCTGCGCCCGTGCGTGGTGGCCAGGGTCGCGAGCCAGGCGGCCACCAACACCGCGTTGACCGGCAGGTCATGGGGATCGGCGCCGCTCGCGCGGCACCATGTGGAAAACTCGGCCCAGTCGCGCAGATAGGCGGATCGCGTCGCGTCGGAGATGGCATCGCCGGCGTAATCGGCGGCGGCGGCGACGGCATCGCGCAGCGGACCCTCGAGCAGCGCCTGCAGGTCGGCCGATGGCGGCTGCGCGCGCGCCAGGCGGTTGATCAGCGCGAGCGCCTGACTCGCCGGTTGCGGGCCGCCCGCGACGCTTGCTGGGGCTTCCGGAGGCAAGATCTCGCTTATAACCGCACTTGGCGCAGGTGAATCGGGCACGTCGGCGGCATCCGGGTGATCACCCATGTGCGCGATCCTTTCCGGGCGGCCATCGGCGCGCTATATTTTGGTGATGGACGGTGTGAGTTTGCCCCCGGAGCTGGAGCGGTTCGCGACCGAGGCGGTCGCCGCCGGTCGCTACCACGACGTCGCCGAGGTGGTTGCCGCCGGCGTGCGGCTGCTGCAGCGCCAGGACGAGGCGCGGTCCGCCTTCGTGGCCTCGCTCGATGAGGCGATCGCCGAGGGCGAGCGCGACGGCTTCTCCAGCATCGAGGAGGTCGAGCGCGAGATGGACGAGGTCATCGCGGAGGCCGCCGCCGCGCGGAAATGAGCCGGCCGGCAACGCTCGCGCCGCGGGCACGGGGCGAGCTGGTAGACGCCGTGCGGTGGATTGCCCAGAACGATGAGGCGGCCGCGCGGCGATTGCGGCAGGCCGCCGGTGAAGCAGCGAGGTTGATCGGGGCACGTCCTCTCGCCGGCCGAATGCGGCCGGAGCTGGCGCCACCGCACTACCGTTTCTGGTCGCTGACGCGCTTTCCCTATATCCTCGTCTACGACACCCAGACGCGGCCACCGCGGGTTGCGCGCGTCGTGCATATGTCGCGGGATCTTGGGCCGCTGCTGGCGGACCTCTCCGGCGAGGCCGACGCCGGCACGCCGTCGTAGCTGAGGTTCGAGGGCCCTCCCCCGGGACTCCGCGGCCGAAGAGCTTTTTCCGTTGGGGCGCGCCGAAGCGGCGCTGCTCAGACAACCTTTTGAAAAGGGTGGGTTTCTGTTCGGCTATCCGTCCCTGCCCTGCCTCTGAATCCATCATCGCGCCCCTTTGTAGAGCCTAATGCCCCGCCTACCAGACGCCCTCGAATTGTGGCAATTGGCCATTTGCTCATCCTAGGTGACAAAAATAGACATTTTGGCGAGTCAAAGGGACACGGAACCGCACCACGGCGGCCGCGTCTCCCCCTTTCCCCGCCTATCGGCAGGCCGTGGCGGCGCGCCTTCGGCCTGTTCAGCCGCATCACCGTGTTCGGGACACGCTTCGGCCGCACCCGGATGGATGCGGGTCGCCGGCGCGCTGCATTCAAAGCGACGTTCGACCGTGTGCTACACGTGCTCGGAATTGGCCGGCACATTATGGTCGACGACCTTGAGCGAATCGACGCGCATATCGGGCCGACTCTGAAGCGCAACTCCACCTCGCAGACTGGTGCATGGTCCCCTTCCCTACCGTAAAACCGATCTGTGCCCCCGTGCGTCCTGGCGCGTTGCCTGGAGAGGCAGCCATCACCCAGGGACCGGAATTCCGGCACATTTGGGCGCCACCGTAATTTGCCCCGAACGTCCCCTGCCCTCGGCCGGCATCCGGGCGCTGATGCCGTGCTCACGCGCTCGGTTATTCCAGGTCAGGACTTGGCGGTCTTTGGTTGATAAAGGCGATGCATGTTTACCAAGCATGAGACACAATCAGGTATGTTAATTAACCGGGTAGATAAAAAAATCAGGTAATATGAATTACCCCAGGGGCGGCCTGTCGGTTCATGCGGATCTCCACCAGACACGCCAGAATCGGGTCATTTCTGTTACCCGGTATATATGTTAACCGGATAGTCAAACAGACGGTAGCGTGCGTTCACGCTGATATTTGTCGCTATCGCCAGAACCATAGGTTGTTCGCGAGCACACTCATCGATGCCGCCGATTGAGCAGTGCCAAATGACGGGCCAGGACGCCCAGTCGCCAAATCTGGTTGTTACATTTACCAGGTGTGTCAAATGACCTGGTATTAACCGAGCGGATCAAAGCGGGCCATTGCCCGTCTGCGCAACCGCGCAACCGCAGTTAACACACATATTCCGGTAATTGATGATACCGGATTGATTTTTTAACCGGCACGGAATCCTTCCCATGCGAATCTTACAGTATCGCATACCGCTGTCCAGAAGGTGTTACCTGATTAGCACACTCACCGGATTTTTCCGATAACCGGGTCGCACCTCTTATCTGGTGAACATATAAACCCGGTAAGAACTTGAATTGGGTGAGATCGAGAATGCGTCAGGTTGAGAAATGCCGATCGTAACCGTCGCGTCGCCCAAGGGGGGGGCAGGGAAGTCAACAGCGTCCGTCATCCTCGGAACTGAGTTGGCACATGCCGGTGCCGAGGTGGCGATCCTAGACTGCGATCCCAACCGCTCGATTACGATCTGGGCAGAACGGGCTGCGCTACCGCCGAGAATTACCGTACGATCCGACGTGGGGGAGTCGGACATTGTGCGCACGATTAAACAACAAGATGCCGATGGGCGCGTTGTAATCGTTGATCTCGAGGGAGTTGCCTCCCGGCTGGTTTCTCGCGCTATCTCGCAGGCCGATTTGGTCTTGACGCCAATGCGCGCCACTACACTAGACGCGACGATTGGCGTGCGAGCGCTCGCATTGATCGCTGAGGAGGAAGAAGCGCTGGGACGGCCGATCCGTCACGCTGTCGTTTTCACCATGACCCGCGCCATCAAGTCGAAGCAGCACACCGCGATCGAAGCGTCTTTGAGAGGGCAGGGAGTCGATGTCATCGAACCGCCATTAATGGAGCGTGCCGCATTCTCGGCTCTGTTCGAATTCGGGGGCGATCTCCGGACCATGCCGGCGCAGGGCAAGATGGAACCTGCTGTCGAAAACGCCGCGGCTTTTGCCAAGGCCGTGTACACCCGCCTCGTGGAGAAGCGGCCATGACCGACAAACCGACGTTCAGCATCGACCTAGGTCGCCTGAAGACACGGCAAAAAGATACGTCGGCCGAAGCTATCGGACGGTCCGACGCCGCTGCTGAACAGCACGGGTTCATCAATCGTGAACCAGCGAGGCGGCGCGGCCGCCAGCCCAGCCCTCGGACCGGACAGGTACATGCCAAGGTCATGCCCCACGTTGCGGACGAGATCGCTCAGGAAGCGAACAGGCGGGGGGTCACGCAGGGCGTACTTATCGAGGAAGCCTGGGATCTCTACAAGAAACAATAATCCGGTAATTATATTTATCCGGTCAGTTTTTTGACCTAACCTCGGCAGGTTGGGAAAAGCTCAGCGGGGGGCAGGGGGCAGGGGGCAGGGGGCAGGAGTAGCTGTGGGTTTGCGGAACGCTATCCTGTGCAGGGCGGAGTTCAGGAGGCCGTCGCGTTCCACCGGCCTCATGTCAGAAGGGCAGGAGAGGGATGAACTGTGGACTCTTTCGAGGTCCGCCCGCCCCCGCAAAGCCGAATCATCAACAGACTTTCCGTGGACTCTAACGAGGGAAATGTGGACTCTGCCGAGACCATTCACGGACCGCCAATGGGTTAGGGAGTTATCCCGTGGACTCTGACGTGGAATCTATTAATAGGATTCTAATACCTTGAAATAGCCTCCTCGCGAGAGTCCACAGCAACGTGCGCAATACCCAAACAGCCCTCGAAAGAGTCCACGGCGACGCCACTGCATCACAGCGGCACAATGTCGCCTACGAAGGAGTCGTGCGATGGGCACCGTCCATGAGCTACTGAAGGCGAAAGGGAAGCAGGCTGCTCTTGAAGCGGGCGTCGATCGCTCCGTCGTCGAGGCAGCAACCTCCTATTTGTCCGACGAAGATGCCACTCTCGGTTTCGCCTACTCGGGATGGGCGCAATGTGCTCTCCCGCATAAGCGACAGCCTGGCGAGGCGACATGGAGTCTTATCGGCGACAGAGTGCATCTGGTCGTCGAGCCCGGCCGCAGACCCATCCAGGCTGGTAGTCCGGAGATGATGTCAGTTGGCGTTCCATTCGGTGCGCACGCCCGACTAATCCTGTTCTTCCTACAGACTGAAGCGCTCCGCACCGGGTCCCGCGAAGTCGAGCTTGGTGGCAGTCTCCGCGAGTGGCTGGGCCGCATGAACGTCAGTGTGGGCGGCAAGACTGGTCGACTAATCCGTGAGCAGGCCGAGCGCATATCACGCTGCCGGCTGACCTTTCACCTCATAGGAGCCAAGAACACACAGGCACTCGTAAACCAAAACATCGTCGATCGGGCGTTATTCATCGAGGAAGATACCGAAGTTCGTCAGGGACGCCTGAGTCTTGAGACAGCAAAGCTGTCTGAGGGTTTCTTCGAGCAGTTAAAGCGACATCCGGTTCCGATCGAGGAAGCTGCCATCAAAGCAATCTCGAACAACAGCCAAGCGATGGACTGCTATCTATGGCTGGCCTACCGGCTGCACGCCCTCTCGTCCAACCGGCTTGTCACCTGGGCGGCACTGAAGGGCCAGTTCGGCGGCGGCGTAAAAGAGCTATTCCACTTCAAACCGGCCTTCTTAAAATCTCTGTCGTTGGCAATGGCGGTCTACCCAGCTGCCAGCGTGGAAGCCGTACCGGAAGGCCTGATCCTCAAACCCTCACGACCACCGGTAGCGCCCAAGGTCATCTCAGTCCGATAGCGCCTCGGAAGAGTCCACAGACCCTCTCCATTGCCGGGCGTTGTCAGGTTGATGATGTGGATTGAATCGGATGGTCAAGCACCCGGCCTGGACGTGGCACAGGACCACCAAGTAACATTGATCCCAGCACCGTAATGGGCACGGGATAGAGGGTACCTGGTGGACGAGGCCGAAACCGAAGCGGACACCTGTCGCAGGGTGATCACCCCGCGTCTCCAGGCCGCAGGCTGGGACAGCATGCCACATCAGCTGCAGGAGCAGCGAACCATCACACCGGGCCGCATCCTGTTCACGAAGAACGGGACGAAGCGCGGCAAGCGGCGCCGTCTGGACTATCTCCTCCGCTACCGGCCCGACGTGCCCATCGCTGTCGTGGAGGCAAAGGCCTCTTACCTGACAGCAGCCGATGGCATGCAGCAAGCCAAGCTATACGCCACAATGCTCGGCCTGAAGTAGCTGCTCATCCCCGTGGGCGACCTGTTGAATCGATTGTGAATTGACGTGACCACGGCGGATGCGATTCGACGGAGGCGTGACCGAGCTTCCCGACCTGTCCCTTCTATCGCACGCCGAGAAAGACGCGCTGATCCGCGCGCTGTGGGAAGCGCTGCGAGCCTCCGAACGCAGGAACACGGAACTGATGGCGCGGCTGGCCGCTGCGGAGCGCCGGATCGCGGAGTTGGAGGCACGGCTGAACGAGCCGCCGAAGCGGCCGGACAATTCGAGCCTGCCACCATCGCGCGGGCAGAAGCCAAACC
>JAJZLX010000529.1 GCA_021850555.1 Pseudomonadota bacterium | reverse complement strand
CTCCGTCCGGTCGACCGTGCGCATGTGGGCGAGCTTGATGTCGGTGCCGGTGCCGAGGGCGTTGAGCTCCTCGAGCTGAAAGCCGACCGAGCTCTTGCCACCGCTGCGCGAGAAGTCAAAGCCGGGGTTGAGCGTCCAGACATCGCGGGTGCTCACGAGCACATCGACCTTGCCGTCGTGGTAGCGAATCGGCCGGATGGAGGCATCATAGAAATACGGATCCGCGCGCAGGATGCGCGCCGATTCCGCGAGCAGGTGCGGGGAGTAGCGCTCGCCTGTGTGAAAGAGCAGCTGATGGCGAATGAGGCCCTTGCGCGTCGTGCGGTGCAGGCGGTCGGCGAGGCGAAAGAGCGGCCGGTCGTCCTTGGGGTTGGAGAGGTCGAAGACGTTCCGGTTGTGGATCTCGATCCGGCCGATCACCGCGCCCATGCGCACGAGAGCCGCGCTCGAGGGCAAAGAGCGGGTGGTGCCGCCGCCATGCGCCGCCTCGCTCCTGAGCGGCGCGTGCGCCGGAGCCTCCGGCGGGGCGCCCGCGGCCGCCGCGGAAGCGGCCAGACCGAGCAGCAGAGCCGGCACGGCCGCAAGAGCGGCGCCCGGTGAGCGCATGTGAAATGTCAGCCTATGGACCGCCGCGCTCAATCCGTGCGCCCAGGCCCGGGGGAGGGGGCGCGGGAGAGCCTGCGGCGCTGCTCGCTCGGGGGGCGTCGGGCCTTCGGTCCCGGCCGGGCCTTGGCGCGCGCGGCGATGGTCGCGAGAGTCACGTGCGCCAGCGACTCGATGTCGCGCTCGAGCGAGCGGTAGGCGTGGATGAGCGTCTCGCCGAAGGTGGTGAGCTGCGCTCCTCCTCCGCCCGCGCCGCCCACCGTCGCCGTGGTGGCGGGCGCCGTGAAGGAGTGATTGAGCTCATCGAGCAGCAGCCATGCGCGCCGGTAGCTCATGCCGAGTGCGCGCGCCGCCTGGCGCAGCGAGCCGGTGTCGCGAATGCCTTCCAACAACGCCACCTTGCCCGGGCCGATCGAGCAGCCGGTCGTGAAGTCCACTCGGAAGCGCACCGTCTGTTTCATCTCAGCTCGCCTATGGATGTGAGCATACCCGTAACCGAGGCGCCTGTGAGTAGGGGCCCGCGGATATCGCGAAGTGCGCACCGAAATGCCGCTGCGGATAACCCCTATCCGCAGCCCCGGGTGGCCCGTGACACGGGGGCGGCCCGCGGCCGGACAGGCGCGGTGCGTGTGCGGCAGGGCGCAGCCCTTGGCCCGTGGGCACGACCGGGATCGGCTGCGCCCCGCCACGGCCGCTTGCTGAACCTCGAGGCCCTGCGTCACAATGGCCGTTGGCCCGGATGATCCTTCCCGACACCCGCCGATGCCCTCAACGACATTGACCGCAGATCCGGGGCCGCCGCTCCACCCCTTCGTGTTCCGGTTCGGCCGCATCGGCGACATGGTGATGCTGACGGCGGTCCTGCGGTTTCTGCATCGCCGCTACGGCGCTCCGTGTTATGTCGTCGGCATGGATCCATGGATCCGCGATATGTACCTGGGGCATCCGGATGTGGAGGCCTGCTGGCACGTGCCGCGCAAGGCGCCGCTTGTGCTCGGCCTGGCGTGGCCCGCGGTGTTGCGGGCCTTGCGCTCAAGTGCGCCGGGCCCGGTGTACGTGCTCGAGCACCATCGCCGGCAGGTACCGCGGATCAAACGCCTGTTGTCCTTAGGGGGCATCGACCCGCGGCGCTGCCTCTTTATCGACGAGGAGCCTGGAACCGAGCGCCTGTGGCTCGACTGTCAGTTGCAGTTCGCCGCCCGCACCCCCGCCTCGGTGCGGGAGCGGGACTATCCGCAGCCGCAGGCCGCAGACCTCTGGCGACCGCATCTTCGGGTGACGGAGAGCGAGCGGCGCGAGGGGCGCGCCTGGCTCGCCGGGCGGGGCTGGCACGGCGAGCCGCTGGTCCTCGTGCAGCCGGGCAATCACCGCACCATGGGCCGGCGGCGCATGCGCCATTGGAGCGATCGGGACGACAAAGTCTGGCCGCTCGCGAACTGGGTCAGCCTGCTAGAGGGAATTCACAGCGCTCATCCCGAGGCGCTGATCCTGCTGCGCGGGGCGCCGGCCGAAGCCTCGATGCTCGAGCGGATCTGCGCGGCGGCCTCCGTCCCCCGGGTGGCGGTGGCCGCTTGCGGCCTGCGGCGCCTGTTCACGCTGTGCGAGCTGGCCCACAGCATGATCTCCATCGACACGGGGCCTGCGCACGCGGCCGCCGCGCTCGGTGTCCCGCTCGTGGTGCTCTACGGCATCCAGTCTCCCCGGGTCTGGCTGCCGCGCAGCGGCGGCAGCTCCCCGGTCCTGGCGCTCGAGGCCCGCCACGTCGAGGAGATTTCCCCTCAGGCGGCGCTCGATCTGTGGCGCTCGCTGCCGGCCGGACCCGATCGGGACACGCCGCAGCGCTGCGGCGTTCGGCGCTAGGTGATCCGCATGAGCGCGCCCGCGCGAGCGCTCACACCCGTCGTGATCCTCTTCGGCCGCGTCGGGGACATGATCATGCTGACCGCCGCCTTGAGCCTGCTGCGCCGCCGCTACGGTGGCCCATGTCACGTGGTGGCCGCGGGGCCTTGGAACCGCGACATCTATCGGGGGCACCCCGATGTGGCGCGGTGCTGGACGTTGCCGCGGCATCTGCCGCTTGCGACCACTCACCAGTGGCTGGGAGTGGTGCGAGCCCTGCGGCAGACCGCGCCGGCGCCGATCTACGTCGCCGAGGCGATGCCTCGGCAGGTCTCGCGCATCAAACGCCTGCTGTCGCTGAGCGGCATCGATGCCGCACGCTGCGTGTTCCTCGAGGATCCCCCGAATCTTGAGGAGCACTACATCGAGTCGCTGTTGCGGCTCGCCGCGCGCACGCCGCCGGTCCTGGCGTCGGCGCAATACCCGTTGCCCGGCGGGCGGAGCGCACCGAGGCTCGTCACGCTCGAAGCGGAGCGATCGCGGTGCGAGGCGCTGCTGCAGCAAAGGGGGTGGTCCGGGCGGCCGCTCGTTCTGATCCAGCCGGGCACGGCGCGCACCCTGAGCGCGCGCAGCCGCAAGCGCTGGCAGCGCGACAATGACCGCTCCTGGCCCGTCGATCGCTGGCGCGAGCTGTTGCATGCGCTGCGCGAGCACCGTCCGCAGGCCGTTCTGGTCCTGCGTGGGGCGGTGAGCGAGCTGTCGCTCCTCGAGGAAATGCGCGAAGCGATCGGCCTCGAGGGCCTGGAGATCGCCGGGCTCGGCCTGCGCGAGAGCTTCGCCCTGATGGAGGTGGCCGAGAGCATGATCTCCATGGACACGGGCATGGCGCACGCCGCCGCGGCGCTCGGCCTGCCGGTGGTCGTGATCATGGGCGCGAATCCCCAGTCCTGGGTGCTGCCGCGCGCAGCCTCGGGCTCGCCGGTGATCGGCGTCGGCGGGCCGCCGGTCAGCCGGCGCGCCGACCAGATACCGGTGCAAGCGGTGCTCGAGGCCTGGTGCTCGCTGCCGGCGCGCCGCAGTGCGTGACGATCCGGCGGGCGGGCGTCAGAAGGAGCGCGACACGTCAAACGTCCAGCTGTAGGTGCTCCACAAGACCTGGCCGCCCCTGACCTCCGTGCGCAGATCCCGCAGGCGCTGGGCCGAGATCAGATTGTGAAAGCCGACCCCGATACCCCAGCCGGGCAACAGATTGCGCCACTCCAATCCTGCACCCACGTACACGCCATAGGCCGGCGTCGCCAGCGCGTAGCGGGCGGCGCCGACGAACGCGTGCGCCGCCAGATGTCTGCCGAAGCGGTAGCGGTAATCGACCATCCGCACCCCGAGCATCGGCCGCCCCCGCAGCGAATCGACATCCAGTGCCACCCCGATGTCCTGGTGCGCCGAGATGCGCCGGCGGGCGCCGATCGTGAAGTGCGGGCCACCCGCCCACGGCGTGTAGTGGCGCGCGTACCCGGTCCTGTACACCAGCAGCCGGTAATAGTTGACGCCCGTCTTGATGAACCAGTGATCTCCCTTGGGGGTCTTGCCGGCGAAGGCGGCTGTCGGATCGAAGTGGCTGAGCAGCGCCTCGCCGTCGCGCAGGTACCCCTCGACGCGCATGTAGTGGTGGCCGAAGACGTCCCGGCCGGCCTGCAGCGCGACACCCACGGCATAGCCGTGCCAGGGGTAGGAGTAGCTGAGCGAGCCCAGGTATTCGTTTCGGTAGGGGAAGGTGGCGAACCGGGTCAGGTCCTCGTTGGTGAGCGCGCGCAGCTTCAGCTGCATGTAGCCGCCGAAGGAGGGCGTCCAGCCGATGCGCAGCATGTCGCTCTGGCCGCCGACCTGGTCGGCGAGCGTGGTGGCGGTGGCGAGCACGCGCTGGTCGCCGAACCAGCCGCCGATGTTGGCGCCGTAATTGGTGAGGCCGTCGGGATAGCCCGTCTGCACATCAGTGGCGGTGTGTACGTACCACGTGGGCGCCCAGGAGGAGTATTCGAAGGTGAAATCGAACGGCCCGATGAGCGGGAAGTCGATGCCCGCCGAGAGCGCGGGCTTGCCGAACAGGTAGTTGCGGCCCATGAGGGTGTCGTTGCCGGCGTACTCCAAGTACACCGAGAAGGGAACCCGGCCGGGGAAGATGAACCGGCTGGTGATCGAGGCCTCCTGCTTGGCGACCACGTGCGAGCCAGTGTTGAAGCCGGTGGTTTGCGCCTTGGCGGGATTGAAGAACGCCTGCAGGATGTTGCTGACCGACTCCCCGCCCGCCGCCCCGCCGCCCCAGAAGAGCACCCGCTGCAGCGACAGCGCCCAGCCGCTCACCGGCTCGATGCCCACCCGGACGCCGCCCATCTTGGGATAGCCGCGGGTGAGCTGAGGCGGCTGATACGGCTTGAGCGGCAGCTCGATCCGGCTCGACTCCGACATGCGCGCGAGGAACACCGAGTAGTGCAGCCTCAGGCGCGTCAGCGGCTGGTAGTTTGACAGGGTGATGGAGGGCATGGTCGGCGCCTCGGTGCTGATCAGCATCGAGCTGTCGGTCATGGGCGACCACCAGTGATCGCGCCAGCCGATATCGAGCTGCGCCCAGTCGAATCCGAGGCTGAGATACGTCCCCGTCGGGGTTGCGCGGCCCTGGTGGGCCTCGCCGCCCAGGTTCAGCAGCACGTAGGGGCTGAACTGGATGTAGGCCGCCCCCGCGATCTCGTAGGGGCTCTGTGCCTTCGTGCCGTGCAGGTTGGGCAGGGTGATGTTGGAGTGCCCCGTGGTAACCGCCGCGGAAATGCTCGCGAATTCCACGCCGGTGCCGTGCATGTAGCGATGCAGGTAGTGCCGTACGCGCTCGCACAGAGGCCGGTCCACCTTGCACGCCTTGGGCAGGGCCTGCAGCACCAGCGCCGCGGGAATGGGCCGGGACATGACCGGCTCGTCCCCCAGGATCATGACCCGCTCGATCGCATTCTCGACGTCCGGATCGAGGTTCAGGGGCAGGTAGGGAGTCACGCCGCGCGCGAATGCGCTCTGCCACAGGGAGAGAAAAACGACCAATGAAAGGGCCAGTGTCGCTCGGCGGGTCATTCCTTAAGTCCTTTGTGCTTGCGCTTGCGCGGACGGGCGCGCCACGGTAGCCAGTGCGGCCACAAAGATCAATCGTCGTAGCGTATGCGCAACGGTGCGCCGCGCTCGAGTCGCTCGCCGACGCCTGTGGCGATGACGGCATTCTCACCGAAGGTGACGCCGCGCAGCGTCGGGTCGAAGCGGAACGTGCGCAGCACCGGCAGGGGGTCGAGCCCGCGGGCGCCGCTCAGTTGATCGGTCGAGGGCACGATGCAGCGCACGCAAGGCTTGACCAGGCGAAGCGTCACCGGGCCGATCCCGATGGCGGCGATGCGGTCCTCCTCGAACGGCGGCAACCCCTCGATCACCAGATTCGGGCGGAAGCGCTCCATCGGAAGCCGCTGCGGCAGGCGGCGGTTGAGCTCATCGAGCGAGGCGCGGTTGCAGACGAGCACGGGATAGCCGTCCGGGAAGGCGATCGGGGCGGGCTGCGGGCCGGCGTACTCGGGGTTGGCCAGGCGCGGCGGGGAGCGGGGAACGCGCACGATGCGCGCCGGCTCGCCGAGCACCGCGCTCACCCACTGCGCGGCCACATCGCCCTGGTCGAGTCCTTCGCACGAGTCCTTCCAGACCCGGACCGGGCGCGCTTCCCCGCAAGGGATGAGCGGCAGGGGCAGCGTCCGCTGCCCCTCGGCATCGAGGCACAGGTGCTCGCTCGTCAGCGCGGTCGCGATGCGGGCCAGGCGGGGATGCGTGCGCTGGGTGAGGAACATGCCGTCCTCGCGCACCACCATCCAGTGCCGGTCCCACTCGAAGCCGGTGTCGGCGAGGCGCGCCGCCGGCAGGGCAATGCCGCGCGCGGATTTCAGCGGGTAGACATTGATTTCCTGAACGATCGGTGCGGACATCCAAGAATTCTATAATCGTTCATGACCCGCGTGTCTCTCATCGCGAGGATTGTCCCTCGGGTGCCGATCGAGCCGGCATTGCGGGGGCCGATCCCCCACGCCCCTGATCGGGCTTGCGTGAGCGTTGCAGCATGAGCGAAGGCCGGGGGGAGATGTCAGCCTTGCGTCAGGAATGCGTGCCATAATCGAATCATGATCCGATTACAGTCGGAACGTGGAGGACCCGATCCGCGGCCCGACCGTCGGGAGTATCCGCCATGACAAGATCGCCGGCAGCGATTTTGGACGGTGCGCAGCACCGGCCCCGAAGGGGCGAGGCTCAGGATGGGCCGCGCAGAATCCGTCCGTCAGCGGCGCTGGCCGTGATCGGCGCGGCCCTGGCCTTGTCGATCGGCGCGGTGAGGGCCGCCCAGGGCAGCCCGCCCGGCCGCACGGCGCAGCTGAGCTACGTCTCGGGGAGCGTGTGGCTCGAGCCCGCCGGTACGCACAACTGGATCGCTGCCGAGCTCAACCGGCCGATGAGCATCGGCGACAAGATCTGGGCCGACCGGAATTCGCGCGTCGAGCTCAACATCGGCGATGCGGTGATCCGGCTCTGGAGCATGACGGGATTCTCCTTCCTGAACCTCGATCGGCGCACCGCGCAGATGCAAGTGACGGCGGGCGATGTCATCGTGCACGTGTTCAGCCTTGCCGATGGCGAGCAGGACGAGATCGACACGCCCAATCTGGCACTGTCGCTCGAGCGGCCGGGCATCTACCGCGTGCAAGTCAGCGAGAGCGGTGATACCACGATCGTGGAAGTGGTCGACGGCCAGGCGGTGGCGAGCGGAGGCGGCAAGACCTACACGGTGAGCGCGCAGCAGAGCGTCACCTTCATGGGCACCACCTCGCTGAGCGCCGATTACGCGCTGCTGGGCGCACCCGATGCGTTCGATGACTGGTCGATGTCGCGGGACCGGGAGGAGGCCAAAGCCGCCGCGGCTGTCGAGCAATACGTCTCGCCGGATGTGGTCGGCGCGAATGAGCTGGCCGGCTATGGCAACTGGCAGGACACGCAGTGGGGCTACGCCTGGTTCCCCGCCGTGCCGGCGGGCTGGGCGCCGTACAGCCTCGGCTACTGGACGTGGATCTTCCCCTGGGGATGGACCTGGGTCGATGATGAGCCCTGGGGCTTTGCGCCGTTTCATTACGGCCGCTGGGGCTGGTGGAATGGGGATTGGTGCTGGGTTCCGGGTCCGCGCAGGGTGCGGCCGATCTACTCCCCGGCCATGGTGGCCTTTACTCGTGGTCGCATCGGGCGTATCGGGGCCACGGCCGGGGTGCGAAGGGTCCGACCCGTCGGCTGGCTGCCGCTCGGTCCGCGGGACGTGTACCTGCCGGGCTATGCCGCCAGCCGCGCGTATGTGCGCAACATCAATCTCTCCAATACCACGGCCCTCAACGCGACCGTGGTCAACGCCCGGTACGACGCGCACCGCCCCCGGGTGATCTACGCCAACAGCCGCGTTCCGGGGGCGATCACCGTCGTGCCGCGCTCCGTGTTCGCCTCGGCGCAGCCGGTGGCCGCGCACCGGATCATCCTGCCGCGGCACGGCGCGGTGAGCGCGCATTTCACCCATGCGGCACCGACCATCACGCCCGTGAGGGCAAGCGTGCTCGGCCCGGGCGCCGCACGTCGATTCTCCCCCCCTCGCGGACTGATCGACCGGCCGGCGGTGGTGCGTCTCGCCCCCTCGCGGGCGCCGGTGCCCTTCGCAGCGCAGCGGGCGGCGATCCGTGCCAACGGCGGGCATCCGCTGAGCCTCGGCCAGTGGTCGCGTCTGCGGCCCAACAGGCCGGCGGTTCCGGTGCGGCTCGCGGGTTTCGCCGCGCGTGGTGCGCCTGGGATGGCGGGTGGGGCGATGCCGTCGCTGCAGCGCCGGCCGGCCTTTGATCGCACGGGCGTCCCGAGCAATCGCCCACCGTGGCTGCTGCGCGAGGCGCCGGGGATGGCAAGCGGGGGAGTGCCATCACGGCGCCAGCCGGCGTTTGAGCGTCCCGGCATCCCGGGCGGGCGCCCGCCGGCGCCGCACAGTCCTCGTTTCGAGGGGTTTCATCCACAGAGAGCGCCCCGGTTCCGCAGCCCCCCTCGTTATGTCGTTCCTCCTCGTTACGCGAGACCTCCTCGCTACACGCCTCCACCTTCTCCCCATTACGTGAGTCCTCCCCGCTTCCGCAGGGCTCCCCGCTTTCACAGTGCGCCTCACTTTCCGGCGTACCATCCCCCCTCTCCCGCCTGGCATGCTCCGGCACCCCGATTCCACCCCGGGGGACCGCCTCCCGGGCTCAGACGTCCTCTCGCGTTTTAGTCGGCTGTCGGGAATCCGGCTGGAGTGCCCCCATGGCGCTCCCTGCCGAAGTATCGGGCCCGGCCGAGCGCGCCGGGACCGGTCCCGGCCGCCCTGCCGATGGTGGCCAGCACCGATGTGTCACCGCCGATGTATCGGCCCGTGGGCGCCTTTGCCGGCACCAGGGCGCACCAGCGCTTCGCTGGGCGTCCGTTCATCGCTCGGGCGCTTCAGGCGCCTCGCGCCGCCAGCCTTCCGTGGCGGCCGAGCTCCCGGCCCCTGCGATTTCACGCACTCGTTCGCCGCTGAGACCGCTTACCGGCCTGATCCGGTTCCCCGCCTCGCGCCCATCGCTCTTCAGGGTTGAGGGCGCGACCGC
>JAJZLX010000389.1 GCA_021850555.1 Pseudomonadota bacterium | reverse complement strand
CGCGGTGAGCGGCCAGACGAGCTCGTGCGGCCGCACGATGAGGTAATCGAGCATCATGCAGCCGGAGACGGCGGTGAGTATCAGCGCATGCAGCGGCTGCATGCGGGCAAACAGGAACCGCGCGAGATAGGCGATCGTCAGTCCGAAGCACAGCGCGGCGAGCAGCGCGAGCCCGGCCCAGCCGGCCATGCGGTACACGCCGGCCTCCAGCACCTCCGCGCCCCACTCCTGCACGATCCAGCGGGTGCCGTGCCGGGTGAACGAGAAGATATCGCGCACCGGAACGTACCCATGGGCGCGGATCCATCGTCCGGTGACGATTTGCCAGTAGATGTCCGCATCGAGCCGCACCACAGCGCCCGCGAGCACCAGCACGAATGCCGCCGCTCCGAGCAGCATCGGCCAGGAGAGGCCGAATCGACGCACCGCACCGATCACTCCGCTCCCCGAGGCGATGGCATCGGCGCCCCTCACGGCGTGCGCCCCGCGCGGCGCACATACGCCACGGCCCATTTGCCCTTGTATACGGACCGCCAGCCGGGCAGGCGCGCGAGCAACCGAGCGACCGCCAGGATCGGCATGATCAGAATCGCATTGACTCGGTACTTCGCCGACAGCCTCTGGATGTGGCCATCGGGAGCCAACGACATGGCGTCGAACGTCTCTTTGAGGAACGCCTCCCCATACAGGTCCGCCCGTGCGTCCACGAACACCGGCACGCCGCGGAAAATCAGATAGTCGCCGAAGTTCACATCATTCAGAATTCTCGGCTTCGGCACCCGCGAGAGAATTGCCGCAAGCGCGGCCCGCGGCGCGAACAGTGCCGGGGGCTGCGGATTTTCCGCCCGCAGCGCGCTCACGGCGAGCGCGCACGCCAAGGGAAGCGTCACCCACACCGACACGGCTCGCGCCGGCGGGGACAGCGCGTGAAACCATCGATCGAGCGCCCCGGCGCCCTCGCCGGCGCGCGGCGCGGACGGCCACGAGGCCGCCACCGGGGAGGCCAGCAGGAACGGCGAGAGCATGCCGAGCAGGGCGATGTTGCGGTCATGCGCCAAAGCCATGAACAACAGCACCAGCACCGTGACGGCGCGCACGAGCGAGAGGCGGATGCGCCCGGCGAAGGCCGCGCCCACCATCACGAGCAGCCACAGGTCGAGCGGCTGCAGATGCTGCAGGTCCGGCGGGCGCCAGTCCTTGAAATACTTCATCATGATCCTGATGTCGAGCACGTGAAACGGGAACAACAACAGGCGAAAACCCTGGGGATTCACCAGCGCCACCGCGAACGCCGCCGCGCAAAACGGCCCCCAGCGCCTCGCCACCCCGACCCGCTCCCGCCCGCCGCCCGCCGCCGAATCGAGCGCCAGCAGGAGCATCAGACCGAGCCCGAGGATGAAGCTCGCATGCATGTTGACCCACAGCAACATCACTCCCAACAGCCACCAGGGCGGTGCGCGCCGCTGCTCGCTCGCCTCGAGCAGACCGCCGATCCACAGGACGGTGAGCGGCCACACGAACTCGTACGGGCGATCCACCACATACTGCAGCAGCATGCTGGCCGCCAAAGAGGCGAGCACCAGGGCGTGCAACGGCTGCATGCGCCGCAGCAGAAAGCGCATGAGATAAGCGAGCGTCGCACCGAAGGAGGCCGCCCCGAGAAAGACGAGGCCCGCCCACCCGCCGAGCCGATAGGCGAGCACGGACAGCAGCTCGCTGCCCCATTCCTGGGCGACCCACGGCGCTTCGCGCCGGGTGAACGAGAACGGATCGTGCGTCGGGACGTGGCCGTGCCCGAGAATCCATCGCCCCACCGCCACGTGCAAAAACACATCCTGATCGGCGAGCCCGCTGCCGAGCACGGCGATCAGCACAAATGCCGCCACCCCGAGCAGCAGCGGCCAGGAGAAGGCGGGCCGGGCGAGCGAGAACTCCCGCGCCGCCGCCCGCCCACCGGCCGCTCCAGCCGCGCCCGCGGGCGATTGCGCAACCTGGCGTGCACCGTTCACCCGGCGGCCCGCGCCTTGCCCCAGGTGAAGCGGCTCGTCATGGCGTAATTCCACACTGCGCCCACGCAGACTCCGGACAGCGCGGCGAGCTGCCATGGCACGTGATGGTCAAACGCCAACGTGGCGATCATGACGTTCGCCAGCGCCCCCAGACTGCACGCGCCCATGAAGGAGGCGAGGCCGGTGAGCCAGGCGAGGCCTGTCCTGCGCTGATCGCGGTACGTCAGCACGTTGTTGACCGAATAATTGAACACCATGGTGCCGCCCGCCGCCAGGGCTTGCGCGACCGGGAAGGCGAGCGCGGTAAGACGCAGCAGCAGCGCGATGACCCCCATGTGCACGGCGATTCCGGCGCCGCCAACCAGGGAAAACGCCACGAAGCGCATCGGCACATACCCGCCGAGGAGCTTGTCCAGCATCAGCATGGCGAAGTCCCACACCACGACGCTGTCGAGCTTGCTCTCGCCCCGCTCGCGCGTGCGGAACGTGTAGGAGACTTCCTGGATGGCCACGGGCCGCTTGATCGTCGCCAGGATGTCCAGCAGAAGCTTGAAACCGCTGGTGGAGAGCTTGCGCATGGCTTCCTCGAACAGGCCGCGCTTCAACATGAAAAATCCGCTCATGGGGTCGGAAACGGACTGCCGGTACACCAGGCGGCTGAGCCGTGTGGCGCGGCGGCTGATCAATGCCCGGGCGGCGTCCCACTCGCCGACGCTCCCGTCCCCGCCGTAGCGCGTCCCGACCACGAGCTCCGCGCCGCCTTCCCGAAGGTACTGCAGCATCCGGGGCAGGATCGTCTCATCGTGCTGCAGGTCCGCATCCATGACCGCGATGTGCGGCGCGCAGCTCGCGAGCATGCCCTCGATACATGCCCCAGCCAGCCCTCGCCTGCCGAGTCTGTGCAGGCAGCGCACCCGCGCGTCCCTGCGGCCGATGCCCCGGATCACCTGCGCGGTTCCGTCCGGAGAATCGTCGTCGACGAAGATCGCCTCCCAGCGCAGCCCGGTCAGAACCTTGCGCAGGCGGCGCACGAGCTCCTCGACATTGGCCCGCTCGCAATACGTCGGGATGACCACCACGAGCTCCGGAGCCGCCTCGGCGGCCCGCGCTCGCGGCAAGCCCAAGGAGCGTCCGCGCGCGCTCACCGGCAGATCGGCCGCACGTGTACTCATGTTGTTTTATCCTGTTCTCGAGGAACATAGGCGACCGCCACGCTGTCGGCGTATACGCGCTGCCATGCCGGCATGCGGTTCAGCAGCTTCACCGCCGGCCAATCCGGCCGCAGCAAAATGCCGCTGATCCGGTATCTGCGCAGCAGCGCCCGCAGATGCCCGCCCGGGGAGAGCGACAGCGCATCGACGGTACGCGTGAGGAATGCATCGCCGTAAAGATCGGCGCGCCCGTCCACGAACACGGGAACGCCCCGGAAGATCAGGTAGCCCCCGAAGCCGTAATCGTTCAGTATCCGCCCGCCGGCGCCGCGGGCGAGCAGCGCATCGAGCGCCGCGCGCGGCGCCACGGCGGCGGGTGGGTGCGGCCGTTCGATGCGCAATGCCACCGCGCCGCTCACGGCGGCCAGAGCGATCGCCGCCAGCGCGGTGGCGCGCGGTGCGGGCGGTGTCAGGGCCCGCAAACACCGATCCAGGCCGGCGGCGTCGCGGCCGGAGGCTGCCAGCCGCCGCCAAGCCGTCGCAACCGGCCTGGCGAGCAGGAACGGGGCGAGCAGGCCGAGCAGCGCGACGTTGCGCACATGCTGCAGCGCCATGAACAGCAAGCCCATGACCAGCACGTTGCGCGCGAGCGGCAGCCGAATGCGCCCGATGAACGCGAGCCCGAGTACAAGCGCCAGCCATACGCTCAATATCTGCAGGTGCTGCAGGTTGGGCGGGCGCCACTCCGCGATGTAATCGAGCGCGCTCATGTCGAGCACCCGGAAAGGAAACGTGAGCAACCTGAAGCCTTGCGGGTTGACGATCGCGCAGCCCAACGCCGCAACGATGAACGCCAGCCAGCCTCTGCCGACGGCCGCGCGCCGCGCGCCGGCCCCGGCCATTGCCTCGAGCGCGAGCACCGGGGCGACGGCCAGTCCGAGGATGTAGCTGGCGTGCATGTTTGCCCATAGGAGCATCACGCCGAGCAGCCACCAGGGGGGTGCGCGCCGGCGCTCGCCGGCGCCGACCAACACGCCCATCCACAGCGCGGTGAGCGGCCAGACGAGCGCGTGGGGCCGTACGAGCAGCGAGGGGAACATCATGTTGCCGGCGAGCACGGTGAGCACCAGGGCGTGCAGCGGCTCCATGCGCGCCAGCAGGAAACGCAACAGATACGCGAGCGTGCCGGCGAAGCAGGCGGCGGCCAGAAAGACCAGGCCCGCCCAGCCGGCGAGCCTGAACACCAGCGCGATCAGCAGTTCCGCACCCCACTCGTGGGCGATCCACGGCGCCCCCCGCCGGGTGAAGGAAAACGGATCGTGTGTGAGCACCGCGCCATGGGCGAGCATCCAGCGCCCGGCGGCAATGTGCCAATAGGTATCCGGGTCCCGCAGTCCCCAGCCCGCCAGCACCGGGATCAGGAACGCCGTCACCCCCACCATCAACGGCCAGGAGATCCCCCTGGCAACGGGGTAGGCGATGGGTGCCGAGTCCGAGTCGACTGCGCTCGCGCTGCTCACGGGTGGTTGTCCACCGCGCCTGTTAGGGACCGGCGCGTACGACCCACCTTGACAAACCCGCCCGCCCGGCGGGTAGGAATCTTTTGATCGATGTCCGGACGATTTTGCCGCCCGCGCCGAGTCAACAGCACCGTGCGGACCGCCCGCCGCCCGGGCAGCGGCGCCGGCTCGGCAAAATCATCCGGCACTTCTGCAAAGCCGTCCTACTGCCGCCGGGCGCAAAGGACCGATGCTCGGCTCGTCCATTCCGATGCGTCGGTGTGGGCCAACGCGCTGCGGTCGGCGCCGGATCAGAACAACTACTTCAACTTCATCTGGAGACATGCCCATGCTGAGCTGCAAGAAGATGCTCGTCTCGCTGTGGAAGGATGAGGACGGGCTGGAAACGGTGGAATATGCCATCGCCGGAGGATTGATTGCGGCGGCCGTCGTTGCCGCATTCACCCACCTGGGAGAGGCGGTGAACAACGTCATCAATTGGCTGTACGCAGCGGTGTCGAGTTCATCGGCAAGCGGAACGTTCTAAAGCGCATCCGCCGTCAATGTCGTCCGATTACCGATGGGGTGTCGATCGCACCCCATCGGTCGCCCGTCCCGCACCCTGAGCGGACCTGCGCGTATGGCCTCAGAGAGCTGGTATTTCACGGTAGCCGCCTTGTCGGCATTCCTGATCGCGGTGGCGGTCATGGACCTCAGCACCCGCCGGATCCCGAACCGGCTGACGGTGCCCGCCGCCGTGCTCGCCGTCGCCATCCACGCGGCCGCGGCCGGCGCCCCGGGCGCGCTGCACAGCGCGGAGGGCCTCGCGGTGGGGCTCGCGGTGTTCCTGCCGATGTTCCTTGCCGGCGGATCCGGTGGCGGGGATGTGAAAGCCATGGCGGTCGTGGGGGCGTTCCTCGGTCCGGCCGGCGCGTTCTTCGCCATCCTCTGGACACTCGTCGTCGGACTGTTTGGCGGACTGATCGTCCTCGTTTCAACCGCCGGACCGGCCGGCGTCCGCGAGCTGCTCCGCCGGTGGATCTTCAGAGGCTACGTGCTCTGTATGACCGGGCACGGCGCGCAGCTTCCGCACTCGGGCGCGGAGGGGGCCGCGCAGCGCTTCCCCTACGGCCTGGCCATCGCCGGCGGCACGCTCATCTCGGGGCTATGGAGCGCATACCGTGGCTAGCACTGCCCCGGGCGTCAACCACGCCGAAGCCGCCGCCGGCGCCGCGAAATTGCCGCCAGAGCCCGGCGCTCTCGCGCCGCGGCCCAAGAGCATCGCCGAAACGGGACTGCACATCTCCTTGCTGTGCGAGTTGGTTGAAAAGCATCTGTACAGCGCCGGCACGCTGACACTGCCGGGCATGAGCCGCCGCACCGCCCTCGCCGGCGGCATTCTCGGGGAGGTGCTCGCCTTCCTGCGCCGCGAAGGGCGCATCGAAGTGCGCGGACCGACCCCGGAGGACGCGAGCCTGCGCTACGCGCTCACCGACCGCGGCCGGATGAGCGCGCAGGACGGACTCGCCCGCAGCGGCTACGTCGGCCCGGCCCCGGTGACACTGGAGGCGTACAGCGAAGTGGTGCGCCGGCAATCGGTGCATGACCGCCTGATCACCCGCGAGTTGATGGCCGCCGCATTCAAGGACGTCGTGCTCGATGATCAGATACTCGATCGGCTCGGCCCGGCGCTCAATTCCGGCAAGGCCATTTTCGTCTATGGCGAGGCGGGCACCGGCAAGACCTACGTCACCCAGCGGCTGTGCCGGCTGGTCGGCGATACCGCGCTGGTGCCGCACGCGCTCGCCGTCGGGGAGACCATCATCCAGTACTTCGACACCACGGTGCACGTCCCGATCCAGACGCCCTTGCCCGGCGTCAGACTCGAGGACGGTCACGATCCGCGCTTCGTGCTGTGCCGGCGGCCGCTGGTGATCACCGGCGGGGAGCTGACACCGGAGATGCTCGAGGTGCAGCTCGATCCGGCCACCCGGCTGTATCGCGCGCCGCTGCAGCTGAAAGCAACCAACGGCATGCTCATCATCGATGATCTCGGCCGCCAGCGCGTGCCCCCGCGCGCCATTCTCAACCGCTGGATCGTCCCCATGGAGGAAGGGCGGGACTACCTCAACCTGCCGGCTGGCCAGAGCTTCATCGTGCAGTTCGACCTGATTCTGGTGTTCTCGACCAATCTGCGCCCGACCGACCTCGCCGACGACGCGTTCCTCAGGCGCATCGGCTACAAGATCCAGTTCGGCCCCCTGCCCACGCGCCGCTACCACGAGATCTGGAAACAGGTCTGCGAGCAGCACGGCGTCCCCTACGACCCGCAGATCTGCCAGACGGTGATCGATCGTCTGCACGGGCCGTCCTCGATACCGCTCCTGCCCTGCCACCCCCGGGACCTGATCGACATGGCGCTCGATCACGCGGCCTACCTCGGCGACGGCGATCACCTGCGCTTCGATGCGCTGGAGTGGGCCTGGCACAACTACTTCGTGGCGGCCGATCAATGATACCGCCGGGAGGAATCCATCATGGTTAGGAGACGGGCAATGTGGCTGATGGTCCTGTCGCTCGCGCTGGCGCTCGGCGCGGCGTGGGTGGCCCGAGGCTGGGTTGCCACGCGACTGCAGCGCAGCACCGCGGTGGCGCAGATGCCCGTGGTCACCGCGGCGCAGGAGATCCCGTTCGGCACGCGGGTGCACCAGCGTTTTCTGCGGGTCATCGAGCTGCCCGATTCGGCGCCGATCGGCGCGCATTTCTCCGCACCCCGGCAGCTCGCCGGCATGGTGGCCCTGGAGCGGGTGCTGCCCGGGGCGATCCTGCAACCCGGACAGTTCACCGCTCACCCCAACGGCAGTCTGCTCGCCGCGCTGCTGCCCCCGGATATGCGCGCCATCTCTCTGAGCGTCAACGACGTCACCGATGTCGCCGGCTTCCTGCTGCCCGGCAACCGCGTCGACGTTCTGGAAGCCCGCTCGGTCGGCGGCCGCGCTGTCACGCACATCGTCCTGCAGGACATCCTCGTGCTCGCGGTCGATCAGACGGATTCGCACGACAAGGACTCCCCGCAGCTCGTGCGGGCGGTGACCCTGGAAGTGACGCCCGAGCAGGCCGACACGCTGGTCACGGCGATGACCGAGGGCCGCATTCAATTGACACTGCGCGGTCCCAACGCGATCAACGTGCCGGCGGTCACGGTCGCGCACACACCGCCCCGCAAGCCGGTGTGGCACAGGAGGGTGCGTCCGGTGCATTTCGTCGCCCATCGGGCAGCGGGGTACAACGTCACCATCATCCGCGGCATGAACATCCAGCACGCCCATCCCACGGGACACGTTCAGGGTTGAGCGGCGCAGGTCATGCGGCGCTCGAACGCCCGTCGGGCACGATCACCAGGGAAGCAAAATTCCGGAGAATACCAACAATGAAGAAGTCAACGTCCTGTGCCCGCGCCCGCCCCTGGTGGGCGCCGGGCCTGCTGTCGCTCGCGCTCGCCCTGGCGTTGCCCGGCGCCCGGGCGGACAACGCCAGCAAGCTGATTTATGCCACGAGCGAGCACACCGACATCACCATCCCCATCTACAAGAGCAGGATCGTCGAGCTCACCCGGCCGGTCAGCCGGATATCGATCGGCAACCCGAACATCTCCGACGTGCTGATCATCGACCCTTACGAGCTCTACGTGCTCGGCAAGTCCCTCGGCAGCACCAACATTCTGCTGTGGACCAGGGACAACTTCCTCTTGAGCGCGATCTCCATCACGGTGTCACCTGATCTCGCCGGACTGCGCACGATGCTGAGGAAAGTCCTGCCGCAGGAGCACATCGGCGTGACGAGCGCCCACAAGAACATCGTCCTGTACGGAACGGTCAACAACGTGGTCGACATGGACGCGGCGCTGCGGATCGCCAGGAGCTACCTCGAGGCGAACGCCGGGGCCACCAAGCAGATCACCTTCAGGCAGTCCGGCGGCGGCGGACACTCCGGTCGGATCATCAACCTCCTGCGGGTGAAGGGCCCGCAGCAGGTGATGCTGCAGGTGCGGGTCGCGGAAGTGCAACGCAATGCCGCCAAGAACATGAACCTGCAGGTCCTCGGCATGTTCAACGGCGGCAAGTTCGCCGGCGGAGTGGACAACGGCGGCGCGCTGTTCCCGCAGGGGACCGGTGCGCCGCTTCTTCATGGCGGCAGCAGCGGCATCCTGCCGCCGGCGGCGTCGGTGATCGAGCAGGCCGTGCCGGAGATCTCCACGGCCGGGCTGTTCGGCAGCTATCTCAGCGGGTCGTTCATGGCGAACGCGGTTCTCGACGCGTTCGTGCAGCAGGGCCTCGCCCACATCCTCGCGGAGCCGACCCTCACCACCGAGTCCGGCCGCAAGGCGCAGTTTCTCTCCGGCGGCCAGTTCCCCATCCCCATACCGGAGGAGAACGGCGCCATCGGCATCGAATACAAGTCCTTCGGCGTCAAGCTCGCTTTCCTGCCGGTCGTGCTCTCCGACGGGCGGATCAACC
>JAJZLX010000280.1 GCA_021850555.1 Pseudomonadota bacterium | reverse complement strand
CACGAGGCTTCATCAAGCTCGTCACCGAGGCCGGGAGCACTCGGATCATTGGCGTTCAGGCAGTAGCGTCCGAGGCCGGCGAGCTGATCCAATCCGCAGCGCTCGCGATCCGCGCCCAGATGACGGCCCAGGACCTTGCCAATCAGCTCTTCCCCTACCTCACGATGGTCGAGGGGCTGAAGCTCGCCGCGCAGACCTTCTCGAAGGACGTCAAACAGCTGTCGTGCTGCGCGGGTTAATGGAAATCGGCGCAACCCGCTACACCACAGGCGCTAATCGAGCGAAAGCCGTGATCGCGCGATGCCTGCGGAGCACATGGCATGCAGATGGTCCGTCCCCTGCGCGCTGCTCTCAACGCCGCCCTGCGGCGCGATTCCTGCAACACACAGTCTCTCAATAATCCTCGGCCTCGAAGCCCATCACCTCGGCGGGCTCATCCCCCTCAGCCTGCACGCCGACGTACAATCGATCCATGCGCACATCAAAATACCCTGTTCGTGCGCCCACCTTGGTCGGAACGTTCGCAATCAGGCCGTAGCGATTGGGGGTCATCTGCTGAACCACGCTCACGAACCCCTGGCCGCCGATGATGTAAATGCGCTTGCGCGATGCGTCGTAGAAGGCGTCATCCGCCTCACCGACAATGCCGGGCACGAGCGAGACAACCCGTCCGGTCCGCGTATCGAACACGATCAACATCGGGATCTTGCGCGTGATCGTAAACAGCCGGTGATCGGCCTCATCGAAGGTCATCGCGTAATTGCCGCGCAGACCTCCCGGCAAGGGCCATTTCGTCGATTTCCCGGTGTCGCGATTGATGGCCAGTACCGCGTTGCCGCACGTGGGACAGTTGGCGTACAACATCGGCCCGTGCATCTCAGTGGCAAAGCGCTCCGGGTGGTGGCCGGTCTTCCAGACCTTGCCTACCTCGTGGTCCGTAGCCGGGTTGATCGCGACGATACCGCCGTTCGGCCAATCCCCCTCGGCAACCAGAACCAGTTTGTGCACCGGGTCCCACACCTCGTCATCGGCGTCTCCGCTGAATGTGAGGGTCTTCTTCAGTTGATACGTCGAAGCATCGAAGATGTACACCGCGCCGTGCGAGCTCGCGGAGAACAGCTCATTGAAGCCGCGCGCATAGAGCTCCCCTTGCGGCCCCGGTACCCCCGGTATGAAGTGCGCCAGGCTGCCGTTGAACCAGTTCTCCACGCCGACGCCGTTGCTCCCGACGATAGAGAAATAGAGCATGCGTCCCTGGCCATCGAAATGGTCGATCCGACCGTAGTGGCCGGGGATTGGAACCTTCTCGTACAGCTCAAGCGGTAGCCTCGCTGGAGGCACCGTCATCGCCGGCACCGGTGCGACGGCCGCATTGGCGATGTTGAGGCACGAGACGGCCATCAGCGCTGACAGCAAGACGGGGAGCTTCTTGTTCATCTCAGATGACCTCGCACAGTTGGCTGCAGTACTGCTGGAGAGGATCACCGGCCCGGCTGGAAGACTAGAACGCGGGCCCCATGGCCCGCGCTCGCCGGCACGGCGACGTAGTAACGATCAAGCTGCCTGACCCAAAGCGAGGTTCTGGCGTTCACTCCCGTGGGGACTCTGGCGAGCTCGGTGTAGCGGTTGGCGCTCCACTGCTGGTAAACGGCCACGTAACCCTGGCCGCCCGAGGCGTAGATGCGGTGATGCGGCGCGTCATAGAACAGACCGTCCATCAAACCGACGCTCGGCAGGCTGGTGATCAACCGGTGGGTATGGCTGTCAAACACCTCTATTGCGGCGGGATTGCGCATGCCGACGAACAGCCTGTCATCCCGGCGATCGAGCGCGAGCGACACCGGGCTGCCCGCCTTGGACAGCCAGGTCGACACGATCCGTCCGGTGCGGGCGTCGATCTGCAAGATCTGGTGCGTCTTTGGCACAGTGACGAAAAGCGTTCGCCCCGGCTGTCCGACCAGGATGGCGCCGGGATGCGCACTCGTGCGGATATCGCCCACATGCCGGTCCGTGACGGCGTTGATGACGCCGACCTCCCCGTAATGCTTGCCCGCAGCCCCACCGCCATAACCGACGTACAGTCGTCGTGTCACGGGATCGTAGGCTTCCGCATCGGGCCCGCGGTCGAGGCGGATCACCGAGAGGAGCCGCAGATCGCCTCCCTGGTACACCTTGACTGTGCCGGCCTTGCCGTCGGCCGTAAACAACTTGTGCAGATTCGCGACATAGCATTCACCCTGGGGCTCTTTGACACCCGGGATGCTGCGCAGCCACCGATCGCGCTTGAGATCCACGACCTCAACCGTGTGGTTGCCCAGGGCAGAGATGAACAGCCGCCGGCCCGGAACATCCACGCTAAAGTGATCGATGCGACCGTGGACGTATGGCAGGGTGATGGTTGCGACCCGTTGCAGTGGTGCCGGTGCTGCGCCAGCCCAGGCACGCGCCCCCTCGAGCGCGAGGATCACCAGTGCGTGCGCGATGAGTGATCTGTTCACGCATCCCCCCGTTTGTCAGAAGCGGTATCTGTGGCGCTCGGGCTCGCTGCGCGCCAAGCCCGGGCTGCCGCGGTCACGGTAGTCACCTATGGAATAAGACGCCGCGATGAGGCAAATCCTCCTCCCGCTGCAAGATTTACTGCTCGAGCGGCTCCTGCCGGCCGGCGCCAGAAGGTCTGCCTTGGCGAAACACGGTCAATGCGTCGGCGCCATGACACGCAGAACGCCTCGACCGCCGACATTCTGCAGCGGGAAGTAGACGAGATGCGTCTGCGGATCCACGGCAACCGAATGTGTCTCGTAGGCCAGGAAGCCCCGGCCGAGCAGCTGAAGGCGCCTGTCCCGCAGGCGAAACACCGTAACTACGCCACTCTCGCTCGCAACGTAGAGTCGCTGCAGGCCGGCATCGAAGGCGAGCACGTCCGGACTGCGTCCAACCTCGTGGATGGATAAGACCCGCATGCTCCGCAGATCCACCAACAGCAGCTTGGCATTGCCGTCGCAGGCCACGAACGCGAGGCGTGCCGGAGCATCGAGCAGCAGGCTGTGATCGTCGTTGCACTGCCCCGGAAGGGGATACGGCTGCAAGATCCGGTCGGTCCTTGGATCGATGGCGACGATCTCGTCGCGCGTCTGCACGTCAACCAGGATCCGGCCGGTGACCGGATCGTACTGGGAGTTGCCCACCTCCCCACCCATGGGGATGGTGGCGATGCGGCGGTTGTCGCGCGTGTCGATGACCGTCTCGGTCTGACCGGCCTCGTCCGAGACGAACAATTTGTGCGCGTTGGGCGCATAGGCCATGCCGTCCGAATAAACACCGGCGGGCGCGTGGGCAATGATCTTGCCGGTCGACTCGGAGATCACGTCGAGCTGGTTGCGGTCAGTGGCAGTCGCAAAGACCGCATCTAGCGGCAGAACCGCCAGCACCCCGTGCACGCCCGGAACGTCCGTCACGTTACGGATCACCCGCTCGCGGCTCAGGTCGAAGATCGTGACCATGCCGGAGCCGAGATGGGCGATGAAGAGCGATTGCCGCTGCGGATCGATCGTCACGTAGTCGAAGCGGTCCGCCCGTCCCGGCAAGCCGATGTCCGGTCGCGCCGCGTGCAACGGCAGTACAGATGGTGGAGCCGCGGGAGCGGCTGCGTGCGCGGAAAAGGACGCCGCCACGCAGCCGCTTAAGACCAGCGCCCACAGCCTGTGCACGCCTCTCATCGGGCGCGGGCCGGCAGCACCACGAGCTTACCGCTCATCCACGGTTTGTGGAATTCGCAAAAAAATGGAAACACTCCGGCCTTGCTGGCTGTGAAGGAGATCGACTTGCTGGAAAGCGGCGGCAGTGAGACGTTGATGCCGTAGCCCGGGATGGTCAGCGTATGGCCATCATCGCCGCGGGCCTCGAAATTTCGGATGTCGAGCGTGACGTGATCGCCCTGGGTCACGACGATCGTCAAGGGCGCGAAGGCATAGACTTCGCCGAACTTGGCGACCGCTCGTTTCTGCACGGGATTTTCCTTCGATGCCCATACCACGGTCTGGATGTGAACGGTGTCGTTGGCGGCGAAGACCGGTGCGCTCGCGAGCAACTCGAGAACAACGCTCGCGCCCGCTGCGATGACCTTGGATGACTGCATGATGGACTCTCCTCTTGAAAACACCGGAACGACAAAACGAATTTTCGGTGCGTGGAGCCGGGATTGCGGTTCTGCACCCGCAATCGGGACGGACAACTGCGGCGCGCAGGCGATAGAGCCAGAGACCTTGTCCGGCGAGCAACGCAACCTGCACATCTCATGATGCCTTTCGCGCGGCGAGCACCCGCAGCGCAGCGGCCTCAGCGATTCGCGGCACGGCGGTATCGGGAAAGGGACTCACGGAACTGACGTTGATCTCACCGAGCACGTATGTGTCCTCGCCGCGTTCAGTCTTGGGACCGAGTAGAAGGTCCGCATCCCAGAGCAACGGCAGCGAGCGGGTGTCGAGGGCGAGGATGCCCTGCATCTGCAGCATCCAATGATCTTGCGTTTCGCTTCTGAGCCTCTGAAATCGGCCTTCGCTCTCCGCGTAGAACGCTTTCTCGCGAGCCATGGGGAGCGAGACGGCTCCAACGGGGCGTTGCGTCGAGAATTCCGCCGCGCGGTCGTGAACCAAATAGCAGCGGATCATGCCTTCGGACGCGCGTGCCACGAGTCGCTGATCGATGAGCGCTCCTGCGGCGGAGAAAGTCGCCTCTTGAACCCCCACCACGCCCAGCGAACCGGTTATGCTCGCCCGTATGCAGTTGGTGTATATTCCTCGTTACACAACCAACGGTGGGGGGTGGCGTTCTGATGTCGGACACGACCATTGTTGAACACACTCCCATGGCGCGGTGCACGACGCTGCGGCCATTGGTGATTGCTAGTGTGATCGGAGTCACGATCGCGGGCCCGAGGGTCTTCGGTGGCCCTGCGGCAGTTAACCCTTACGTTCCGCTACAGCGCTATGATGGTACGTGGAGAGTCATGCCCGATCGGCAACCCAAACCCGATCGGCTGGTCAACGATTGCGACAGGGTTGGCCGGTTCTTTGCCTGTCAGCAAACCGTCAACGGCAAGCCAGGGCCGCTGCTGATCTTCATTCCCGACTCCGCGGGTCACTACTACACGCAGGTCGTGCGGGCCGACGGCGCGGCCGTTGGACCACCCGGCACGCTGAGTATCTCCGGCGATCACTGGGTCTATCTTTCCAAGGCGGATTCCAAGGGGGTCCGCTATCGCACCATCAATGACTTTCGAGGACCCGATCGCATTCACTTCGTGGCTGCGCATTCGACCGACGGCAGGAGCTGGGTGGTAACGCTTTCGGGGATCGAGGAGCGGGTGCGCTGAATCGAGCCGAAGCGCTTCTGGCGGCCGGGACTTGCAAGCATGGTGTTTGTCGCCGCTATGACGTTCCTGTTCGAAATGGCCCTCGAGTTGCCGGTTGTAGTTTGAGACCGTTCATCGCTCGCCCACGGCATACCCGGTCAGGAAGCGCGGAGTATCAGGAGCGCGCCCGCGCGTTTCGTGGCGAGAGAGCCGGATTCGGGTCGTGAATTCAGATCTAGCCGGCATGGCTCGCTCTGGCAAAAGCGGCATCGGCCCGTCGGCGACGCGGCGGGGCAACGCCAGGCGATGCGCTTTGCCGCTGACGCGCGGTGCTTTCTGCACCGCCACCCGATGGCCGTCGCTTGGGGGCAATCGGACTTAGCCCCCTCGGACGGGATGGGCCTGGAGAGGAGCAAAAATGTGGACGTAGTACCTTTCCGCCCGATTGGAACGGGGGTATGTAGAATTTCATGTGGGCACGAAGACCAAAACCAGCGACAGAATTGACTGACAAGCTGGCGCTTGAGCCGCTATTCAGGGGATTCGGAGGGCAGAGTATCCGTCGCACGGTGACATCCGAAGGGCATGAGGAGAAGTACCCGGCTGGAAGATGGCACAAAGCGTGCACGCCCGGTTCACACCTTCCTCATGCATCCCGGAGGTTCGCCACGGCGAGTCTGGGATCTGTCGCCTCCGCAGCATGGCGCGCGGGCCGATGAAGTCTGTCGCGATGACGCTCGCCGATCCGGAGCTGCGCGAGGAGACGAGGCGATTGCGCGCGGCCCGAGGTGGCGACGCAGGCCGGTTGCTGCGGCGGCGCCGTGCGGGACACTTCGCGCGCGGAACCCTCATCGGTGCCTCGGCCGGCGCACCTTGGGAGTCAAGTACTCACCGGCCTTGCCATTACGCAAGCGTCGATGACGGCGAATTCTTCAGGGGACACCGCCTCATCCGCCGACGCGGTAGCGCCTCTCCGGATCCGGGGGCACCGCTGCCCAGAGTCGGTCTCTGCCCCGAAGAGAATCATCGTGTCTGATCCAGCACGGCCGCTGCAGTGGACCGATGCCATGGCTACGGGCATCGCCACGGTCGACGGGCAACATCAACGCCTGCTGGAGATTTTCAATCGGATCGCACTCGCGCAGACAGAGGCCTCGCATGAAACCGTGCTCAAGTGCCTCGATGAGCTCGTCGAGTACACCCGTTATCACTTCCGGGAGGAGGAGCGGCTTATTCGTCATTGGCGGATCGATTCCAGGCACCGCACGATGCATCTGCAAGCCCATGAGAGCTTCCGCGGATTCCTGCGACGGGCACGGGTGTTCGCCGGCGAGCACGCGCCGGAGGTGACCGTCGAGCTGCTGGCATTTCTCGCTCAATGGCTGCTGCACCACATGATGGGAATGGACAGACGGATGGCGCGCGAAATTCATCGTCTGCAGGCTGGCGGCGCTTTCGACGATGTCGCTCTTGATCCGGTCCATGACGCCAGGGATGACGTTGCACAGACCGTAAGCCGGTTTACGGAGCACTTGGGAAAGCAGACATTCGCCTTGCTCGGGCAACGGCAGCAGCTGATGAAGCTGCAGGCTCTGTACCGGACGTTGCTGCAGTGTGGTGAGGTGCTGAGTCATGGCCGCCAGGAGCAGGAGATGCTCGAGCGACTCTGCGCCAGGCTGGTCGAGGATACCGCTTTCCATGCCGCGTGGATCGGCAGGCCCGGGCACTCGAACGTATTCGACGTGCTGGCCCTCGCTGGCGAGGGCGCTGATCAGGTTCGAACGGCACCGCCGGAATCGACGGAACAGGAGACCGCATCCGTCGTGGGCAGGGCCTGGACCACGCAACAGCTGGTGGTCTGCAACGACACCTTGACCGATCCGACGTTGCAGCCGTGGCACGTGGGCTTCGCCGAACATCGCTGGTTCAGCGTCTGCGCACTGCCCATCATGCGGACTGGCCAGATGTGGGCGATTCTGGCGCTGGCCTCGCCGCGTCGCGGGTGCTTCGATGCCCCCACGATTGCAGCGTGTTCGCGCATCGCGGCCTTGCTCGGTCATGGTCTCGATGAACTGGATGCCAAGAGCCTCTCTCAGGCGCGGCAAGCGCAGGATGCGAGGATGGCGCGCAGCGACACGCTCACCGGCCTGCCGAACCGCTTGGCCATCGAGGAGTACCTGCCCCAGGCTATCGTCCACGCGCGCCGCCGCGGCTTGATGCTGGCGGTCGGCGTGATCGATCTTGACGATTTCAAGCCCATCAACGATCAGCTGGGACACGAAGCCGGAGACGAGTTGCTGCGGTGCATCTCGCGTGGTCTGCTCGAGTGCTTGCGAGACACGGATTTCATAGCCCGACTCGACGGCGATGAGTTCGTGGTGATTCTGGAGAAGCTCAATGCGAACCAGGCGATGTCGCAGCTCAGCTCCGCATTGAAACGCTTGCATCGGGCGGTCGAGGCCCCCTTCACGCTGGCGTCCGGTGAGGTCGTTTCGATCGACATGACCATGGGTGTGGCCTTGTATCCCAAGGATGGCGATGAACCGAAGTCGCTGCTGCGCCAAGCCGATGCGGCGATGTATCAGGCCAAGCAGACTAAGAGGGAGCGGGCACAGTGGTGGCAAGTCGGCGAGACGCCGCCGTCTGAGCAGATCGCCGAGACGTCGTTTAACGCATTCGGATCCGAGGCGCGGGAGGTCATGGAGGGCCTGGCGCCGCATCTGCAGACCGTGGCGGAGAAGTTTTCAGCGTCGTTCTACCGCGAGTTGCAGGCGCGTCCGGAGAGCGCCGCGATCCTCGCATGCCTCTCGGGCGCCGAGTACCAGGATCTCGCACGCAAACAGGCCGCCCACCTACGCTTTCTGCTCGACGCTCGAGCCACGGAGCAATCGGTGGCGCAGACCGCGCACCGACTCGGCGTTGTCCACGCTCTCATCGGCATCTCTAGCGCATGGATGACCCGGGCGATGGGCCTGTATCGCGAGTTGTTGCGTACCCATCTGAACGCGTCGCTGCTTACCGCGCGCACGCGCTACCGTACCTTGCAAGCGGCCGATGCTCGACTGCAATTGGACATCGAAAGCCAACTGCAGTCCATGCAGTCCATTCTCGACCAGTACCAGATGCTGCTTGCGCGCCCGATGGACGGCCGGGCCCTGGCGGTTGACTGGGTAGAGGAGGAGCTCAACGCCCTGGCGGCGCTGCCGGGCATCTGTGCGGTGGTGGTGTGGCGGCCGGACGTTCAGAACCGGTTGGATATTGAGCGGGCAGCCGGTGACGGCGTGGGTAACCTCGTTGATGCGTTCCGCGTACGCGACCTGCACCCGACGCTCGACCCACGGGATGTTCGCGGCCAGGGGCTGGTTGCGACGACCTGGATGACCGAGTGCCAGCAGGAGACGTCCGCCTTTGCGCGTGAGAGTCGTTCGCAGCCCTGGCAGGCGTTGATGCAGGAGTTCGGGATCCGTAGCGCCGTGACGCTGCCCGTACATCGACATGGTGCGATCCATGCGGTATTGATGCTATTTGGGGCGTATCCAAACCAGTTTGCCTCCGGTTGGATGCACACCTGGCGCCTGTCGCTGCAGAATCGCTGGGATTTGATGACCGAGGAGTCGCGCAGCCGCTGGCATGCGACCGACACGGGCCGGGCGGCGCAGATCCGCTCTCTCCTCTACGGCGGCGGCGTGGAGATGTTCGTGCAGCCCGTCGTCGATCTCGCGGACGGCGCGCTGGTGAAGGTCGAAGCGCTGGCGCGGCTGCGCGCGCCCGATGGCTCGATTCTAGTCCCTGGACAGTTCCTGCCGGCGTTGGGGGACACCGACCTCGATGCGCTCTTCCGGCAGGCATTGGCGCAGGGGC
>JAJZLX010000557.1 GCA_021850555.1 Pseudomonadota bacterium | reverse complement strand
CGGGTAATCGCACTGGAACCTCTCCAGCGCCCGCTCATTGCGGTCAATCCCAATGTTGCGCAGTGCCGCGGGCTTGCGCTTCATGATCGCACCGCCCCCGAGGTGACTCTCGATATAGGTGTCGTGCGGGGGCATCAGCGCAATGATCGCCTGGCACAACCCCGAAGTCGCCTTGGAGCCAAAATACGCACCCATCGCTGCCTGACCCATGCACTCCTGATAGGACGGCAGCGTAGGACCAAATCCCTACGCTGTCAAGCGTTCGTTCACAGCAGCGGAAGCGTTCGGGTGTGAGTAGTTACGCGGGAAGAAAACCATCCTAAAAAGCGCTCTTGCCGCCTGGCGGCCGGATACACGCTATCGATTAGAGCCGGGCAACTTCTTCATGCTGCGCCGCTGGCTCGCAGCGCGCTACGATCGCGCAGCGTTTCCGGATGAATTCGAGCGTCGATTGCGCCAAGAGACGGACTTGGCCGAACGGATCAACAAGATCGCAAAGAAAAATGACGTCAATCGAGTCGTCTCGGGCATTTACTTCGAGGTAAGTCCGCCAGAGGAACTTGACCCAGAAGCGCCCTACGAGCTCACCGTAGTGCTTGTCTACACGCCAGGCATGGATCCTCTGCGCAACGGCGACAGTGCGGAAAAGGCGGGCGAGGCGATCGAAGCCGGCTTCGGGAAACGGTGCTTGACCGATGAGGCCTCTGGCACCTGGAAGCACATCCGTCTGATGGGAGTCATCACCTATTCCAAAGAGGGAATCTCGGTAGCGAGAATGAAAAAGCTACAGCGGTGGCATCTCGATCAGATGAGCATGCGCTCGCCGGCCGAATCCGCCAAACTGTTCACCCCTTCCGGATAGCCCCCAGGGGGCGGGAGCCAAAGAATCCGCCAAGAAGTCTTGTGCATGATCTCCTCAGCGAGCACGCACTCCGTTCCAGAGCACTTCGAGGCGTTCTATACCGTTCGGGGTATACCGGCTATCGAGCGAAACGAGCAGCCGCCCTGAGCGGAACGGGTCGGTAAGCAGGTCAGGTGACAACCACACCCCCGTGGCGGGCGGGGACGAATAGCAGACTTTGCCGCACCGTGCAGCCGTATCGCCAGCGGGCCTGGGCGCCTTGTAGAACTCATCACGCGATAGATCCAATTCGTAGACCACACGAGCGCCCTTCTCGCGCAGCGGGAATAGCTCTGCAAACTCCTTCAGCATGAAGTGCGATTCGAACTGGGCTGACCGCTTTATGACAGGCATCACTATCTTCATCTGCAGCTCCACAGCCTGCTCGTCGCATTGAGACATCGTCGCTTTTCTGCCGTTGGCGTCGAACACCAGCCCCGCATCCACCGCACCGTCGAACTCGCTGCCGCTTGCGCTTCTCAGCAGCTCGCGCATGTCGTGCGATCGGTGCGTCGTTTCTGTCTTGCCGGGGATTTCCGTCTCGAGTCCGGGGCGAACGAACGCGAATTTTTCGCCACGCGTCGAGCGCAAATTCTCCGAGAGAATTGACACATTGACCCGCCCGTGCGTCAGCCCTTCGCGCCGGTGTCTGTTCACGCGTCCGGCGGTCTGCACAATCGAGTGCATGCTGGAAGGTTCTATGATCGCCCAGTCGAAGTCGTGGTCGCGCCCTACCTCCTCTACGGGAGTGGCAACGACCACGAGTCTCACATCACCTCTGGCGTCCTTGATCTGCGGCATTATCTCGAGCAGCGCATCGACCCAGGAGGGGCTATTGCGATCGAGGATGCGATCCAACCATTTTTCCTTGTATGTGCGTCGTTCCTGAACGTCTCGGGCGTGATAGGCCGTTACGGTGAAATGGCCACACTCGCGCAATGAATCCGACACGTTCATGCACGTCTCGACCTGCGCCACGCGTACCAGGCCGATCGAGAGCCTGCAGGAAAGCCCGGGAGGGGAGCTGGCGTTGTGCTCGTGCAGCGCGAGTGCCTGTTCGGCGATCGTGCTGCAGAACGTTTCTCTCTGCACGTTCGCGACCTCGGCGCGCCGCAGTGGTGCCTGCCCGCACAGTCCTTGTGCCATCGAGCGCATGGTGTCCCGATAGAGCGTGTCGGCCTCCTGGACACTTGGGGATGGCGTGCTCTGAGGTTCGAACCGATCGCCGACGATCACAAGATGCCAGGGCTCTGCGCCGAACATCGCCTCGTACGCGGCTCGCCCGCGCGAGTACGCGAGCGCGATACCCCGGGCCAGAGGCGGATTCAGTGTGGCGCTCGAGACGATGACATTGCGACCGAAGGTAGCCGCCGTCTGCACGACGCGCATGACCGCCACGGCCGCCTTGGTGTCGTAGGAGTCGACCTCATCGAGGATCAGATCGCTGTGCGAGACGCGAATCAGGGCCTTGGCGTGACGATCCTGCTGCCCAGGCTCACCGCTTGCGACAATCCAGTCCATGGTGCACACGAGCACGGGCGATGCAATGAGCTTTGCGAGACGTTCTTTGGCCGCTGCATCGCTCTCACCGGCGCGCCCGGCGATGTGCTCGAGCCACTCCGGGACGAGCAGATCGTGCGCGCCATCAATCTCGAGTTCCTCGCGTGTCTTGATATCGTCTTCGTCTTCCTTCGAGAAGTCGACCTCGACGCTCCCCCGCTCACCGAGCAGGCAAACAAAGTCGCGCGAGAAAGCCTTTGCATCGATCCGGCGCACGTGCCTTCCGAACGCCTCGAACGTCTGGTGCGTCAGGCTGCGCAGATTGAACGCCACCGCGAGCCGCGCCGCCTCGGGGCGCATGGCCAGCGCGATCTTGAGGTTCGCCAGTGTCTTGCCGGCGCCGGTCGAGGCGACATCGAATACGAGCTTGCCGCCCCGCAGTCCCGACACGAACTCGGCGGCGCGGTCTTGCCACGCGAAACGACTCCCCGGTTCGGCGCGTGCGGCGAGGATCGATTGCGTGAGCTCGCGCTCGAGCACGGGGAGCTGATCGCCGGCGAGCATCCTGAGGTTCTCTCCGGCTCGTTCACCGACCCTGAGCAGGTGCCAGGAAAGCGGCTGATCGAGCCGGCGAACTGGCCTGCGTCCTGGTGCTCGCTTGGCGCGTTGCAAAGTTCGGCGCCGGGGCTCAGGGGCAAATTCCGGCTTGGTGTTTGCGTAAACGATTCCCTCCTCCGGCGAGCCAGGGAACGTGCCGGCCGAGATCGCATGATCGGAGAGGATGAGCGCGGCGCGCGCCATGAGCATCACGCCCTCCCAATACTGGGCGGATCGGTCCACGGGCCGCAGGCGTCGCGCGAGTTTGTCCATCTCTTGAAGCAACTCGACCCAGCGCGTCGCATCCGTCCCGCCGCCCGGTGCATCCGCAAATGTCAGGTTCTGCTGAATGCCGTGCCCGTCGGAGTGCAGATGGCGGGTGCCGTCGATACCCGCCGGCTGGTCGAGGGCCCCGCCCATTGCCCCGTGATGGGTGCACACGGCCCAACCGACGGCATCGAGCGCGCTGTGCATCACGAGCTCAAGCGGGGGTGCGGACTGGGAAGCCGGACCCGCCAGCCGGTCGCCCGCGGCCGCGCGCATCGCCTCCCAGGCCAACCTGAGAGACTGGGGCTCAAGCGCGCTTCCCTCGCGCAGCATGTGCCTGAACAGCCAGGCAGAGAGCCACTCGTGCCGGATAGGATCATGGCCCAGGGAAGGGTCAACCTTTCCGACCGTACAGCTCTTCGCCAATTTATCTTGGAAATGCCGACTGGCCTTGCCGAGGTCGTGTGCGTAGCCGGCTAGGCGGGCGATGAGCGCCGCGTGCCGGTAGGGCAGGGCGAGGACCGTCTTGCGCTGTGCCGTTGCAACCGCGAATCGCCCTTGGGCATCATAGGCCGAGCGGTTACCCACCACCCAGATCAGGCGCAGACCTACCGTCGAGTCACTGCGGTAACAGGCGACCGACGTGTGACGGCTCGCCACTCTCCTCAGCGCCGAGTGCAACTCATCGAGCGCCTGCTGCGTAATGAGCGTCGCCCAGGCACGGTCGCCGATGCGCGTCCCGTAGCGATCGAGCAGCGTACGGGTGCGACCGATGGCCGCCTGCTCACAATTTGATACCAGTACTACGTGCACGGTCAGTCCTCTTCGAGCCGCGTGATCACCGGCCAGACGATATCCCCCGGCACGGCCAGCGCGGTGAATTCGCGTCTGAACGTGTGCAGCGCATGATCAGGCCATGTCATCACACCGTCCTGAATATCGAGCTGATTGCGTACGGCTGTAGCCTGGTCTGCGGTGAGCGCATCGCTCAGATGCACCCGCAGCCGCCGCCGATCCCGAACCAGAGCGCGCGGTACAAACCCCGCAGGCTCGCGACAGTCTGTCGCAGGGCGCGCATCAAGAACCCGCGCGAGCACGAACGTCTTGATCGGATGGTGAGCCTGAGCGTCCTCGAGGTCCTGAGCATGAATCCGCCAGAACATACCGGTGAACTCGAGCGCCCGCGGCCACACCGTGCGCCACCGAGCCGATTCCCCGCGACGCAGGCCCACGTAGAGGATCTCAACCGGTGCGCCGCGCACAGCCGCATCGAGTACGGCCCGGGTTGCCGCGGCGGTCCCGGCGCGGGCCGGCGGCGGATGGGGCCTGAGAATCGGCACGCCGTCATCGGGGAACAGTCCGCTCTCTTGTGGTGAGGCGCCGCTCGCGAGTAATCCGAGGATCGTCTCTGCGCGAACGAGATCTGGCACCGGAATCCGGCGGTTCGGGAAAACCCCGATCCTCGGCGATCGGTACAGCTCATGGCTCCATTGGCTCACCGCCCGTTGGAGGATTTTCGACGCTCTGTTCGGCGACCGGTCGGTGCCGAAGGCTCGGTCCACGTCAGCGCGGCGGCAGCGGCCTACGAGCCAAGCTCGCCGGAGAACAAATATAGTGTCGTCCATATGTTTATATTATCCGATATCTAATACTTCTGATATTAACTGTCTCTTATTTTATAATAATTTCTTTAGGTTGATTTTCTCTGTCGGCAAGGATATGCTGTACTGAGAACCATAAGGATTCAGCGGCCCATGCAGACCGAAGACTTCGAGCGATTGCGCGCAAAGCACCAGCACCTGCTGGCGTTGTGCAAAGGGGGTGCACGCCGCAGCGTTGCCGTTCCCTTGGAGAAACTGCGCAAGTCCGATGATGAGCGCGCCTTCTGCGCGCTGTGCGCCGCCAACGAGCCGCGAATGGATTTCGTATTGAAGCTCTATGGGCTGCAAGAGCAGTTCATGCAGACCGCCCCGCCGCCACCAGAGGGTGATGAGCCGAGCGCCGCGGCCTACCTCGATGCCTGTATTGAGGCCGTACGCGCAGAAGCGGCACGCACTCCCACCGATCAGATGCGAGAACTCGCGCGCACCACGGTGTTGCGCTTCGGGGCCCACTTCTCCGGCAAACTCATCAACTCGAACGCGCAGCACGCCGCGCTGCTCGCCTCCGCTCGCCCGAGCAGCCAGCCACACGTGACCAGCCGCGCGCTCGCGCGCGCCGGCATCCGCATACCCCTCGACCAGAGCCGCCTCGATAACAGCGGCACCTATCAGCGCATCGCAGTGATTCTCGAGGGGGACTCCGAGATCGCCGACTCCGCCCTTCCTACCGAGCATATCGAAGCAATCCGACAGGGGGCGGCACAAGCATTCGAACAAGCAGCAACCGCCGGCATCGTCGACGCGGTCGATCACCGCTTGCGGCAGATACTGCTGCCGAGCAACGGGCAATACATTGCAGTCAGCCCCTTACCCTCAGCGGGGCTCGCAGCGCTCTGGAATACACGCCGCACTGCGGCTCCTACCACCACACCAGAAGCCACGCCTGCGCAACGCAGACTCGAAACGGTCGAGCTGCCCATTGGCGGCGCGATCGTGCGAAATACAACGCGGTTGCCCGCATCCGCAATCCAAACTCAGCTGTTTTTCCCCGTTCCGCAAACTCACGAGAACATCCAGGCCCTCTTTCGATTCGTCTACCGAGGCTGGACCCCGCAGATGCAATCCTCGGATGTCGATGCTGCTGCCGCGCAGATCGAGCGCCTCGCACACTCGCCCACCCTCGGGGATTCGGCCTCACTTCTCGCCGTGGACGTCCAAGCAACAGGCGCACTGGCGAGTCTCGCGCGCAGCTGCCATCGACAAGCCACCGATCTGGCGCAGGACATCGAACAGGGCTCATTTCCAGAGGACCAGGAGCAGGTTCCCATTGATGAGTCCCTGCTGCGCCGCAAGCGCGCCGGCGAACTCACCGCCATCGATATGGCCATCCTTCGCCAGAGCTTCGGCGCCGAATACCGCTCGGAACTCGCTCGGCTGATCGTACGAACGCTCCGCGCGCGCGCGCGCAGGACAGAGGGTACGGATGCACTGATGCGCGAAATCCACCGAGAGCGTGTCACTCGCGCCATCGAGCAAGCACTGGAGCGCCTATGAATTACTTGCTCATCGATCTGAAGGCCTCCCAGACGAACATGCTGCAGAGCCTGGGGCTACTCTCCCCCGCACCCGTGATGCCCGCACTGCTCATGGCGCACGCGCTCGATCACAAGCTCGCGCAGCCCCTCGGCATCCAAGGCGTCGGTCTCGTCCATCAGCACGCCGTCCCCTGGATCGAGCACCTCGATAACCAAAAAGGCTACCTCGAACGCGCGCTCGTTCAGCGCCGCGGCGCGTGCCTCTTCGACAAGCACGACATCGCCTCCGGCAGCGGGGCCGGACCGCAGCAAAATGCAATGCAGCCAATGGCACTCGCAGACATCGAATGGACACTGCTTCTTCAGTGCGAGCGCAGCATCAGCGCTCACGAGCAGGTGCGAGAGACGCTGCTGCGCATGCGCTTGGCGGGCGGTCCCATACGCTCCGTTCACGTCAGCACCCATTCAACATGGGATGACGCGATAACGCACACGCTGCGCAACGGATTTTGGATCGAAGACGCCACGGACCTACTTACCGATGCCGTCGATCCGCTGAGTGCAGCACTCGATGCCGTGCGCAGTCGGGACAACGGCTGGATCGTGCCGGCGAATCTCGGATACGCGCTGCTCGAGCCGCCGCGAAAGCGCCGCGCCGCACGGGACGGGCGCCACCACGCCTTCGCCGAACCAATGATCGGCCTCATCCGCTACGTGCCGGCCACCGCCGCCCGTAGCCCGAAACGCGCACTCTCCCCGGAGGATCTCTGGCGTTACGGCTGGGACGCCGACCAGTTTCTCATCACCAATCGGCGCGGCATCTCGCTTCAGCCAAACCTGAACTCTTGAATTTGCGGGGCACAAGGAGCCACCCATGTCGACAAAGCTTCCAAACGTACTCTCTGTTCAACGCGGAACCATCGTCACCGACGGGCTGTTCTCGAGCATCGTTGAAGACCCCCAGGGGAAGGAGCACCTCGAGAAGATCCGGGTGGTGCGTCATGGCATCCGCGGAATCAACAGCCACCCGAAGAACGGGGAAGCAGCGAACATTCAGCGCACCGAGAGTGCCAAGACCTCGCAGAACGCTATCGGCCTTGCAGTCGAGTTCTCGCTGCGCACTATCCCCGCCGCGGACTTACTGTTCTCCTGCTCCGACCCCGCCTATCGAGCGGCACTCGAAGGGTTTATCAAGCGCTACTTCGTCCGCGACGTACTCGAATTCGATGAGGTATGCCGGCGCTACGCCCGCAACATCCTGAACGGACGCTGGTTGTGGCGCAATCGCGTCCTCGGGGACACCACTGTCGAGGCCAGAGCGGCGGGAAAGACGTTCACGGGCTCCGGGTCGCGCACGCGAGACTTCGAGGACTACACTGAGCACGAAAACACATTGGCCGCCGATGTCCTCGCGACCGGACTGCTCGGCGAGGCGCACAGCGCAGTGGCCGTCACAGGTCGCGTCATGTTCGGGTTCAAAGGCGAGGTCGAGGTGTTCCCCTCGCAGAACATGGTTACGAACAAACCACCGGGGTTTGCCCGCTCGCTCTACAAAGTGGACATGATCGCCCGCCGCGACATGCTCGCGATCATGGGCACCGCGCGCAAGGATAGCGATCAAGCCGGGGAATTCTGCGCCGATATGATCGACATGGGCCGGGCGGCACTGCGCGACCAGAAGATCGGCAATGCAATCCGAACGATCGATACGTGGTATCCCGGGTGCGACGGCACCCCGATCGCGATCGAGCCGAACGGCGCGAGCCTCGAGAAAAACGTCCTGTTCCGAGACGACAAGGCATCGGGTGCCATGAAGCTGCTCACCCTCGTCGATGAGATGCACCCCGGGGACGGGTTCGATCCGCGCGCGGCCTATCTCATCGCGCTGCTCGTGCGCGGAGGGGTGTTCTCCGAAAGCGCTGAAAGAGGCAAAAATAAAGAGGCGGCCTGACCATGCCACTCGAAACGTACTTCGACTTGCGGCTGCGCCGCGATCCAGACATTCCGGCATGGGAACGTCTCGCACGACTGTGGCATCTTGTGCACTCGGCAGGCGCCCGAACTGCAGTCCCCTTCGCCGTCTCATTTCCCCTCTGGATGCAAGGCGGCTTTGGGTTCGGGGAGACACTGCGGCTGTTCACGCCCACCAGCTCTCATGCAGAATCCCTCTACGATGCCCTTGAGAGGGCGCCCCAAGCCGCGGACCTCGCTGAAGGATCGCGGATCCGCAAGGTTCACGCCCCGCAAACCTTCGAGGCATTCCTGATGCACCGCATCCCCTCAGGACCCTCGAAAGTTCGCAAGAACGTCGAGCTCGAACGCGCTCAGGAGCTCCGTCAGCAGGCTCTTCGACGCAGGATTGCCCAACAGCAGCACCTGCCGTTCGTGAGTATGCGCTCATCCAGCGGACGCGCATTTCGCCTAGTTGTTGAGCGCATCGCAGCCAGTGGCACCGAGACTGGCGCTCCTAACGGCTACGGCCTCTCCCGCACATCGCAGATCGTTGCACTGCCCGTAATCAACACATTGTCATGAAGCCTGAGCTACGGCCGCAGGCCGTCATGATGTCAAAACGGGCGAACGTGTTCTATCTCGAGCACGTTCGCCTCATGCAGCGCGATCAGCGCGTCGTCTATATGACCGAGGCACGCGACGGGCTTGATCAGTTCGTTGCAATTCCTGATAAAAACACAGCATTCATTCTGCTCGGCAAGGGAACCTCGGCTCTTCTCCAATTTCTGTGGGTGAAAATTGATCATTTTGCGATCAACCGTCAACTAATGTTTCGGCAGAGTACAAGTCAGGACCTTCAGCCGCAGGTAC
>JAJZLX010000734.1:7592-9233 GCA_021850555.1 Pseudomonadota bacterium | reverse complement strand
GCATGGACTGCACCACTTGCTCACCCGGGTCGACTTTCCGAGTCTCGCTGGAATCAACGGGGTCGCCTGGGATGCGGTCGAGCTGCCCAGTCAGTTCATGGAGAACTACGCCTGGAACCGGCAGGTGCTGCAACGGATCTCGGGCCACTATCGCAGCGGCGTGCCGCTGCCGGCCGACCTCCAGGAGCGCTTGCTCGCGACCCGAAGCTTCCAGGCCGGGCTGCACATGACGCGACAGCTCGAGTTCGCGCTGTTCGATTTCCGGGTGCACGCCGAGTATGACCCCGAGCGCGGCGGGCGCGTCCTGGAACTGCTGCGCGAGGTGCACCGGCAAGTCGCCGTCGCGCCCATGCCGGAATGGAATCGCTTCCCGATGAGCTTCGGCCACATATTCGCCGGCGGCTATTGCGCCGGCTATTACAGCTACAAATGGGCGGAGGTGCTTGCCGCCGACGTATTCGCGGCATTCGAGGAGCAGGGCATATTCGACCGCGCCACGGCGCGACGTTATGTCGACACGATCCTCTCGCAGGGTGGCAGCCGGGATCCGCTCGAGGCGTTCATCGCGTTTCGCGGACGGCCGCCACGGGTCGAGGCGCTGCTGAAGCAGCACGGCATCGCCGCGCCCGCGCCGGTGAGGTGAACCGGGTCGCGGTTCACCGGGCGCGGCAAATGATTCTGAGCAGTGGCTCTCGGTATCCGGGTCAAATTTGGCCCACAGTGACTCGAGCATCAATCTGGCCGGCGGCCGACCGCGCGGGCTCACAAAGTAAAATGACCAGTGCCCGGCGCAGCGATTTCGACGTCACCGACACCGTGCAAGTCAGCTCCACGACCGCGGTGCAGGCGGCCGTGGAGGCGCTGTTCGCCCCCACTTGGCCGAGCGCGTCTCTCGAGCCGCTCCGACGCGCGTTTGCTCACTTCGAGCGGCTGTTCGCCGGCGAGGTCCCGGGCTATCACGGTGTCGACACCGTTTATCACGACCGCCAGCACACGCTCGACATAACTCTCGCGCTGGCACGTCTGCTGGTCGGCTACGAGCGTCAGGCCGAACCGGCCGCGCGGCTCGGCGGCGAGCGCGCGATCGCCAGCCTCATCACCGGTCTGTTCCACGACGTCGGATATCTGCGGCGCACCGATGAGCACCACTCGCGCAACGGCGCGGAGTTCACCCGGGTGCACGTCTCGCGCGGCGCGCGCTTTCTCGAGGACTATCTGCCGCAGATCGGGCTCGCGCACTGGGTGCCGTTCGCCCGGGAAGTGATCCACTTCACCGGTTACGAGTTTCCGGCGGCGCAGATCGAGGCTCGCCTGAGCGACCGCCGCGACATCGTCGCCGGGCATCTGCTCGGCACGGCGGACATGATCGCCCAGATGGCCGATCGCTGTTACCTGGAGAAGTGCCGTGACCGGCTGTACGTCGAGTTCGTGCTCGGCGGCGTGGCGCTGCCGGTCTCGCCGAGCGGTCAGACCGAGGTCAAATACGCCTCTGGCCTCGATCTGCTGCGCCAGACGCCCCAGTTCGTGGACGAAGTGCGCGCCAAGCGGCTCGATGGTCAGTTCGGCGGAGTCTACCGCCACATCGAGATCCTCTATAACGGACGCAATCCGTACATCGAGGCCATCGACCGCAACGTCGAG
>JAJZLX010000734.1:5580-7582 GCA_021850555.1 Pseudomonadota bacterium | reverse complement strand
TGCGGCGCAGACCGCCGATCTTCGCCGCCACCGCGGACCCGATGTCCACCATGCGCGGCCTGATGGTGAGCTACCTCAAGCGGATCTGGTCCGGCGCCGGGGGCTAGCGCGAAGGACCACCCCGCGCGATCGGGTATCGGCCACGGCCGGTGCCGGCGGCAGTCCGTGCGGGCCGCACCGGACTCTGATATTCTGCGGTGCATGACGAGCTGTGCCTGGGCACCTGGGCATAGAGAGCGGCTCGAGCCGCCGGGTAAGCGCCGGCCCCAGCTTGCCGGGACCCTCCGCCGATCTGCGAGCGCCGATTCGATCTGTATCGGGCGGCAGTTCGGGTGCGCCGTAGGACGGCGGACACCGTCGGATTTCCTTGGTGCACTGATGAGTATTCTCGCTTGAGCCGCGCATTGAAGAACTTCCGCTCCGCGCTCTGGGCGTTCGCCGCCACATTCGCCGCCGCGGTGCTGAGCGCCGCGGTGGCGCTATGGGGCCATTGGCCGGGCGCCCTGCCGGTCGCACTCGGCGCAGCGGTGGCCGCCGGCGGTGGCCTCATCGCGGCGGTGCGGGCATGGCGAGCCGGCCGGAGGATGCAGCAGGCCACCGAGGCGCTCACGCGCAGCGCCCAGCGCATCGGACAGGGGGATTACGCGCGCCCCGTCGAAGCCTACAGCCAGGATGGCCTGGCCGAGCTCGAGCAAGCCATGGAGCGAATGCGCACACGGCTGCGCCACTCGACCATCAACAAGGATTACCTGCGCAGCGTTCTGAACAGCATGGCCGATGCGGTGTTCCTCACCTCCCCCGACGGGGTGATCAAGACCGCCAATGCCGCGGCCTGCAAGATGCTCGGCTTCGGCGAGGAGGAGCTGCTCGGCCGCGGCGTCGCATCGCTGCTCGAGGAGCACGCACGCGCCGACTTCGACCTGCTGCAGGCCGCGCAGGATACGCGCGAGACCGTGGTACACACTCGTGACCACCAGACCATCCCGGTGTCCCTCGCCGGATCGCGTATCGAGACCGACGACCCGCAGTTCCAGGGCAATATCTTCGTCGCCCGCAACATCACCGACCGCAAGCGCGCCGAGCGGCGCATCCGCTACCTGGCCCGGTACGATACGCTCACCAAAGTCGCCAACCGCATGCAGTTCCAACACGTGCTCCAGCAGACGTTGTCGCGCGGACTGCGCAGCGGCCGGGCGGTGGCGCTGCTGTATCTGGACATGGACCGGTTCAAGGAGGTGAACGACACGTTCGGACATGACACCGGCGACCGGGTGCTCGAAGTGCTGGCCGAGCGGCTGACCCGGGCCCTGCCGCCGAACGCGATGCTCGGCCGGCTGGCCGGCGACGAGTTTGCGCTGTGCCTGCACGGGCTGCCCGCCGAGACCGACAATCGTGTGCCGATCGGGCAACTGGCGCGCGCGATCCTCAACGAAGTGGCACGCGCCTTTCAGCTGAACCAGCAGGAAGTGTTTCTTACCGCAAGCGTGGGCATAGCCTTCTGCCCGCGCGATGCGGAGAACGTCATCGACCTGATCCGCAACGCCGATGCGGCCATGTATCACGCCAAGCAGAACGGCGGCAACACCTTCACGTTCTACGCCCCCGAGATGAACGCGGCCGCGGTCGAGCGGCTGATCCTCAAGAGCAAGCTGCGCCGCGCGCTCGAGCGCGACGAGCTCGTCATCCGCTATCAGCCGAAAGTGGAACTCACCACCGGCCGGGTGGTGGGCGCCGAGGCGCTGTTGCGCTGGCGCCTGCCGGGACACGGCGACATTCCGCCGTCGCGCTTCATCCCCCTCGCCGAGGAGACCAACCTCATCCTGGACATCGGCGAGTGGGTGCTGAACCGGGTATGCATGGATTATCGGCAGCTGAAGCGCGCCGGCGGTGAGCCCGGGCGCATCTCGCTGAATCTCTCGCTGCGCCAGCTGCGTCAGGCCAGCTTCATCCTGCGCTGCCGCTCGGTGTTCCGCCGTCACGGCGTCTCGCCCACCGCGCTCGA
>JAJZLX010000734.1:0-5570 GCA_021850555.1 Pseudomonadota bacterium | reverse complement strand
CAAGATCGATCAGTCGTTCGTGCGCGACGTGGGCATGAACACCGGCAACGCCACTCTGGTCCGCACCATCATCGAGATGGGCCACAGCCTCGGCATGGTGGTGGTTGCCGAGGGAGTGGAGTCGCAGGATCAGTTGGATTTCCTGCGGCGCAACGGCTGCAACCAAGTACAGGGGAGGCTGTTCGGCGAGCCTTGCGCCGTGGAGGAGCTGCTCGTGCTGCTGCAGCGGCAAGCCAGCTCCGGCGCCCCGTTCGGCCAGCTGCTGCGCCCGGCGGGCGCGCTCGACCAGCCGGCCTGAGGCGCTGGAGTCCTCATGGCCCGGGCACCGCCTCGAACGGAACGCGTCGAGGCGGCGCGGTGCGGCTGCGGCTCGATTCGGGATGGGATGATAAACGGGAGCTCTCGGCGCTAGAATCACACGCTTTCCTCGAAGGACTCGACTCACCATGAAACCCGCATTGAATGTCGCGATCACGGGCGGCGCCGGCCAGATCGGCTATGCCCTCGCATTCCGCGTCGCCTCCGGGCAGCTGCTGGGACCGGATCAGCCCATCAATCTGCATCTGCTGGAGATCACCCCGTCGCTGCCGGCGCTCAACGGGGTCGTGATGGAGCTCGCCGATTGCGCGTTCGCGGGTCTGAACAGGATCATCGCCACGGACGATGCCAAGGTCGCGTTTCGCGACTGCCACGTGGCGCTGCTGGTCGGCGCGCGCCCGCGCGGACCGGGCATGGAGCGCAAGGACCTGCTGCTCGCCAACGCCCAGATCTTCTCTGCGCAAGGGAAAGCCCTCAACGAGGTCGCCGATCGCAACGTCAAGGTACTGGTGGTGGGCAACCCGGCCAACACCAATGCGCTGATCGCGCGCGCCAACGCCAAGGATCTGAATCCGCGCAATTTCACCGCGATGACCCGGCTTGACCACAATCGCGCCCTCTCACAGCTCGCCGAGAAGACCGGCGCGCACACGCGCGACATCCGGCGCATGACGGTCTGGGGCAATCATTCCTCGACACAATACCCGGACATCAACCACGCACTGGTCGGCGGCAAACCCGCCCGTTCGCTGGTGGATGACGCCTGGGTAGAGCAGACCTTCATCCCGGTGGTTCAACAGCGTGGCGCGGCCGTCATCAAGGCGCGGGGCGCCTCGTCGGCCGCCTCGGCCGCCTCGGCCGCGATCGACCACGTCCATACATGGGTGAACGGCACGCGGGAGGGGGACTGGGTGAGCATGTCGGTTCCATCCGACGGCAGCTACGGCATCCCGGAAGGCGTGATCTATTCCTATCCGGTCACCACGCACAATGGCGAGTACCGTATCGTGACGGGCTTGCAGATCGATGCCGCCAGCCGCAAGCGCATGGACGCGACGCTCGCCGAGCTGCGCGAGGAACGCGAGGGAGTGAAGTCGCTGCTCGGCTGAGCCTCCCCGAAGATCGCCGCGAGCGATCGTTAACGATGTGAAGCGCGCTGGCCGGCACAGTGTCTGCCGTGGCATTGCGCAACAGGTCCCCTGTCGCGATCGAGGGGGTCCGGACAGACTGCAGACGCTCATGAACAAGGCGGATTGAAGGAGTTTCCATGCTGGGTGCACTCCTCGCGTTGATTGCGGCCGCGGCCATCGCGTATGCCGTGACCCAGGCGGGGGGCATCATCACCCTCCTGTTTATCGCCGCCGTGCTCTACCTGGCCTACCGGCGGCTGTCGCTGCTGGCCTTCACCGCCACGTTCACCGTGCTGCTGATCGCGTACAGCTACTTCGGCGCGAACAGCGCGGCGGGTGCCACATGGAAGGGGTTTCTGTGGCTGTCGCTGGGGGCGTTGTGGCTGCTGAACGTGCGCTGGCTGCGCAAGGCGCTGATCACGCGCCCCTTCATGCGGACCTACCGCAGGCTGCTGCCGCCAATGTCGCAAACCGAGCGTGAGGCGCTCGAAGCCGGCACGGTCTGGTGGGATGGAGAGCTGTTCACCGGCGCGCCCAACTGGTCGAAGCTGCTCACCGCCCGACCGCCGCGCCTGAGCGCCGAGGAGCAGGCGTTCCTCGACGGACCATGCGAACAGCTCTGCGAGATGCTCGATGACTGGGCAATCACGCATGAAATCGGCGACCTGCCTGCGCAGGTGTGGGATTTCATCAAGTCGCGCGGGTTCTTCGCGATGATCATTCCAAAGCGCTACGGCGGACTGGAGTTCTCCGCCTACGCGCACTCGTGCGTGCTCACCAAGGTCGCCAGCCGCAGCACGACCGCATCCTCCACCATCGCGGTGCCGAATTCGCTCGGCCCCGCCGAGTTACTCAATCATTACGGTACCGACGAGCAGAAGAACTACTATCTGCCGCGCCTGGCGCGCGGCGAGGAAGTGCCGTGCTTCGCTCTCACGGGACCGCGCGCCGGCTCCGACGCCGCCTCCATCCCGGACACCGGCGTCGTCTGCCGGGGTACATGGCAAGGCCAGGACGTGCTCGGGATGCGGCTCAACTTCTCCAAGCGCTACATAACTCTGGCGCCGATTGCCACGGTCATCGGACTGGCTTTCCGGCTGTTCGATCCGGAACAGCTCCTGGGCGGACCGGTTGATGTGGGCATCACCTGCGCGTTGATCCCGCGCGACATACCCGGCATCAGCATCGGCCGGCGGCACTTTCCCGTCAACATCCCGTTCCAGAACGGCCCGATCCAGGGACATGATGTATTCGTGCCGCTCGACTTCATCATCGGCGGCCCGAAGATGGCCGGCACCGGCTGGCGCATGCTGGTGGAGCAACTTTCGGTCGGGCGGTGCATCTCGCTGCCGTCCAACGCCACGGGCGGCGCCAAGGCCGGGGTATGGGCGAGCGGCGCATACGCCCGCATCCGCCGGCAATTCAACATGCCGGTGGGGCGGTTCGAGGGCGTCGAGGCGGTGCTCGCGCGCATGGCCGGGCTTACGTACACGATGGATGCGGCGCGCTCGGTCACCGCCGGCGCAATCGACGGGGGCGAGAAGCCCTCGGTTCCCTCGGCAATGCTCAAGTACCACGTCACCGAGATGGGGCGGCAAGTCGCCAACGACGCCATGGACGTGCACGGCGGCAAAGGCATCTGCCTCGGTCCGAAGAACTATCTGGCGCGCGGCCACCAGTGTGTACCGGTGGCGATCACGGTCGAAGGCGCCAACCTGCTGACCCGCAGTTTGATCATTTTCGGGCAGGGCGCGGTCCGCTGTCATCCGTTCGTACTGCGCGAGATGAACGCGGCCCGTAATCCGGACCACGTACGCGGCATCGAGGAGTTCGATCGCGCCCTGTTCGGTCACAGCGGCTTCACGATCTCCAACGCGGTGCGATCGCTCGTCATGGCACTGACCCACGCGCGTTTCACCCGCTCGCCGGTCAGCGGCCCGACCGCGCGCTACTACCAGCACATCGTACGCTTCAGCGCCTCGTTCGCCTTCACGGTGGATGTGGCAATGCTGACGCTCGGCGGATACTTGAAGAAGAAAGAGAATCTCTCGGCGCGGCTCGGCGATGTGCTGTCGGCGATGTACCTGGCCTCGATGGTGCTGAAGCATCACGAGAATCAGGGCCGACCGGCCGAGGACCTGCCCATCGTCGAGTGGGCCTGCCGCAATCTGTTGTATCACGCCCAGGAGCAGCTGCACGGGTTCCTGCGCAACTTCCCGAACCGCCTGCTCGCGGGGCTGATGTGGGTGGTGGTCTTTCCGCGCGGCCGGCATTATTCGTCGCCATCCGACCGGCTCGGCCGGCAAGTCGCCGAGCGACTCACGCAGCCGAGCGAAGCGCGCGAGCGGCTGGGCCAGTTCATCTACACGACCGTCCAGCCGGACAATCCTCTGGGCCTGCTCGGCGAGGCTCTGGCGCTCGCCATCCAGATGGAGCCCATCGAAAAGCGCATTCGTGTCGAGGGCGTCAAGACCGGACGAATCACCGCGCTGGACCTGCCCGGGCAAATCGACCAGGCGCTCGCGGCCGGAATCCTCACCGCGACCGAGGCACAGGCCCTGCACGAGTACGACCGCAAGGTCATGAATCTCATTCATGTCGATGACTTCGCCCCGCACGAGCTCGGCAGGCAGGCGAACCCGCAGCCGCCGCGCGCCGGCGCGCCGGCCCGGCCCGCGTGAACAGCATCTGCGGACACGCCGCCGCAACTGCGGCCACGGGCGGACCGGAGATCCCGCCGGGCTGCGCCTGCGCCAATTGCGGAACGATTCTCACCGGACCGTTCTGCAGCGCGTGCGGACAGCGCTATCACGCGCACCCGGTGCGCTCCTTGCGGCATTTCATTCAGGAAGCCACCGAGGACCTGACGCATGCCGATTCACGTACACGCTGGTTTACTTCTACCTGGCGATGCGGCGTGTGTATCGGGACAGCCGGGGGCGCACCCTCGCAAAGCTCGTCGTGATCTCGCTGGGCTACCTGACCGCGTTTGCGTTGCTGTTCGCGGTTGTCGCAACCTACGGTTTCCTCACGCTCTGAGTGCCGCGCGCCCGACCCCTCCGCCATGATCCGCGCCATTTTGCATGTCGACATGGACGCGTTTTTCGCGTCCGTGGAGCAGCATGACCGGCCGGAGCTTGCCGGCAAGCCCGTGGTGGTCGGACATGCCGGCCCTCGCGGCGTCGTCGCGGCGGCCAGCTACGAGGTCCGCCGGTTCGGCGTGCGCTCGGCCATGCCGATGAGCACGGCGCTACGGCTGTGTCCGGCGGCGATATGCGTTCCCCCGCACATGACGCGCTACCGGGAAGTCTCGCGGCAGGTGTTCGCGGTGTTCCATGAGATCACGCCGCTGGTTCAGGGCTTGTCGCTCGACGAGGCGTTTCTCGATGTGAGCGGCAGCATCGCGTTGCTCGGGAAGCCGCCGGCCATCGCCCGGCGCATCAAGGACGAGATTCGCTCACGTACCGGACTGACCGCCTCCGTTGGCGTAGCGACCAACAAGCTGGTCGCGAAGATCGCCTCCGATCTCGAGAAGCCGGATGGACTGACCGTCGTGCCGGCCGAACGCGTCCGCGAGGTCCTCGATCCGTTGTCGGTCCGGCGGCTGCCCGGCCTCGGGCGCAAGCTCGGCGAGAAAGTCGAGGCGGCTGGAGTGCGCACGCTCGGGCAATTGCGCGGCGCGCCGGATACGCTGCTGTGGCAGCTGTTCGGGCGGGACGCCTCTCGTATGCGCGAACGAGCCGCCGGTGTGGATGAGCGGCCGGTACTGACGGATCTGGAAGAAAAGTCACTCAGCGCCGAAGATACCTTTGCACGCGACCTTCAGGATCCGCGGGCGCTCGACACCCACCTGTGCAGCCTGGCGCAAACCGCCTGCCAGCGGCTGCGCCACAAAGGACTGATGACGGCCCGGATCGGCGTGAAGATCCGCTGCCACGACTTCACCACGTTCACGCGGCAGCAGGCGATCGCCCCGCCGACGCAGGCGGAGCGCATGATCCGCGACGTGGCCCGGGATCTGTTGCGGCGCTGGCTGGCCGAGCACCGTGGTGCCAAACTGCGCCTGCTGGGGGTGGTGCTCGGGGGGCTCTCGCCGGCCCGGCAGATGGGCCTGTTCGAGAC
>JAJZLX010000124.1:8421-9235 GCA_021850555.1 Pseudomonadota bacterium | reverse complement strand
ATCGGAACGGTTTCCTCTACTCGATCGACCGCTACACGGGAAAGTGCAACTGGGTGGTGCCGATCGCACAGGTGAACTGGGTGAAGAAATTCGGCCGCAACTGTCGGCCGGAGGTCAATCCAGCGAAGGTGCCGCGCGCAGGTGTTCTTGTCAAGGACATCAAGCCGATTCTCGACGGTGGCGAGGAGTGGCATCCGCCGGCCTATAGTCCCCTGACCGGGCTTGTCTACGTGCCGTACATTGATGGTTCAATGAATATCGAGGCGCGCGAAGAACAATGGAAAAGCGGTCAGTGGTATCTGGCCTCAAACGTATTGGAGGCAAACGCGTACACGGGCGGAATCAAGGCGTTCAATGCGACCACCGGTCAATTGGTGTGGACGCATCCACAGAGCACGCCGGCCACGAGCGGAGTGCTTGCGACCGCGGGCGGGCTGGTCTTTTCGGGGGATGCGGAAGGGTATTTCAAGGCGATGCGAGCCGATACCGGCGAGACGCTCTGGCGTTTCCAGGTCGGAACCGGCATCCACGGTAATCCCACCACATTCACGGCGGGCGACAAGCAGTATGTCGCAATCGTCTATGGGCCCGGCGGCGGCAGCCTTTGGCCGCTTGAGTATCCCCAGTTCATGAAGACCCACAACCGCGGGGGCGGCATGATGGTGTTCGCGCTGAAGAGATGACGGGCGGGGGCGTTCGCCGGTCCGCTCGAGAGCGGCGAGCAGCCGACGAGCGCTCCCGGGCCTGTCCGATCTGGAATATACGCGATATCTGAGGTCGACAATGTTGGTTATGCGTCTGAATGAAACCGAGC
>JAJZLX010000124.1:0-8411 GCA_021850555.1 Pseudomonadota bacterium | reverse complement strand
TTACGCCGTCGGAGAAACATGCGGATCGCCGAAGTGGCGCAGCGCTGAGGAACGGCCATCGTCGCTGTTGCGGCACCTTACTGGTCGCACTCGCGGTTCAAGTCGTAGTGTTGGCGCTGCTCGCTGGCGCGATGACGTGTGAGGTGCATGCGAATGAGGCGTCCTTGACGGCGTCGGCCGGCACCGGGAGCGGTGTGGGCTCGCGGGCGGCAATCATCAAGGGCAGGACGCTTTTCAATCGCAATTGCCAGATGTGCCACAATCAGAGGGGCATCGGTGGAAAATGCCCGACCCTTGTGCGCGGTGCTTGGGCGCCGGGGGGAGGAAACCACGCTGCGCTCATGTTCGCAACGATAACCAATGGACGTCCCGGTACGGAAATGCCATCGTGGGGGCGGGTACTGACTCCACGGCAGATTCACGAGATCGTGGCTTATTTGCGTCATGAGGCGGTCGTTATCGCGGCGCAGGACCGCAAGCGTTCGCGCAACAGCCACTTCGAGCGACGACCGTGATCAGTTGCTCAACAGTGAATGTAAAAGAGGAGTGGCAGCGCTGCATTCATCAGGTACAAAGGGACCCCACTGCCCGGTTTGCACCTTCACAGCGGGTGAAACGGTTGTAGTCGGTGTGTCTGGTCCGCAACTGTACGGCGACGCCAGACGGTTGGTCTAGTTGAAATAACGTTGGAACAGTAATTAAGGAAACTGGAGTAAACATGATGAATCTTAAGCCGTTTAAAGGAACCAGGGTCCGCGCTGCGCCGCTGGCCGGCGTCCTGGCTTTGTCACTTTTCGGAGTGGGGGTCTCGCAGGCGCGGGCGAATATGCTAAGCGTCGCGAGCGCCAATCCGGATAACTGGACGCAGTACAATCGCACCTGGAACGGGTGGCGGTACAGCCCGCTTGGCCAGATCAACACGTCGAACGTCAAGCACCTGCACGTCGCATGGATTCAGCAGTCCGGCGACGTCACGAACGGGTTGCTGTCGACACCACTGGTCGAGAACGGCGTAATGTACTACGTTGCACCGGACAACAACGTGTACGCGCTGAATGCGGTCACCGGCAAGGTGATCTGGCATTACCAACCGCACTTGGCGCCGATTCATGCGGCGAGCTTCTATGATCATCAGAGCCGCAACATCACTCTGGGTCACGGCTTCGTCTACCTTGGGACGTTGGACGGTAGGGTTGTGGCGATCAACCAGAAGACGGGCAAGCGGGTGTGGTCGACGCAGCTGACAGATCTAAAAAAATGTTACGGTTGCGTGTTTTCGTCAACGCCGATGCTGGCCGGTGACGTGCTGATCGGAGGCACGACGGGAGGCGATCAGCCGACTCGCGGTACGATCTTCGGCGTCAACGCGCTTACCGGCAAGCTGATGTGGAAGCTGTTCACGACGAAGGCGGATCCGGCCAGTTGGCCCGACAACACATGGAAGGTCGGCGGTTCGCAGGCTTGGAACGTCGGCGAATACGATCCGAAGACCAACACCGCGTACATCGGTGTGGGTAACGCGGCGCCGGATTTTTATTACAATCACCGCCACGGCAACAACCTGTACTCGTCGAGCGTCCTGGCGCTCGATCCGCAGACTGGACACATCAAGTGGTATCGGCAGGAGGTCCCCCACGATCACTTTGACTTCGACTCGGTGTACGACCCACTGTTCATCAACCACGACGGCCGTCTGGAAATGGTCCACGAGAACAAGAACGGGTTCGTGTGGGTGATGGATGCCAAAAACGGCAAGCTGCGGAATGTCTGGTCGGTGCTCCATGACTACACCTGGGTCAAGAGCATCAATCCGAAGACAGGGCGATTGATCGGGGAGATGGGGAATTTGCCCCCGGGCAAGCAGACCCTGATCTGTCCGTACCTGATCGGTGCCTCCAGCTGGAATCCGGGGGCCTACAATCCGCAGACCGGACTGTGGTACCTCAATACCATGGACGTGTGCGAGGATGCCGTTCCCGCGAAGCAGAATCCGAAGTCCATCGGTATCACCGGTCTGTACCTCGGTGTGTCGAGCCTGCAGGCGGTCCATCCGCCGGGACGGCCGGCCAGGGGCTGGCTCGAGGCGCTCAATCCGTTCACCGGCAAGGTGGCGTGGAAGATCGTCTACCCGATTCCGGGGCTCGGCGATGTGCTGACGACTGCGGGCGGACTGGTCTTCAACGGCGATCCGGAGGGTATTGTTCACGCGTATGATGCGAGGACGGGCCAGCAACTGTGGCACTTCAACGTCGGTTCGGGTGTGCGTGGCGGCATCGTGAGCTACTCGGTCAACGGCAAGCAGTACATTGCCGTGACGAGCGGCTTTGGCTCGCTGGCGCCGGGCTTCATGGCGAGTGCATTCCCGTCCATCACCAAGCTGCAGGCGGGTTCGGCGATCGTGGTATTCTCGCTCAACCGATGAGAGGCTGAACGAGTACGGATTCCCGGTCGGCGCCACGGCGCCGACTGGGTTCCGTTTTGGAGAAGCGAGGATTTTATAGGAGGATCGGGGTTTGAACCGTAGTCGTGTGTTGAATTCAGGTACGCACTCGCGGACGGTGCTGGTGGGAGCCGGAGTCGCGTGCCTGGTGGGGCTCGGTATGCTCGGCCGCTTCGCCTTGGGGTCGGTCGAGGGGCAGACCGGAAACGGCACCACACCGGCGTTTCTGAGCGAACACTTTCAGCCGTTGGTTAACATCCACGATCCGAAGGTGATCGCCGCCGGTGAACGGACGTTCGCGTCGACCTGCGCCTACTGTCACGGGTTCGAGGGAACCGGCGGCCGCGGGCCGCGCCTGAAGGGGCGCAAAGGTCTCACCCTGACGTATCTGTACCTTACGATTTCCAATGGTCGGGTCGTGGGTGGCCAGTCGATGCCACCATGGAAGTGGTCGTTTTCCAAGCACAAGATCTGGGAGTTGGTTGCCTACGTGCATTCACTGGCCGGCAAGTCGAAGCCGGGCGCAAAGTAGGCAGGCCGCGCGCCCGTCGGGCGGCGCAATACCGAAACGACTGCGAGGCGTTTCTCCGGACGGATGCGCCCATAGCGGTGCGCGACTTGGCGTGTACGTTGCGCGATCCGGGGCGTGTGGACTTGCATCCCTGTCCCTGGCGACTGGGTCGAAACTTTTTGTCGAGCGGTTCGGGGCGGGATCGACGCGGGAGCTTCGGCGGTGTCGGCAGCAGGCTGTTGCCCAAACAGCCGGGGTGGGAACTGTGAACGCATGCTAGGCTGAAGTTCATGCTCGCGCCGGACAGTTTTTCCCTTTGATTTCGCTGACATAGGGTCGGCGAGAGCGCAGGGTTTCTGTCTACACGACGATCGTGTCGATCAACTCCAGGGCGCGGCGCTGTTTTGCGGTGGGCGTGGTGATGAGGTCGAAGGTGCCGGAGCGCTCGACAGGTCCGGGGGTGCGGCAGGTGTTGCGCACGATGGTCGAGAGATCCTCGAGCAGGGTGCGGAAGCTGTGTGCCGGAGTGCCGTCGGGGAGAGTGTGCGTGAGAACCTTCTGTAACGCCTCCTCGGAACGCTCGGCGGGCGCCACCGGGTCGCGATCGGCTTTTGCCGCCTGATCTTCATCGGCGAAGAGCAGCGGCCGCCAGGCCTCGAGCATGTGCCACTCGACATAGTAGGCGAGCATGCACAGGAAGATGTGGGCGCGCACACGATCCTCGAGCCGATGGTGGATCGGACGCACTTTCAGGTCCACGGTCTTGAGCGAACGGAACGCGCGCTCAACGTTCGCGAGCGCCTTGTAGTTTCTGACTGCATCGGCCGCTGACATGCGCCTCTTCGGGACTGCGGTGCGGATCACATAGATGCCATCGAGCGCCGCCTCGGCGGCGATCTGCTCATCGAGGAGCTTGAACTCGAAGCGCTGCTCCTCGATCGTGAGCTCGAAGTGCTTGGCAACCTTGTACTTGTTGACCACGCGTCCGACGCGCACGCCGATCTTGTCGTTGCCCTTCAGCCGCCCCGCTGCAACGCTCGCGCGCACTTTATCGAGCTCCTTGCGCGTCGCTTCCAATAACGCCTGGCGCTTATGGCTGCGCAGCTTCGCCAGCTCAGGATTCCGACAGGCAATGAGCCGCTCGCCCGGGTAATCGGGATGGCTTATCTCCACCAGATTGCGCTCATCAAAAAATCCAAGCTGCAGCACCTCCCCTTCCACGAGCGTGCGGATCTGCGTGCTCTTGAGCGCCGTGATCCAGGAAAGCCCCTCGAGGTCACGCAACTCCTGGATCGCCTTGTGGGAGATCATGCCCCGATCGCCCACCAACACCACCTGCTTAAGTCCATACTCCTCGCGCAGCTTCGCGACCTGCGGCATCAGCGTCTTGGCATCCCCCGTGTTGCCCTCGTAGACCGACACCGCCACGGGACAGCCCGCCTGGCTCGTCAGCAGCCCATAGTTGACCTGGAGCTTGTGCTTCTTCCCATCCCGATCATGGCCGAGCTTCGCCAGCGGACAGTGCGTGCCTTCGAAATAGCTCGATGAGAGGTCATAGAGCGCCAGCGCCCCCTCGCTCAGATGTCGTGCGGCGAGCTTGCGCTCGATCTGCCCCTGGCGTTCGAGTAGCCAGTCCATCGCGCTATAGAGGTCGTTCTCGTCGGCCGCCTCGACCCCGTACTCCTCGGCGAGTGTCGTCGTGTGCCACCAGCGCGTGGTCGCAAGTTTCGTATGCGGGGCGAGCACCCGCGCGGCCACCAGCGCACACACCCGATCGCGCTCGGGACTGCCCCGCGAGGCGATCAAGGACTCAAAGCCCAACCGCTGCATCGCCGCGCGCACCGCCTGCACCTGTCCGTGGGGCTTGGAGCGCACGATCTGCAGCCGCTCACCGATCGGTACGAACGTCTCCCCGCGCAACGCGCGGCGGATCACCTCGATCAGCGGCTCGGGAAGATGGGAGAGGTTGCCAACAGTCTCGTTCTTGACCTGCGCCCCCTCGCGATAGGAGCGCCGCAGCAGATGCGTGGCGTACACCCGGCCTTTGTAGTGGCGCCGTGTGGTGACGACGTGAACCGCGCCTCCTCTTTGCGACATGCCACGGAATATAGCTGATCTGAGAAGTGATTGCAATAGTATTAGTGACTACATTTTGCGACAAAAACACGCCCAAGCCTGCGCTTCGAAACCCTAGAAAATGCGAGATCTGCTGACTACCGTCGGCTCAGACGCGGGGAAGAACTTCATGACATGGACTCCCCCTGCCCTTACGGCATCGGATGTGCCAGATTGAAGACTGTAGTTCGTTCAATCACAGAGCAGGGGGAGTCAAGATGAAGATTACACGAATGGGCCTTGACATTGCGAAGGTGGTTTTCCAGGTGCATGGCGTAAACGAGCACGGGGCAGTCAAGGCGCGCAAGACGCTGGCGCGTGCGAAGGTGCTGGAGTACTTCGCGCAGCTGCCGCCGTGTCTGATTGGGATCGAGGCGTGTAGCACCGCGCACTACTGGGCTCGCGAGCTGACCAAGCTCGGGCATACGGTGAAGCTGATGGCGCCGCAGTACGTGGCGGCCTACCGCAAGCGGGGCAAGAACGATGCCAACGACGCTGAGGCGATCTGTGAGGCCGTCGGGCGACCGAACATGCGCTTCGTGGCGATCAAGAGCGAGGAGCAGCAGTCGGTGCTGATGGTGCACCGGGCCCGCACGCTCACGATGGCCAACCGCACCGCTCAGGTGAACCAGATCCGCGGTCTCTTGGGCGAGTTCGGGATTGCGGTACCCAAGGGTGTGGCGCGGCTGCGCCGCGAGCTGCCCGGTATCCTCGAGGATGCGGAGAACACCTTGACCGACCTCGCGCGCGAGGTGCTCTTTGGACTGCTCGAGCAGTTGCGGGAGCTCGACGGGCACATCCGCGCCTACGACAGCAAGATCCGCGCTCTGGCCGAGGCCAGCGAGCCGGCGCGCCGGCTGATGCGGATCGAGGCGATCGGGCCGCAGACCGCGACCGCCTTGGTCGCCACGGTGGGCGATGCGCACGTGTTCAAGAATGGGCGAGGCTTTGCCGCCTGGCTGGGCATTACGCCCCGGCAGCACTCGACTGGCGGCAAGGGGCGCCTTGGGCAAATTACTCGCCAGGGCGATGGGTACCTTCGCACGCTCCTGGTGCATGGCGCCCGAGCCTACCTGCGCGTCGTCGACAAGAAGACCGACGCCAAAAGCGAGTGGGCGCGGCGGCTGAAGGAGCGCCGGCACGTGAATGTCGCTGCCGTCGCGCTCGCTGCCAAGCACGCGCGCATCGCCTGGGCGATCTTGGCGCATGGAACTGAATATCGACCCGCGGAGCTCACGGCAGCCACGGCCTGACGTAGGCCGAGCACCGGAGCAAATCCGCAGTCGAGATCGAGGAGGTACGACCCACCAGGAATTGCGAGAGCGTACAAGCTGATGGAAACAGGTCAGACCGACGCAGGAAGAGCCTGATAGTCTGAACGGTGGCCGAGACACCGAGAACTTCATGAGGCTCCTGCGAGCGAATCGTCATCAGGGCCCGCCTCGACGGAGGCAACCAGAGGCCGGATATATCGTCCGCAGTCCGATCCTGGATCCAGAAGCGAACACGCTCTTGCAACGCAGGGGGAGTCCATATATCAGATTAGTCAGAAAAAAAATGAAGTGCTCGGCGTGAGCTCTTTGATACGCGCTCGGATAGGCTTGCGCGACCGCCGGTCGACGGAGGCCATTTCACAGTGGCTAAGCCGTAGTTGCCGGCTTGACGAGAGGCCATACGGCTCTGGGACGGTGCGCGCGAGTCGCCGGCCAGCGTCAGTTGGTCGTGAAGCCGAAGTTGTTCATGTACAGAATCACACCGCTGCTCGGCTGCATATCCGCCTTGTAGAAGGTCTCACGCTGGTAGGTCATCGTCTCGCTCGGCACACTCGTCGAAGAGCTGATCCCTGGCCCTGCCACCGTGAAGGTCCCGATCGGCCCATTCTGTCCGTAGGCGGTGATATAGGTGCCAGCCGGCACCCCGGGCCCCGTCACGAACCCCCCCGCGTCCACGATCGCGGGACCGGAGTCGATGGACGTCACCGTCAGCGTCGTGCCCGAGATCGAGCCGGTGAAGGTGCAAGTGCCGATGCCGAGCTTTTCCAGCGGAACCTTGTACGTCGCCCAGGTATTCGGGACGGGAGCAGGGCCGTAGGCGAAGATGTCGGGGATCGACATCCAATGCGCCACATCCCCGGGCGGCAAGCGCGTGTAGAGGCTCAAGGGAAGTTTGTAGCCGACCGTAGATCCGGGATTGATGTCGATCGTGAAAGACTTGAATGCTCCGATGGAAATTTCGTCCTCCGGAGACTGGGGAGCGCCCGCGACGAAGAGAAAGCCGCCACCGGCGCTGGCATCCGCCTCGATATCAAACGCTGAGCCCTGAGGGTTGCCATTGACGCTGTCCCAGGTGGCAACCGCACCGCCGTAATCGAAATTGTAGTCGCTCCAGTTGGAGTAGCCGTTCCGGTATCCGTACGCCGTGTACTGCGAAGTCAGCGGACTCTCCTGGCCCTGGGCATCCACTGCGGCGACCGCGTAAGAGTACGTCGTGGTCGGCGTGTTAAACTCCGGATCGTTGCTGTCCGTGGCCCCCGTGTCGATGAATTGCCAGGCGCTGAACGTGACCGGAGCGCCGACGCTACCCACGGACTGGGACACATTGACCTGATAGGTGCCGGCCGCGCCAGATGTTCCGCTCAGCTGCGGGGCATCGATCATCGTGCCCGCCGCCACACCTGTGCCACTGTAGCGCGTTCCCTGGATGACGGTGCCGGAGATTACGGAGGTCACCGTCAATGTGGTGCCGGCGATATATCCCTTGAACTCAGTCGGTGCCGATACCTTCGCATACGCAATGCCGTTTCGGTAGACCTCGTAGTAGGAGACAGGATAGTTGCCTGCCACGGCCGCCTGCCATTGGATCGCTTGATAATTGGTCAGCTCGTTCAACCAAGCTTGCCAAGCGTCGGAAACATTGGGGCCGCCCTGGTTGACCAGCACCAGCCCGGTTGGCGCCGAAGGCAGTGACGACTGTCCGCTCGTGCCGCTGATCGTCACGGTCGCGCTGCTCGGGCTGCCGAGCGTCGCTCCACCGGAGGCCTCAGACAGGGTAAGCGTGAACGTCTTGTCCCCTGCGAACGGAGTGACGTTGCTGATGGGTATGAGCACGGTCTTCGCCGATGAGTTACCGCTCGGCCATTGTAGCGTGCCGGACGTGGCCGTGTAATCCGCGCCCGCTACGGCGCTCCCGTCGCTGGTGGCGTAATAGACACTGATGGAGCCATTCGAGCCGCCACTCCGATCGACGGTCACCTTCAGGGTACCGGCCCCCTGGGAGACCGTGTAGCTCGATGAAGAGAGCACGACGGAGCCCGCAGCCTGCGACGACGATGTCGAAGAGCTGGAC
>JAJZLX010000156.1 GCA_021850555.1 Pseudomonadota bacterium | reverse complement strand
GGCGCGTGAGCGTCCGCGACTGTGTGGCTCGCTGCCTCACCTACGCCGCCTCGCTGGCCGCCGTTTCCAGGTACTTGGCCTCGACGTAGCGGATGAAAGCGGCGGCCGACAGCGCCTTGCCGGTCGCCGCGCGCAGCAGATCCTGCACCGGCACCTTCGCTCCGAGGCCGTGCACATGCTCGCGCAACCAGCCGAGCAGCCCCGAGAACTCTCCGTGGGCGAGCTGCTCGTCGAGTGCCGGCACATCGTTGCGCAGGCTCTCGTAAAGCTGGCCCGCGATCACCGCTCCGAGCGCGTACGAAGGGAAATAGCCGATCGAGCCGACGGCCCAATGAACGTCCTGAAGGCACCCCTCGGTGTCATTCGTCGGCCGGATTCCCAGCCGATCCTCCATGCCCTCATTCCAGGCCTGCGGCAGATCGCGCACCGCCAGCTCGCCGCTCAGCAGGTGCTTTTCCAATTCATAGCGCAGCATGATGTGCAACGGGTAGGTGAGCTCATCCGCGTCCACGCGGATCAGACTGCGCTGAACCCGCGTCAGGCGGGCATAAATGTTCTCGACGTCCCACTCCGGACCACTCACCCCGAAATGCTTCGCGAGCAGCGGCTGCACGTAGCGCACGAAGGGCCGGCTGCGGCAGACGATCATCTCGGTGAGCAGCGACTGGCTTTCCTCGAGCGCCATGCCGCGGTCACGCCCCACGGGCTGATCGCGCCAGTCCTGCGGCAGACCCAGATCGTACATGGCGTGGCCGGTCTCGTGCAGGGCGCCCAGCAGTCCCGTGAACGGATCGTTGGGATCGAGGCGCGTGGTCACGCGGATGTCGCCGGGAACCCCCTCGGTGAACGGATGCTCGCTCTCGTCCAACCGGCCTCGCTCGAAGGGAAAGCCGACCTGCTTCATGACCTCGACGATGAGGGAGCGCTGCTTGGCGAACGGGAATTTGCCGGTGAGCGGCCGCAGGGGGCGGCTTTCCTGCGCGAGGATGGTCTCGCGGATCAGCGACGGCAAGCGCCGGGAGAGCGCCTTGAACATGGCGTCGATGTCGGCCGTGGTGATGCCGGGGCTGAACTCATCGACCAGCGCGTCGTACGGGGCGAGGTTCAGCGCCTGGCCCAGCAGGGCGGCCTTGTCCCTCACCAGGTGAACCACCTCGGTCAACATCGGCGCGAACAGATCGAACCGGCCCTGCGCGCGCGCCTCGAACCAGCAGACCTCGGCGCGGGAGACGATCTTGGCCAGACGCGAGACGAGCGACACCGGGGTGGCGATGGCGTGGTCACGCTGGCGGCGCATCTCGCGCAAGTTGGCGATCTGCCAGTCCTGCAGCCCCTGGGTGTTCGCCTGCGCGCGGTCGAGCAGCCGGCTGATCCGCGGCGCGGTGAGCATGGTGTGGTGCTCGGTCTCCAGCGCCGCCAGCTGCTCGCCGCGAACATCCGCGCTGCCGCGCGGCATCATGACCGCGGCATCCCAGCGCAGCACCGACATGGCGCCGCGAAAGGCATGGAGCTTCTTGAATTCCTGTTCGAGCTGTTTGGAGGGGGAAGTGGACATGGAGCTGACCATGGGCTTGCGGGTGCGGGCCCGAAGTCGGGTCCTCGAGAAACACCCGGAAAACCCTCCGGACGGCGCCCATTCTACCAGCGGGCGTCGCCGCGGCCGATTGCGCCAAGTATAATATTCATAATTATCAATTAGTTAAGTCACTCCCGAGGGAGTTGACACGGCCGTCCCGGACGCTCAGGTACCGGGGGTCCGGCTCCGGTAGACTGCCACGCCTACCACAACGGCCAGCGGGCCACGGCAATCCCGATACCGATCGAGACCACCAGCAGCAGCGCGAGCACGAGTCCAATCAGAAAATGACGCATCCCCACCATGATAAACCGGCCGCCACGGGCATGAAGCCGAGCGTCGCCCTCCTCGCCTCGGAAGTCGCCCCGCTGTCCAAGACCGGGGGCCTGGCCGACGTGGCCGGCGCTCTCACCCAGTGCCTGCACGCGGCCGGTCACGATGCGCGGCTGTTCACGCCGCTTTACGGCGCGATCGACCGCTGGCGCTTCGCGCCGCACCCGGTCGAGGGGCTGCAGCGGATCGCGCTGCAGGTCGGACCCCATCACTACGAATTCTCGGTCGCCCGGACGCTGCTGCCCGACTGCGGGGCGCCGGTGTACCTGATCGACTGCCCGGTGCTCTACGACCGCCCGACGCTTTACACGACCGACCCGGACGAGCACCTGCGATTCCTCGCCTTCACACGCGCCGTGCTCATCGCCTGTCAGCGGATGCAATGGTCGCCGCGGATCCTGCACTGCAACGATTGGCACACGGCGTTCGGGCCGCTGTTCCTGAAGACGCAATTCCAGATGGAGCCGTTGTTCGCGCACACCCGCACGGTGCTCACCATCCACAACATCGGCTACCAGGGGACTTTCGACGCCCGTGCGGTTGCCGACCTGGGACTCGCAAGCCGCACTCACCTCCTGCACCAGGATGATCTGCACGCCGGCCGGATCAACCCGCTGCGCCAGGGCATTCTGTATGCGGATGCCCTCACCACGGTGAGCCCCACGCACGCGCAGGAGATCTGCACCGCCCAGTGCGGCATGGGCTTGCAGGATTCGCTGCTCATGCGCCAGGACGTCCTCACCGGCATCCTCAATGGCGTGGACTATGCCGTCTGGGACCCCCGCTGTGATCGCCACCTGCCGAAGCACTTCGATCCGGATCACCTTCAGGTCAAGACGGATCTGAAGCGCGCCTTCCTCGATCGCATGGGCTTTCAGGTGCCGGTGACGACCGCGCTGGCGGGCATCGTCAGCCGGCTCGCCGCCCAGAAAGGCATCGATCTGATGTTCGAAACGTTGCCACGGGTGCTCTCAAGTCGTGATCTTGCGCTCGTCGTCCTGGGCACGGGCGATGCGCCGTACGAGCGGTTCTTCGCCGAGCTGGCGGGACGGTTCCCGGGCCGTGTGGTCTTTCAGCAGGCATACGACGACGAGCTGGCGCACTGGATCGAGGCGGCATCCGATCTGTTCCTCATGCCTTCGCGGTACGAGCCGTGCGGACTCAACCAGATGTACAGCCTGCGCTACGGCACGGTACCCGTCGTGCGACGCACCGGCGGCCTCGCCGACTCGGTCGAGCACTACGATCGCGCCACGGGGACCGGAACGGGCATCGTGTTCAACGATTTCGACCCTCCGGCGCTCGAATGGGCCCTGAACACCGCGCTCGACCTGTACGCCGAGCCCGCCGAGTGGCGGCGAATGATGCACAACGGCATGACGAGGGATTTCTCCTGGGGACGGCAGGCGGAGAAATACGTGCAGATCTATCGGCGCCTGTCAGAGTGAGTCGCCCCCCGGACCGAGCGCCCTCAGATGTCCCCAGGAGCCTCAGCTGCCGCCGAGCCAAGGGAAAAAGACATCCTTCTCCCTGACGGTGGTCTGACCCGGCGGCGGCTTCGGCAACAGGTAGAGGCGGGCGCGGGGGTAATCGAGCACCATCGCATCGACGGTGCCGAGCACATTCATGCCGATGATGATGGCGGGACGGGAGTCGAGGCGCCACACCTTGAAGATGGGAATGTCCGAGTACACGATCGTCAGGTTGCGGATCGCGGCCGGCCCCAGAAGCAGCGTGGGCGAGTGCGCCAGGCCACCGGTGGAGACCTGCTTGGTCACGCCGTAGACATCCGCGAGCGCGGCCTTCTTTGCGGCATTGCGAAGCAATGCCTTGCGCAAGGCGAAGTTGCCGAGGGTTTCCTCCGCTCCGGTGTCGATCACCGCCTCGCATCTCACTCCGCCGACGCGCGCGGGAATCTCCAGCAGCCCGCCCGCGGTGCGCCTCGCCCGGATGTCGAGGTACCCCCACATCGGGCTGCGGCGCGATGGGCCGATCGCGACTTTATCGTGTTGAAAGTCGACCGCGACCCGCACCGGCCCGAATCCGGCCATGCCGAGAATGCCGTCGAGCCCGGTCATCACCGGACTTTGGGCGATCGGCATGCGCACGTCCGTCTTGACGATGCTGCCGATGCGCATCCGCGCAATCCTCACCCACGGCATGCGCTCGGTGCCGGTCGTGCCCTCGACCCGCTCGCCGGAGTTCCTGGGCGACACCAGCCCGAGCTTGCGCGCCAGGCGTGCGGAGATCATCGAGCCATCGGCTCCCGTGTCCACCAGGAAACGGAAGGGGCCCTTGCCGTCGATCATCACCGACACCACGACCTGTCCGATGCGGTCGAGCCGAGTGGGCGCGGTCCGCAGTGAGCTCGTGTGATCCGGCCCGGCGCGCTGGGGCGCCGGTGCGGAGGACTGCGCGGCCAGCGCGGCCGCCGGCAGCAAAGCAGCCAGGCAGAGCATCCGCGACAAGGCTTTCAGGAACGACGTCGCCATCGTCTCGCACCACCCCTCGATTTCACTATACCCCTGTCCGGCGCCCCGGGTATGCGGCAGCCCCCTCGCCCGCCGCCCGGTTGTCCGAAGGCGCGGCAGGGCCCGGTGTCACCTGAGGCTCCCCAACTCGGCCGGTCAGCACCGTCCTGCTCGTGCTCGCGCTTCCTCATCCTTTGGCTCGGCCGCCCGAGCCGGACAGGGGATGGCACCGCTCAGCAGCCAAGAGCCTCCCGCGAGCGCCAGCGTGATGAAGCCATCCGTCCACATGTCACGATCGTCCGGATGTGCGGCGAGGTACGGGATATGGATGATCAGAACCCAGGAGCCGTACATGACCCCGAGCAGCACAAGCGCCAGGCGAGCCTGCACGCCGCTGATGACGCTGACTGCGGCAGCGAGTGATGCGATGCCCGTGAAGTAGGCCCAAAAGCGGTGCGCCGGTATCCACCCGGGTATCATCGCGGCGATGCCCCGCGTGTAGATGAAGTTGACGGCGCAAAAGGCGATCAGCGAGGCGCTCATCGCACCGCGCGCATACCAAAGGCTTGCGGCCGCATCAGCCCGCGCGCTCTGCGTCGCACCCGCGTTCGCCGGTCCCACCGCCAACGCCCAGGCCATGGCCGCCAGCGCCACGGTCTCGAAGGCAAAGGACAGATCCGGCGCCGGGTCCGGTATCAACAATGGCACGTGCAGTGCCAGGACCCAGAGCACCAGCAGGGCGGCCAGCGCGATCGCCGCAATGCGGGCGATGCGCTCCAGGAGCAGTCCCGTCGCGATCGCCACCAGCGCGATGCCCGTCAAACTTGCGATCGCGGTCTGTCCCGGGACCCAGGCCGGTACGGGCTCGAGCTCGAAAATCACCTTGGCACACAGGCACGCTTGGATACCCAGCGCTGCGATCGCGACAACGTAAAGGTGTCGTCCGAGATGGGTGATGTCCCTCATGGCTCGTTGCCACCCGACCCGCCGCTCGCATATGCGGCCAACCCCCGTCCCGACGGAGACTTGGGCATCGCCCGCCTTGCGACTGCATGATGGCCGCTCGGGAGCCGGATGAGACCCGGCCCGATGACCGCAAGGTCGAAGCGGACCGTGCCTGTACCTGCCTGGCTGCGCATGACACCCCGCCTCATGTCATCTTCGCGCCGGGAGAAGCGCGCTTTGTGCTAGCGTACCGCCCGAAGCTGGTACCCGAAAGAACCAGATTCGCCGGGCCTGATGGTGCCAGAATGCCGCTGAACCCATACCCGCTGGACGGCCGCGGCGCGCGGTACGAGCAGCTCGCCCGTGCCCTGAAAAGGGCCATCCTGGAAGGGCACTTTCGCCCGGGTGAGCGCCTGCCGGCCACCCGCGCCCTGGCGCGCACTCTGGGCCTCTCGCGCAACACCGTCCTCACCGCCTACGAGATCCTGCGCGCCGAGCAGCTCACGGCTTCGCAGGAGCGCTCCGTGACCCGAGTGGCCGATCTCAGGCTGCCGCGCGGGCTCACCTCACCGGTGGCGGTTGCTCCACCGCAATCGCGCTACGCGGCCCGCCTGCGCAAGCTGGGAACGGGCACCCTCGGCCGAGTGCGCGACGGATTGCGTTACGACCTGCATGCCAGCCCGCCGTTCGGCCCGGACGTGATGCGAGCGTGGAATCGCAAACTCAGCGCCGCCGCACGGGTCGCCGGACCGAGATACCCCGACTCGAGGGGGTTTTTGCCGTTGCGCAAGGCGATCGCCGAGTACCTGGCGCGCCGTCGCGGCGTGATATGCACTGAGGACGACATTCTGATCGTCGGCGGAACCCAGCAGGCCATCACGGTCGCCGCGCGCGCCGTACTGGACGAGGGCGATACCGCCGCGATCGAGGACCCGCATTACCTCTATCTGATGCAGGCATTGACGGCGCATGGGGCCCGCATCGTCAGCGTGCGCACCGATGAGAATGGGATGGTGACGGCCGATCTGGCCCGCCACAAGCCTCGGTTGATCTGCGTATCGCCTTCCGACCAATTCCCGTCCGGCGTGATCATGAGCCTGGAGCGCCGCGTGGAGCTGCTCGATTTCGCCGCCCGCCAGGGCAGCTGGATACTCGAAGACGACTACAACTGCGAGCTTCAGCATCGTGAGCGGCCGGTCGCCGCCCTGCGCTCCCTGGACCTCTCCGGCCGCGTGATCTACGTAGGCACATTTTCCAAGACGCTCTTTCCTTCGCTGCGCCTCGGCTTCATCGTCTGCCCTCCCGGCATCCGTGACGACCTGTTCAGCGTCAAGCGGCTCGACGATCTCGGCAACCCCTCGCTGGAACAGGCGGCCCTCGCCGCGTTCATGACGAGCCGCCAGTTTGACAAGCACCTTCGACGCACCCTCGTCGAGCTCGAGCATCGCCGCGCGGCCTTCACCGACTCGCTGCGGCGCCATGGCGGAGAGCGCATCGCCGTGCAGGAGACACGCGCGGGAACTCACCTCGTTGCGTGGCTGGCGACCGTGGAATACTCACAGCTCGCCCGGCTGATCGAGCTCGGCAGCGCGCGCAGCCTGGGGCTGTATCCCATACATCCCTACTACCGCAGGCCGCCGCAGCGCCCGGGACTGATGCTGGGTTACGCGGGATTGTCCGCCGAGGCGCTCGAGCGGGCGGGTGCGCTGCTCGGAGAGTGTCTCGATGAGCTCGAAAAGGAAGGGCGCCGGCCTCGCCAGCGATCACCGACAACGCTGCGGCCGGAAGCGCGCACAGGCCGGTGAGCGGCGCGGCGGCCGCCGAGCCGGCGCAAGCGCGGCCCTCCAGTCAAGGTCGCGGAGTCGATATTTCACGGAAGCGACCGGGGTGCTGTCCGGCTCCGCGGCTGCCTCGCGGATGTTGGTTGTCTGCGAAACCGGACCGGCGGAATTTGCACCGGTCGGGCAGAATCCGGACCGCCGATGTCGCCCGGCAGCCGCCTCGAAAACCCGACAGTTGCCGAAGCGCGCGTGTCCGATGTCAGCTTCCACCCGGCAGCGCTCAGGGTGTCAACGCGACGGCCGCTCATCCGTTTTCGTCGGGATAGCCGACGAGCCTCTCCCCGGCACGGATCGCCGCCGCGATGCGTGCCCCCGAGCGGGCGGACTCGAAATTCGGCGTCACTGGCCTCACGAGGACCTCATCTTGGCAAACGGCACATACCGCTACCTCCCGGTACTCGGCGCGCTTCTGATCGCGCCGCTCTTACGCCCCGCCCATGCGGCGACCGACCTGCTCAATGTGTACATCGGCGCGGCTGTGGGACATGCGAGCCTTCGGGCGAAGGATTCCGGCCTGATTCCCGCTCATCCCGGCGCGCTCGGCAACTTCGATCGCGGCGACACCGCCTTTCAGTTCATGGCCGGTGTGCGCGGCCTGTATCTGCTCGGGGCGGAGTTCGATTACTTTCACCTCGGCAGCGGCGGCGTGTCACCGTCCCTGTCCGCAGTCGGCACCCTCGGCAGCGCACACCTCTCGCAGCAGGGGGAGGCGGCCTTTGGCCTGCTCTACCTGCCCATCCCCGTGCCCATGCTCGATGTGTATGTGAAGGCCGGCGTCGCCCGTCTCACCTCGGACCTCAGCGCCTCGGGCAGCGCCTGCTCGCCCGGCTTGGCGTGCCTGCCGCTTTGCACCGCCGGTGGCTGCCCCAACGACAGGTTCAGCGGTCGATTCTCCACGACCGAGACGACCTTCGCCGCCGGCGCCGGAGTGCAATGGAGCTTCGGCAATTGGGCCGTGCGCGGGGAATACGAGCGTTTCGACGCCCTCGGCCAGCATCCGGACCTGCTGTCAGTAGGCGTGACCTGGACGATTCTCTAGGGGCGGATCCTCGCCCTCGCGGGGTCTGTGCTGCGGACGACTCGCGAGGATGCCGACCACAGGCTGTGTTCGCCCCTCGCACCGGGCAGTCATCCGACGGGCCGGCGGGGTCCTGCCGGGCGCGCCTTGAAAAAAAAGCCCCGCGCGGGGGCGGGGCTTTGAGTCGGGCTCCGGCGCGGCCCTCGTGGCCGCGCCGGAGTCATCACCGTTTGCTTCGATCCGTCCCGGATCAGAAGTTGTAGGTCGCTCCCACCTCGAAGAACCGGCCCACGGCACCGGCCTGATCGAAAGCAGGATCATACGGGTAGCTGTAAGTACCGCCACCGTAGGTCTGCACGTCGATCGGCGGCTGCTTGTTGAACAGGTTGAGCACCGAGGCGTGCAGCTGCAAGTGCCCGTTCACCTGGTACGCCCCGTAGACATTGGTCAGCAGGAAGTACCCGACCGAGCAGAGCCCGGAGTTCTTCGAGTTCACACCGGAGGTGATGTACCCGATGAATCCCAGTGCCTGAGAGCAGGTATCCACCCCCGAGGACGGGTCGACGATATTGAAGTGACCGGTAAACTCCAGGCTGGGCGAGAGGGTGAACGGTCCTTTCTCCCAGCTCACCGTCAACGTGGCCCGATCCTTCGGGTTACCCGTATCGCCCGAGATGCCCGACGGCCCTTGCGTGCCGGCCAGCTCGAAGGTCTGTCCACCAGCGGTCAGCTGGTAGGTCAGCAGGTGCGTCCAGGTCGCCTGCGCCGTGAAGAGGCCGAACCGCCCGGCATCATAGTGCGCCTTGATGTCGACGTCGAAGCCGGTGGTATGGGTCGCGCCGGCATTCACGTACGGATAGGTCGCCGCCAGAATCAAGCCCACCGGAGTGGTCGCAGGCTGCAACTGATTGCTCGTGCACCCGTTCGTGAACGAGGGCGGGCAGTAACTCTGGAGAACCGGTGCGCCGCGCGTCAGGGCGGTGTAGTTCCCGAGTCCGCCGGCCTCGAACGACGAGATGATGTCGTTGGTAACCTTGATGTTGTAGTAATCGACC
>JAJZLX010000177.1 GCA_021850555.1 Pseudomonadota bacterium | reverse complement strand
CACGGTGGAGCTGTTTCCCAAGGAGGCGCCGGTGACGGTGGAGAACTTCCTCGCCTACGTGGACGAGGGTTTCTTCGATGGCACGATCTTTCATCGCATCGTGCCGGGGTTCGTGATCCAGGGCGGTGGGCTCGACAAGGAGTTCCGCAGCAAGCAGACCCGCTCCCCGATCCGCAACGAGGCTCAAAACGGGCTGAAGAATACCCGCGGGACTCTGTCCATGGCGCGCACCAGCGCGGTGGACAGCGCCACCTCGCAGTTCTTCGTCAATCTCACCGACAACGCATTTCTCGATCACAGCGGGCGTGATTTCGGCTATGCGGTGTTCGGCCGGGTGACCGAGGGGATGGATGTGGTCGACAAGATTGCGCGTGTGCAGACCGGCCGTCGCAAGGGCTACCAGGATGCGCCTATGGAGGATGTGGAGATCGTGTCGGCGCGGCGGGTCGACGCGGCTGCTTGAGCCCCGCGCTGAGGTCCCGGTCGGATCGCTCGAGCTGACCTGCCTCGGGTATGGCGAAGAAGGGAGCGGGGGGCTGGCTGCGTCGAGCGCTCATCAAGGCGGCGCTCGCATGGGTCGTGATCACAGTGGTGCCGGTGCTGCTGCTGCGGTGGATTACGCCCGTGACCAGCGCCTTCATGCTGGAAGCGAGGTGGCAAGCGGCACGCGCCCGGGAGCGGGACTACCACATCGATTATCGGTGGGTCGGCTACCGGCGGATCTCGCCCGAGGCCGGCATTGCCGCGGTGGCCTCCGAGGACCAGACCTTCCCGTTCAACCACGGCTTCGACTTCCAGGCCATCGACGAGGCGATCCAGACCTATGAGCGCGGCGGCAGGCTCCGCGGCGCGAGTACCATCACCCAGCAGGTGGCGAAGAATCTCTTTTTGTGGGGCGGGCGCAGCTGGGTGAGGAAGGGGATCGAGGCGTACCTCACGGTGCTGATCGATGTGCTGTGGCCCAAGCAGCGCGTGCTCACCGTGTATTTGAACATCGCCCAGTTTGGCCGGCGCATCTACGGCGTTCAGGCGGCTTCGGAGAGGTTTTTCCACGAGCCTGCATCGCGCCTGACGGCCGATCAGGCAGCCCTGCTCGCGGCGGTGCTGCCCGATCCGGTGCACTGGCATGTCGAGCGGCCGTCGCACTTCGTGCTGTGGCGCCAGCAGTGGCTGCTGCACCAGATGGCGGACCTCGGCGGGCCGGCATATCTGCGCAGCATCGCCCCATCAAGGCCTGCGGCGGAGGGGGACCGGATCGGCCACAACTGAGCCGCCGCAACCGTAGCGATGGTCAGCCCTGCGGCCCGACCGCCTGTCCGGATGCCCGCCGCCATCGCGAATCAGGCGCGCCACACCGGCCTTCCCTGGCGGCAGGGCCCCCAGCCCAGCCATCCCGGCTGGTCGCTCGCCGCTATCGCGGCTCGCTCTCGCCCATCTCGGCGAGGAGCTCTGCCTGGTGCTCGTGCGCGAGTGCATCGAGCAGCTCGTCGAGCTCGCCGTTCATGACCTGTTGCAGCTTGTAGAGCGTCAGATTGATGCGGTGGTCGGTGACCCGGCCTTGCGGGAAGTTGTATGTGCGGATGCGCTCGGAGCGGTCGCCGCTGCCGACCTGCAGGCGGCGCGACTGGGCCTGCGCGCTCTGCTGCTTTTCCTGCTCGGCCGCAAGCAGGCGCGCGCGCAGCAATGACATGGCGCGCGAGCGATTCTTGTGCTGGGAGCGCTCGTCTTGACACTCCACCACGATGCCGGTCGGCAGGTGGGTGATGCGTACCGCCGAGTCTGTCTTGTTGACGTGCTGGCCGCCGGCGCCGGAGGAGCGGTAGGTATCGATGCGCAGGTCCGCCGGGTTGATCTCGATGTCCCCGATCTCATCGAGCTCCGGCAGGATGGCGACGGTGCAGGCCGAGGTGTGGATCCGCCCCTGGGCTTCGGTGGCCGGCACGCGCTGAACACGATGCGTGCCGGACTCGAACTTCAGCCTGGAGAAGGCCCCGCGGCCGGCGATCCGGCTGATGATCTCCTTGTAGCCGCCGTGCTCGCCCAGGCTCTCGCTCAGCGCCTCCACCGTGAATCCCTTGGATTCCGCATAGCGGGCATACATGCGGAACAGGTCGCCGGCAAACAGGGCGGCCTCATCGCCGCCGGTGCCGGCGCGGATCTCGAGGAAGATGTTCTTCTCGTCCCGCGGGTCCTGCGGCAGCAGCAGGGCGTTCAGGCCCTTCTCCGCCGCCTCGAGCGCCGTCAGAGCGCGGGTCTGCTCCTCGGCCCCGAGCGCACGCATGCCGGGATCGGCGTCGGAGAGCATGTCGCGCGCGGCGACCAGGTCGCCCTCGAGGGCTCGATAGGCCTGCAACTGCTCGGCGAGCGGCTGCAGGCGCGCGTATTCGACCGAGAGGTCGCGAAACTGCGCCGAGCCCCCGTCGAGATCGGGCGAGGCCAGAATCCGCCCGACCTCCTCGTACCGATCAGAGAGCTTCTCGAGCCGTTGGCGGATGGAGTCCTTCATGGTGCTGGGGCAATTCAGGGCGCGGCATTCTCCGGGATTGGGCCCTGCGCCACAAGGCGAGCCGCGTGAGCCAAGGTTCCGTGCGCGATCGTGGACGAGCCTCTATAGTGCGCGGCCATGTCACGGCGAATCCCTCTTCCTGCGGCGCTGCTGGGTCTGGCAGCTCTGGCACTCACGGCTTGCCAGACCGTGCGGGTGCCGCCGGCACCGGCGATGGCCTGGAGCGTGCGACGGCCCGAGCTGCAATCGCTCGGCGCGTTCCGTTTGACCGGCCGGGTGGCGGTGGCGGTCGAGCAGCGAGGATTCAATGCAAATCTGCGCTGGGCGCAGAACGGAACGCGGACGCGGATGGTTCTGAGTGGACCGCTCGGCGCGGATGCCGCGCAAGTGACTGCGGATGGGGCGAGCCTCAGCGTCATCACCCCTCATGGACGACATCTGGGCAATGCCGCGGCGCGCGAGGTCTTGGTGCGCCAGCTGGGGTTCGAGCCGCCGCTTCAGAGCCTGCGCTATTGGGTTCTCGGGGTGCCTGACCCCGGCTCACCGGCGTCGGTGGCCCTGGATGCCGAGCAGCGCCCCGCGACGTTGCGCCAGAATGGCTGGTCGATCGAGTACCGCTCGTATATGCCGGTCGGCGCCGACTGGCTGCCGAGGCTGCTCACCGTGAAGCGCGCAGGGGTGAGGTTGCGGATGGTGGTGGACGCGTGGCACCTGCAATGACGGGGGAAGGCTCTGAGATCCGTCGGCGCGGGATGCGAAGAGACTTCTGAGCCCCTTCACGAGTATGAGCGCTCCAGGAAACCCGCGGGAAACCCTGTGGCCGGCACCGGCCAAGCTGAATCTCTTTCTGCACGTAACCGGCCGGCGGCCCGACGGCTATCACGAGCTGCAGACCCTGTTTCAACTCATCGACCTCTGCGACACTCTAGGCATAGAGGTGCGTGAGGACGGGGCGATCGAGCGGCGGGAAGGGCCGCGGGAGGTCGAGCCCGAAACGGACCTGACGCTGCGGGCGGCGCGAGCGCTGCAAGCGGCGACCGGCACCCGCCTGGGGGTCGCCATCCGGGTGATCAAGCGCATCCCCATTGGAGGAGGGCTCGGTGGAGGCAGCACGGACGCGGCGACGACGCTGCTTGCCCTGAATCATCTCTGGGATTGCCGGCTGACCGTGGACGAGCTCGCCCGGCTGGGGCTTCCATTGGGCGCGGATGTGCCTGTATTCGTTAGGGGTTTTTCGGCCTGGGCCGAGGGCGTGGGCGAGCGGCTGACGCCGGTTGAGCTGCCCGAGCGCTGGTACGTGCTCATTCGCCCCGGGGTGAGCGTCCCCACTCGTGACGTGTTCCAGAGCCCTGAATTGACACGAAATTCGCCCATCATCACAATACGCGCCTTTTTCGAGACCGGCGGACGCAACGATTGCGAGCCGGTCGTGCGGGCGCGCTGGCCCGAGGTGGCCGAGGCGCTCGATTGGCTGAGCGGGCAGCTGCCGAGGGATTCGCGGCACGCTACGGCGCGGCTTACGGGAACCGGCTCCTGTATCTTTGCACCGCTGGCGAGCGCCGCCGAGGCGGAGCGAATCGTGGCGCGTGTCCCGGACCGGTGGCGGAGCTTCGTGGCGCGCGGACTGAACGTATCTCCCGTGCATGCCCTCCTTCAGAAGTCAGCGCGATGATTTGGCTCTAGTTCTTCGTCTTTATCTTAAATCTGGTTGGTTTCAATGCTGGGGTGTCGCCAAGTGGTAAGGCAGCGGGTTTTGATCCCGCCATTCGGAGGTTCGAGTCCTCCCACCCCAGCCAGTTCGAGGCCGGCGGCGGCATGCTGCGGCCGGGAGCGGTTGACGTAAGGCACCATGAGCACGAGCGACACACTGGCGGTGTTTGCCGGGAATGCCAATCCGACGCTGGCGAGCGCTATCGCGCGCCATCTTCAGACGCCGCTCGGGCGGGCATATGTCGGCCGTTTCAGCGACGGGGAGATCAACGTCGAGCTGATGGAGAACGTGCGCGGACGCGACGTGTTCATCGTTCAGCCCACTTGCCCGCCGACAAACGATACGCTCATGGAGCTGCTGGTCATGGTGGACGCGTGCCGGCGCGCCTCGGCCGCGCGCATCACGGCGGTGGTACCGTATTTCGGCTATTCAAGACAGGATCGCCGGCCACGGGCGACGCGCTCGGCGATCAGCGCGCGACTGGTCGCCAACATGCTGTCGATCGCGGGCGTCAATCGGCTGCTGACCATCGACTTGCATGCCGATCAGATCCAGGGGTTCTTCGACATCCCCGTGGACAACGTGTACGCCTCCCCGGTCCTGCTCGGGGACGCGTGGAAGCAGGCGTACCGCAACGTGGTCATCGTGTCGCCCGATGTCGGCGGCGTAGTGCGCGCGCGAGCATTCGCCAAGCGCCTCGATGATGCGGAGCTCGCCATCATCGACAAGCGCCGTCCGCGCCCGAACGAGTCGAAGGTGATGAACATCATCGGCGAGGTCGGCGGCAAGATCTGCGTGCTGGTCGACGACATGGTGGATACGGCCGGGACGCTGTGCCAGGCCGCGCAAGCGCTCAAGGACGAGGGCGCCGAGAGGGTGGTCGCCTACATCACCCACCCGGTGCTCTCGGGCGACGCCGTGCAGAAGATATCGCGCTCGGCGCTCGATGAGCTGGTGGTGACCGATACCATCCCGCTGTCGGAGGCCGCTCGCGGCTGCGGCCGGATCCGCCAGCTGTCGGTGGCGGCGCTGCTCGCCGAGACCGTCCGCCGCATCCGCGACGAGGAGTCGGTCAGTTCGCTGTATGTGGACTGAGCATATCTCGCGCGGGCGTTGAGAGTTTTTTGTGCGCCGGGATCTGGTCGCGGGTCCGGGCGGGTCGTTGACGTTACTTGGAGAAAATCATGCGTATCTCATTCAGCTTCGACGCGGAATCGCGCGGGGCGCAAGGCACTGGTGCGAGCCGCCGCCTGCGCAACGCCGGCAAGGTTCCGGCCATCCTCTACGGCGGCCACATGCAAGCCGAGACGCTCTCGCTCGAGCATCACAAGCTGCTCGCCGTGATAGAAGACGAGCGATTCTATTCCTCGATCGTGCAGATCTCGGTCGATGGCAAGGCGCAGCCGGCCATCGTCAAGGATGTGCAGATGCATCCGGCCCGCCACCAGATCGTGCACCTGGATCTGCAGCGCGTCACCGAGAGCGAGCCGATCCGCCTGCACCTGCCCATCCACTTCAAGGGAGAGGCCGCGAGCCCCGGCGTGAAGATTCAGGGCGGTATCGTTTCGCACATGATCGCGGATGTTGAGGTGAGCTGCCTGCCGAAGGACCTGCCGGAATTCCTGGAGCTCGATCTGTCGGGCATGAATCTCAACGAGACGAAGTTCCTGGCGGATGTTCCGCTGCCCGCAGGTGTCACCATCCCGCACCTGGCTCACCGCAACCCGCCGGTGGTCTCGATCCATAGCCCGCGCGCCGCCGAGCCCGAGCCGGTGGCCGCCGAAGCGGCCGCCGCAGCGCCGGCGGAGGGCGCGGCCGGTGCGGCTGCGGCTGCGACCGGAGCACCTGCCGGGGAAGCCAAGAAGGGCGAGGAGAAGGCGGCGCCCGCCAAGAAGGAGGGCGGCAAGAAGTAGCCGCCCATGCCGGGTACGCCGCTCAGGCTGGTGGTGGGGTTGGGAAATCCCGGCCCCACCTACGCCCGCACCCGCCACAATGCGGGTTTCGATTTCGTGGAAGAGCTGGCGCGGCGGGCCGGTGCCGGATTCAAACGGGAGCCTCGCCACCAGGGCGAAGTGGCCCGGGCGCGCATCGCCGAGCAGGAGCTGTGGCTGCTCAAGCCCATGACCTACATGAACCTGAGCGGCGGCTCGGTACAGAGTCTGGCGGGTTTCCACAAGATCGCGCCCGAGGCCATTCTGGTGGCCCATGACGAGCTCGACTTTCCGCCCGGGGTGGTGCGGTTGAAGCAAGGTGGCGGAGCCGGTGGCCACAACGGTCTGCGCGACGTGATGGCGCGGCTCGGTGAGAAGTTCTGGCGGCTGCGTATCGGCATCGGACATCCGGGCGATCGCTCCGCCGTGTTGGATTATGTGCTCGGCCGGCCCCCGCAGGCGCAGGCCGGGCTGATCCAGGAGGCGGTGAGCGCGGCCGCCGACGTCATTCCCATGATGTTGCTCGAGGGCGCCGAGAAGGCGATGAACCGCCTGCACAGGCGCGGTAACACAGAACCCCCAGCGCGCCCGGCCTGAGGCCGAAGGCGCAGGAGTCCGTTTCATGTCCATCCGCTGCGGCATCGTGGGATTGCCGAACGTCGGCAAGTCGACGCTGTTCAACGCGCTCACCCAGGCCCAGAACGCGGCGGCGGCCAACTACCCCTTCTGCACCATCGATCCCAATGTCGGCATCGTGCCCGTGCCCGACCCGCGGCTCGAGGTGCTGGCCGGGATCGTGCATCCGCAGAAGATCGTGCCCGCCACGGTGGAGTTCGTGGACATCGCGGGCCTGGTGGCCGGCGCTTCCAAGGGCGAAGGGCTGGGCAATCAATTCCTGTCCCACATCCGAGAGGTGGACGCGATCGCCCACGTGGTGCGGTGTTTCGAGAGCGGGGACATCGTCCACGTGGCGGGCAAGATCGACCCGCTGGCGGACATCGAGGTGATCGATACCGAGCTGGCGCTGGCGGACCTTTCCACGGTGGAGAAGGGTGTGGAGCGGGCCGCCAAGGCATCGAAGGGCGGCGACAAGGATGCGTTGCGGAAGAAGGCTTTGTTCGAGCGCGTGAAGGCGCACCTGGATCAGGTGAAGCCGGTGCGCGCCATGCAGCTCACCGTCGAGGAGAGGCGGGACATCCGGGAGCTGCAGCTTCTCACCGCCAAACCGGTCATGTACGTGGCCAATGTGGCGGAGAGCGGATTCAAGGACAACCCGCTGCTCGCGGCGGTCGAGAAGAGGGCCGCAGTGGAGGGGGCCGTGGTCGTACCGATATGCGCAGCCATCGAGGCGGAGATCGTGCAGCTTGATGCGGCCGACCGGGCCGGATTTCTGGCCGAGCTCGGGCTCGAGGAGCCGGGCCTGGACCGGGTGATCCGCGCCGGCTACCGGTTGCTCGGCCTGCAGACCTATTTCACGGCCGGCGAGAAGGAAGTGCGAGCCTGGACCGTGTCCGTGGGGGCGACCGCGCCCCAGGCGGCCGGGGTGATCCATACGGACTTCGAGCGGGGCTTCATCCGTGCCGAGGTGATCGGCTACTCGGATTTCGTCACCTGCAAGGGCGAGGCAGGAGCCCGCGAGGCCGGGAAGCTGCGCCTGGAAGGCAAGGAATACATCATGCAGGAAGGGGATGTGGTGCACTTCCGGTTCAACGTCTGAGCAGCCGTCGACGCTCGGTGTGCGCGATTCAGCGGGACTTTTGGCGATCTGTGGCAGATTTGCGATGTGGGCCGGTCATGTGCAAGGCGGTTGACACCCCTGCGGCATCCCAAGGACAATGCGCGCCCCTTTTGGTCGGCCGGTGCCTCCCCCGGCTACGGAGCGCCAGGGCCGGCACCGAGGGTATGTGGAAAGGTAGCTCAGCCGGTTAGAGCACGGCACTCATAATGCCGGGGTCGAGGGTTCGAGTCCCTCCCTTTCCACCAATGAAATCCGGTACTTACGCATAGTCTCGTGTTAGTTCTACAACCGGTAAACGCGGAGTAAACGCAAGCGGCTTCCCTCCCTAGGCATTGCCTCGGTTGCTGCCAAGGCACCGCCCGTCGTGGGTGCAACCACGGCGAGCGGCTGACCACCGCCCGAACGAATGAGGGTTCGAGTATGGCTGCTGCTGATCCTATCGCGCCGACTTCCGCGGCGCGCGCGCTCTCTCTACTCTTCCCCTCGCCACGGTCCGCGCCTACCGCCGAACAGGCTGCGCCGTCGTGACCATCGAACGGCAGGGACGAGCTCCGCACCGCCATCGCGTCTCGCTGCGCCGCTACGCCCTTCTGCGTGAGTGGATCATCACCCGTGCTGCCCGTCGCTGGCGCACCTCGGGCGCCTGGCTGCGCTCAAGCATCGCCGTCTCCCTGTGGGAGGCCCGCGTGTGACGCCCGAACTCGACCGACTGCTCTGCCGGCGGGCGCTACATCTCGAGCAGGAGCGCGAACGGCGGCGGTGCCTGCACCCGATGCAGCGGTATTACGAGACTTACGAGCACCTGTTGCTCGGGCGCATGAGTGTCAGCGTGACGGAATCGCCGCCGCTGACCTCACCACGCGTACCGGAGTCCGCCGAGTCGGATCGCGTTCTCCACGCCCCACCACAGCGCGGTGCGGTCCGGCGGCGGATCGGTTTTATCTGAGGAGGCTGTGATGATCACAAAGATTGAACCGGAAGTTGAAGAGTTCTTCGCTGCGTCTCACGAAGTGGTCAATGAAATTCGCCAGCAGACCTTACCGGGCGAGGGGCGGACTCGCCGTGCACTGATCGCGTATTCGCGGGGAGAAATATGCCGCGGTGACGCCATGGACCTGCTCGATATCGACTGGTACGGCGAATTGCTCGATGCGATCGCCGAGCATGGCATCGACCGGCCCGATGCGCACCTCACCGCGGAGGACGCACAAGCCCTCGAGCGCGCGATGCCGCTGCTTGATGAGACCCTGGAATGAGCCTTCGGCCGAGGAGGCCGCAATGAACGCCTGCAAACGCTGAACCCCGATCCTCGCTCTTGCCGTCGCCGAACGGCCCGCCATGGTAGATCAGAATCGCG
>JAJZLX010000286.1 GCA_021850555.1 Pseudomonadota bacterium | reverse complement strand
GGTCGCCACTGTTGAAACCCACGCGCCGACACGGGCACGGTGAGATATGCACACACTGACCACAAACCCGCGAGTCCTGCACCTCTATCTCCCCTGGCTCGCCGCAATGCTCGCCGGCGCCCTCGAGCTGGAGGGCGTGCATCGGCTGCGGCGGATCCTGTTTGGCGTGCATCCGATCCCGGCTGGCGCGCGCTGGTTGCTGCTGTGCGGGCTCGCGATGGGGGGCGCAATCGGACTGAGCTACGCGCTCATCTATATCTCGCACGTGCTGCACGCGCCGCCGCACGGCTACTGGCTGCCGTGGATCGTGTGCCTCGGGTACCTGACCGTCGTCGCACATCGCGAGCGGCGAGCACAGCGCAATTCGTATTTCACCACTACTGAGGAAGACTGACATGCCACACATACTACTGCTGCCGATACTCTGGGCTGCGCACGCCGGGCAGTGGATCGATGGGAATATCCTGAGCCCGTTTCAGATTGGGACCACAGCAAAAACTCTGGCGGAAGAAGAGCTCGGCGTCTTTGGCGTGCTGAGCTACCTCATTTTCAAAGTCTCGCGCGTGATCCTCGACGCATGGCCGCTGTTCGAGCCGCGGTGGCTCGCGGGTCGGATCGCGCGCGGCGTGGCACTCGCGGCTGCGCTGATCGTGAGCGCGTGGCTGATCACGTGTACGTACATCGGACTGCTGATCCCGGTCGTCGATCTCGATGTCTCGTATACCGCGCTGCTCCTCGCGCCAGTCTGTGCGTGGATCGTGCTCGCGTACGTCATGCTCGCCGAACGTGTGCGAGAGAGACGGGCGGGGCTCGAGGCGGAGAACGAGAGAGACGGAGAGTGAGATGCTGTGGGCACTGATCGCCGTCGGAATTTTCGGGGCCTTCGCCGTCTGGCCGAAGCGGACTCGTCCTCGCGCGGCGAAAGGCAAGGATGTGCGGAAGCCGATCCGCGGCAGTTGGGTCGTCCGCGAGGACCAGGGCCGGCACCTCTGGAACGCGGAACTCGCTGAGCGCGGGTTCGATCCGCCCGGCCTTGCGCCGTTCGGAAACGGCTACATTCTCCCCGATGCCGAGTGCCAGCACACAAAAATTGTGGGCACGAGCGGATCGGGGAAGAGCACGGCGATCAAGCATCTGCTCGCGCAGGTCGAGCGGCGTCCGCATCAGCGCGCGGTGATCGTCGATCCCGACGGCGGATATGCGCGGCTGTTCTTCGATCCCGACCGAGGGGACCGGATTTTGAATCCTTTCGATCGGCGCACAGCGGGATGGAATATCTCGGCAGACGTGCAGGAGGACTATGAGGCCCGCCACCTCGCCGCCGCACTGATCCCGGATGCGAGCGGTGAGTCGGGCGAGTGGAGAACATACGCGCAGACGCTCTGCGCCGCAGTAATCCTGTCGCTACGCGCGCGGGGTGCGCTGACCGTCGAGTCGCTCTACCGCTCGATCGTGCTCGGCGATGACGCGACGCTGGCCGAGCTCGTCGCGGGCACGCCCGCGGTAAGATATTTCAGCAAAGATAACGAGCGTATGCTCAACAGTGTCCGCTCGGTCGCCGCCACCGCGCTGAGTGGCCTCTCTCATGTGCACTCCGGCGATCTCTCACTGCGCGAATACGCGCGCGGAGACGATCGCGGGTGGATCTTCATCAGCTACCAGGCCGATCAAGTCGCAGAGCTGAAGGGGGTGATCTCCGCGTGGATGCGCATCGTCATCTTCGCGCTCATGAGCCGGCCGGAGGGGGATAGCGGCACGTGGCTGGTCGTGGATGAGCTCGACAGCCTCGGAAAAATCTCCGGGATCACTGATGCGCTGCCGCGATTGCGAAAATTCGGTGGGCGCTGCGTGCTCGCGTTTCAGAGCATCGGGCCGTTGACGGAACTCTACGGCCACGGATTTAGCGGTGCGGTGATCGAAAACGCGGCGAATACGCTGATCCTTCGGTGCTCGGACAGCGGCGAGCGGAGCGGCGGGACAGCGCAATTTGCGTCTCAGCTGATCGGTCAGCGGGAGGTCATGCGCACGACATCGAGCACGAGCGAGACTCAGGGCTCGAGTTTGCAGCACGGTCTGAGAATCGCACCTGGGACCAACCGCTCGAAGGTCTCTGGCACTAACACCGCGCCGGTCGTCGAGCCGGCCGTCTTGCCGGCGCAAATCGAAGGTCTCGAAAATCTGCGTGGCTACGTGCACAGCCACGGCCTACCGTTCTGGAGCCGGTGCGCGATTGAGTTCTTCGAGCGCGAGCCGATCGCAGACGCATTCACACCACGAGCCGCGCCCGAGGCGGCTCAGGAGGATCAGGCATGAGCCGCCCGCGTATCCCCCTCGGCCGTCCTGCGCACGGCGGGGTCAGACGCGCGATCCCGGGCTGCCCGGGCTTGCACGTCGAGTCCGGGTGGATCCGCTGCGAGCGCACTGGCCGCGAGCGCCTGGTGTGGCTGGTGTACCTGCGGCCGCAGCCGCGGTCCGCGAAAATTCTGCCGTTTCGGCAGCCATCTGCTGCTGCTGCTGCTGCGCAGGAGACGTGACCATGCGCCAATCTCTCCCCCTCGCGCGCCTGGCTGCGCTGCTCCACGAGCGCGGGCCGATGCGCGTCGTCGCCGTCGGCGGCGACCCGGACGACGTGATGACGCTTACCCACGGCCGGATCGTGCTCGATCCGCTGTCGGCCAGGCCGATCTACGCCTGGTCGGCGGTGCGGGAGGTCCGAGGGTTCGCCGGGGCCGAGGCGGCGAGCGCCCAGGATCCGGAGGCCGGCGCGGTGCTGTGGTGGCCGGATGAGCGGGCAGTGGCCAGCTGTGACGCTGCGGCGCTGCTCGAGCGGCTGCGCGATGCGCGTGCAGCATGATTTTCCGCGCGGCGATTGGCTATATATGGGTGACCCTGACACAAACACTCGGAGACCTGACATGTGTAAGACTCTGACTTCCACCGCCGCCGCAGCTGTCGCCGGCTTGCTGCTCGCCGTCGGCCCCACTGCTCACGCGGGCGAGCGGACCGTGCATCATATGATCGCGACCGCGCAGGCTGCGCAGCAGTTCCGCCGGGCCGGGCAACAGCTCGAGCTCGAGCAGGCGCAGGCGCAGGCGCAGGCGGATGAGATGATCCGCGTGGACGCAGCGGCGCTCGCGCCACTCGAGCGGCGGATCAGCACGACGTTGCGCCGCGCAGGATTCGTGCAGCGCCGCGAGCGGCAGGACGAGTATCCCGCGCGCTACGCGCTCACATACAGCCGCCGCAACTACGCGCACGCGCCGGAGGGGTGCGGCCGAGGGTACTTCTTACAACACTACGTCGGCGCGCAGCTTGCGCGCCCCGCTGCGCATCTGCACGAGCGGCACGAGCGGGCGCGGGCGGTGTGGACGTGGCGGAACCGAGCGGCGCTTGTAACGCTGTTCGTCTACATCCCCGCATGCGACGCCGTCATCGGCAGCGTGCCTTTCGCGAGGCTCACGATCGAGCGCTGGCGGCCGGTCTGGTAGTCATCGTGATCCGCTTCGCTCTCGGGTTTTTTATCGGGCTCTCTATGGCCGGGTGGGTCGCGGCCCACCCGGCGGCGGCGCATATGATCGCGGTCGGCGAGCATATGGTCGGGGAGCTGCTGCTCAAGATCGCGCGGGAGCTGCTGCGCTGAGCGCCTGGACAATGACGAATAAGCCTCTATCCTGAGCGAATCGACCCAGTACTTTCCCCGAGTCGCAGCACGCCCGTGAAGGGCACCACATTCGCACTCGAGGTTACAACCTACCTACTAGCTCGCATGGCTAACAGCTATGCACGGCTGCGGCGCTTCCGCAATGCCAGTTTCTGTCATGGCGCACATGTCGGCGAAAGAATCACCGTCCACTTCCCTGAGAGAATGGGTGAGCTGATCTTCAGATTATGGCTTCAGTAGCCCAGGCGGGTGTGTCTTAGATGAGCTATCGCCGTACCCGAAGCGATTCGGGCAACGCATTCCAGATTGCGCCACCTCTAAAGGCTCCAGGCTCCAAAATCTTGCCGTCTCCAAAAGCGGCCATAAGGTGCCGACGGAGTTCGGCCGCGTCGGCTTCTTGGATGCTGCGAGCGCTGCACATTTCAGCGTGCGCCGGATTTCCTTCCTCAGCGGTGTCATATACACAGATTGCCCGGCGGACCCCGTCCGCGCTTGATCCTGGCGTTATCGAACGAACGTCCGCACAGCGAGCCGAAACCACTCCCTTCCAAGATCGCTTGGTGTCTCTGCTAAGAAACGCTTGGACAAATTCGCGAAGCTCTTCTTCAGTAGCAATGGAGTCGCGCTGAAGGGAACACCCTTTTGTCGTCACATGCGAGAAGAAGCTGGGATTAAGATCGCCCTTCTTTGTCAGATGCAGGGGGGAGAAGACAAACCGAGCAAGGTTCTCAGACTGCCCAACAGGTCTTGGCGAGTGAGCGCTCATCCTAAAGCGCTCGCAGGCGCAATTCGGTGATGCGCAGTCGAGTTCAGAGACGCGCCTCGCGCTGCTCTGCGTTCGGGAATTGATTCGGCGACAGTGCCTATGTCGCCCAATAAGCCGACAGTACCACTCTCTAAGTTTCGAGGAGAGCGTCAAACACAGGCGGCATTTTCTTTGAGTCAAAGCTGACGACACCCTTGTGCTTGTCCCCATTACTTTCAATGTAATATGCCGCACGCCCATCGCCGAGAAATTCTATGTCGGCATACAGGGTGCCGGTACGGAGATATAAGCCTGCGCGCCCGTCTGCATGGAGCATCGGCTCGACTAGTCGTGCGCTCGGAAGCAGCCGAGTGAACGCCGCCGCCTCACGGAGAGAGTTCGGAATCGGCCGCGCAGCTCCTTCGCCGTCCCAGTCGTCAGGGAGCTCGACCCAGCGCCTCAGTTCTCCCACTGCGCGCTCAATTGGTGTGGTTTCCCGGATCGACTGAGGCAGCACGAGCGGCTGCGGCACCTCCGTCGACAGCTCTGATTGAAACAAAGGCGCGCGGAACAGGTCGCCGACAAGCTCAGTGGACTGTAGCGCTATCTCGCAACCCGCATCACCTACCGCGCCGCTCCGATGGGGTGGCAAAGCAATGCCGACCGTCGGTGCCACGCTCAAGGCGAGTGCTGCGCAAACCTGCGCTGCCACAGTCGCGGTAGCATTCATCTGACGTTCCAAACCTGCTACTCCGTCAATGCGATTCGGCGACACATTTGCTCATCGATGACCTCAGCAAAGGCGCGCTTACTATCTGCGTGCAACTGCTCGGCCTTTTCGCTGAAGAATTCCACAGTTGACCCGGCGAGCGTGATCGAACGGTATCCGGGCTGGTTCAGCATATCCGTGAGCACGGTCGTAATAGCGATGACGCGCCGCGACGTCGGCCGGCTCTCGTCACTGCAATCCAGATTTATGTTAACCAGGCGTTTAACATACTGGTCTTCGCGTACGAACGCACCCACATGGCTGTGCCAAAGATCTCCAGCTTCATAGATATACGGGCTCACATACCGAGAGCCCTGCCGGAGCAGCAAAGCTGGGCGGATGTCCGCGGCTAGTCCGTCCCAGTAGAACTTGTCCACATAATTGAGGCCGACTGCTCCGATTTCACCTGCCGGAGCGTAGATTGGTAAAAGCGCTTCGAAGTACCGGCGCGTCTGACCCCAAAAATCTGCCCACCTGGTGTATGTGGTCGTGCGAAACACGATCGCCGTGCGCTCCATACGGAGTTCACTCTCAACGACCCCGTCAGGCCTCATGCGGTTCATGATCCGCCCACCCAAAGGGTTGGGCAATCGGGGCATGACGGGAATCGCACCTAAAGCGATAGCCACTGCCGGCAGCTCAGCGGCTCCCGGAAGCTCGTCCTTGAATTGTCCCGCTGCGGCGACTGCCGCCGTAAGCTGCTCGTCGTCGAGCTGGCGACTGAACTGCACTACAATCGCTACCTGCTCGATCGCGTGGGCGTCGTGAATTGGCTCGAAGCGACCCTTCTGTTCTGCCCGCATAAGGAATCACGCCTCGATCTGGAAAAAGCGGGTGTCTCCAATAAACCAATTATGGACCGAGCGGAGCAAGGGTCGCAAGACCTGGCCAGCAAGAGCCTCATATGCGCCCAAATTCATCCCTTGGTTGCCCCGGCCGGCCTCGCCGGCCGACTTGAGCCCTTCCTAGCCACGCGGCCTTCAGACGGAAGAAGGCTGGTAAGCCGCTCGTACAGGCCAAAAAGGAACGCGACCCGGGCCGGGTCCGATTTCGCGTTCTTGTATTTGTACGCCGCATCTACGACTCTGTCGTTCGCCTCGTGAGCCTTTCTTAGCTCCATCGGCATCGTCAGCGGGTCATACAAATCTGCAAGCGTTGATCCGGGATATTGCTTCCGAGCATCCAAAATCTCTGTCCCGGTCCGCTCTATCGCCTTACGCTGCGCATCAGTGGGATCAGGCCAAGGGAAGTTATTGTACACGATGCTCGCTGAGTATCGATAGTCACTCTTTAGGCGTCCACCCACCGATCGAAGCCATGCGTTGTGCATGACACTGTTCAGTATCGCAAAATGGTAGAGCGTCGCATCGGGGATAGTCAGTACAAGGTTGCTCGAGAACACATCAGGCGACAGGAACCCGATCGGGACATACTGTCGTCGCTCCGAAGACACGCTTGGAACAAGGAGGTAGGGTGCCGCGGGCAAAAACTCTACGTGGAAACGAGTCGGAGTGGCCGCAAGCTTCTGGGTGGGAGCACTCACGCTGGCAAGCCTATACTTTCGGACAGCCTCAACGCGCTTGAGGCAATGAGGCAGTTTTCTGAGCTCTTGTGGAGTGACGTCTCCAAGCCAAAGACACCAGCGGACGATGCTGTTGATAAACTCTTCAGCGCCAACCCATCGGTGAAAGTACTGCGCTGCCTGCGGCTCAAGTGCTAAGAATTCCGCCCTCTCGGCATCCGTGAACAGATAATTTCCGTCATCAATCGGCTTGTTCCCTATACCGATCTCAGGTACCTGACAGATTGGAACGTTCCGCCTGTCAATCACGATATCCGGGGCCTCGACCAGGTATGGACTTATTCTCTTTACCGTAATTCGCTGACCGTCTCCCTTGAGATCCTCCGAATAATCAAAAATACTACAGGAAGTCGATTCCTCAAGCCCAAACCCAACGATCACACAATGGACTGCGGCGTTTCCTTTCCCCTCATTGCTCCACCTAAATGTCCGATGGGCGAAGTGAATTCTGATTCCAGCATTGAAGAGAAACGGCCATAGCGCCGCCACCTGCTCCCCCTGGGTGATGGAATTCGTGGACACAAATGCTGCGCGGATCGACGGATTCGCCTTGAGGTAAGGCAAAGCTTTCACATACCAAGCGGCCACGTAATCGAGGAGTCCGCCGTTCTTGATCGGTTTGAATAGCTGCTCTGCTTCCATTCGTTGAGACGCGGTCATGTACTTTGCGCCCACAAAAGGCGGATTTCCCATGAGGAAGCTGCACTTCGCTGGCGGCAGCAGTTCGTCCCAGTTCGCCCGGAGCGCATTCGCGCAGTGGATGTGGGGAGTATCTACCAGCGGAATCGTGGGGCGAGTATTGCCGAAACGCTCCGCCGACTCGAGATTCATCTGGTGGTCAGTGATCCAGAGGGCGACTCGCGCGATATGTGCCGCGGCTTGGTCAATCTCAATACCATGGAATTGGCTCACCCTCACGCGGCACAGGTGCGAGACATCAAGGAGCCCCTGGGCGCGTTTGAAATCCTGCATCTCGGCAATCACGTCGTTCTCGAGCCGCCGTAACTCGCGGTATGCAATCACCAGGAAGTTGCCACAGCCGCATGCTGGATCGAGAAAATTAAGAGTCGGCAGCTTGTCGTAGAGCGCTCGTAGCCGTGGCTTTGAGTGCTTCGCGGACTCGAATTCCGCTCGAAGATCCTCAAGGAACAGCGGCTCGATGACGCGTAGGATGTTGCGCTCCGAGGTATAATGTGCGCCAAGTTCCCGGCGGCTGGCCTGTCGGCTTTCGTCAGGGGTGTGGGCTTCCAGGACTCCCTGGAACATCGCCCCGAAAATCGCGGGCGAGATTCCGCTCCAATCGAGTTCCGCACATTCCACGAGCAGGGTGCGCATGCCCTTGTCGAACGCGGGAATCCGTATTCGCTCCGCGAACAGATTTCCATTCACATAGGCGAAGGCAGTAAGGTCTTCGTCAAGCGTGGTCGGACGTTCAGCGTCCGTTGTGTCGAGCACACCGAACAGCTCAAACAGCCTGCTTCCAGTATCGCGCCCATCATCTCGGGTAGACTCCACCAGCCGGCGAAAAATGCCGTTGTCGCCAAAGATACCGGTATCGTCGGCGAAAAGGCAGAACAGCAGCCTGGTCAGGAATATCTCAAGATCGCGGCCCTTGAAGTTGGCACGCAAAAGAGCTTCGTGCAGCTTGGATATCGCGTAGGCCGCTTTGCGGTTGATCGGAGACTCTTCGACAATCTCTGGAGCGTCCTCTTCGAGGAGGAATCGAAACCACGCGGCCCGCTTCGGTAGATCCTTGAGCGCACATTCGCTCTTCGTGTCAACCTTTAGATCATGCAGGCGGATTCGGGCAAAATCTGAAGTGATGATGTAGCGAGGACGTTCTTCCTCGGGAAGCGCCATGAAGTAGTCGGAAGCCTGGGCAAAGGCGGTGTCGAGGTTCCTGCCGCGGCTCTTGTGCTCAATAATCAGCTTTCCCGGAATGAAGCTGTCAATGAAGCCTGTCGCACCATTGATTTTCTCAACAGCCTTCTCGTAGATCGTGGCGGATTCGGGCCGAATGCCGAAGCACTCATAGAATCGAGCCCAGAAGAGTTTGGCGTCAGCGTTCTCGCGTGAAGCGCCTTTCCACTGCACGGCAAACTCCGAGAGTCGACTGCGAACTTCATTCATCGAGAGCGTAGGCACTTTGAGTCCTTGATGTAACGTGTGATTTTAGCGTGGTCTTGCCCGAAGCGACCTGAGTCGACACCGCTCCTCCCCTTGGCACCGAAGCCCCTCGCTCCCATCTTGTGGCCTTACCGCACCGAGCATCTTCGAAATAATTTCTGTTTCGCGCAGTATTGTACGCCACCCAGGCGCCCCGCGAAATGTTTTGAGTTTGGACTACGTGGCGCTGTTGTACACGCCGCAGGCGCTTGGTGCCGTTAATCCCGAGTAGTACATGATGCAGAACTTTGTGTGATGCTTGTGCCAATAAATGTCTCGGTACGTAATTTCGCCGTATGCATATAGGATGCCGCGCCCGTCTTGGATGTCGTTGTACGCAGATTTGGA
>JAJZLX010000133.1 GCA_021850555.1 Pseudomonadota bacterium | reverse complement strand
CAACTCCGAGCCGGGCCATCGTGCAGAGCGCTGGGTACGCGTACCGGTTGATCGGGCAGCAGCTCAAGGATGAATTCCACCGCAACGGCGAGCTGCAGCAGTTGCTGCTGCGCTACACGCAAGCGTTGCTGACGCAGATGGCTCAGACTGCAGTCTGCAACCGGCACCACTCCGTCGACCAGCAGCTGTGTCGCTGGCTGCTGTTGTCTCTCGACCGGCTGCCCAGCAATCAGTTGGCCATGACCCAGGAGCTCATCGCGAACATGCTGGGTGTTCGCCGCGAGGGCGTCACTGAAGCCGCCGGCAAGCTGCAGAAGCTCGGCGTCATCCGTTACGCCCGCGGCCGCATCACGGTGCTGGACCGGCCGCGGCTGGAACAGCTGTGCTGCGAGTGCTACGCGGTGGTCAAGAAGGAGACCGATCGCCTGCTGCCGGGTCTGGGCCCCCACGTGCGGGCCCGCGGGGCGTACCCGATCCCCGGCGCGCGGTGAGCCTCGTGATCGGTGCCACCAGACTGCCCGAGGCCGACAGGTACCGGGCAAGCAGGTCTGCTCAGGGTACCATCGCACGTATCAGCGTGGCGATCTCGATGGCCGCGAAATTCGAGAACGTGTCGCAGACCGCGTAGGGCAGGATGATGCGGTCTCCCTGGCGCATGGCGCCGCACGTATACACGACGTTCGGGACGTAACCCTCGTGGGCCGATCGCTGGGGTCGCAGCAGCGGCGCGGGCAAGCGGGCGAGTATGTTTGCGGAGTCCTGTTTGTCGAGTAGCGCCGCTCCGATCGAATGTCGTCTCATCGGTCCGGCACCGTGAGTGAGCAGCAGCCGGCGCGCTTCGAGCTCGATCGGCGATCCGCAATTGCCGATCTGGACGAATTCCCAGGGGACTGAGGCGCGAGCAGCGCGGCACCATCCTCCCAGGAGTACAAGTCATCCGAGTAGATGAGCTAGAGGTTCGCGTTGTCCTGCCGCCCGATCATGGCGTAGCGACCGTTGATCTTTCTCGGGAAGAGGGCTATGCCCTTGTTGCGCACAGCCGCGCCCGTCAGGGCCGTCATGCTGAGGCGCTCGAAATCGGTGGTCCCGAGCAGCTCCGAGCGGATCGACCTGCCGTTATGGGCGGTGTCGGTCGCGTAGAAATTCTTCCGCCGGCGTCCCCGAGGGAGCAGTTCGCCCCATCGGACTCGACGAACGCGCCATCCGGAGTCCCGTGCGCAATGACCTCGATCTTCCCGACCGCGACTTCATATACGGCACGCAGCAATTCCCGGCCCTTCTCGGCCATGACGATGACTCGCGCGGAAGCCTCGACAATCTCCCCGAGGACTCGCCGCTGCGCCGGCGTCGGCCGCTCGAGCACGGTAGGGAATGTGGCGATGAGCGGCATGGTCAGCCGCGCGGTCAGCGCGGTGACGTGGCTGTTCGCCTCGCCGCCGAAGATGCCGAATTCATGCCGCTGCGACACGATTCCGCACCGCGCGCGGGTCAGGATATCGGCTGCATCCTTGTAGTCCTCGAGCCGTCGATCATTGATCTGCAGGCACACGGCGCGCGGTTGGTCGTAGGCGTGCCCGTCATCGGTCATGGCCACGATGCAGCATCGCTCGTGCGGCGACAACTTCTCGATGGGCTGCAGCAAGTCGGTCGTGAAGGTAGCGATGCCACAGCGTCGCGGGAGCGAATTGCCAACCAACGCGAACCGCCCGGGGGGGGCTCACGGCGCCTCCTCGGCAGGACCGGCCCGGCTGGCAGGCTGGCAGGCAGGCAGTGACTCTATTCGCAAAGACGTTCGCGACGGAACGCGGGCAGGTTCAGGCACGCGCATGCCGTTGGCGCGCCGGAGCAGATAGGGCGCCGGAACGGAACGAGCATATGCAACAAGGCACTGAAGGCGTTTCGCTCCGACTTCGATGCGGGCGGGCTCGCTTTCGAGAAAGAGGGCATTGCCCGCTTCGACCTCGATCGAATCCACCTCGCCCGCGCCGGCGAGAATGTACAGCCAAGTCTCCGCTGCGGCGTCCAGTTCCCGCACTACCCCGGGCGCGAGCGTCATGCGTTCGAGCACGAAATGCGGGCTGGCAACGAGCAGTGTTCTTGCCGCGGTCAGTTTGCGCGGGGCGGTGTGCCGCTCGGACTGACGGGCGCTTGCAACCGCCACGGCCATATCGATCGGAAGCTCCGGCCGCCTGCCGTGGTCGAAGAGCCGCAACGTCGCGTCAGCTCTCTGCTGGATCTCGACGATGACCAGTCCCGCCCCGATGGCGTGGATCGCGCCCGGGGGCACGAAAGTGCAGTCGCCCGCTCGCGCCGCGTGCCATTGAACTTGTTCGGCGATCGTGCCGTCGCGGATGCACGCCCGCAACTGAGCGGGATTCAGCTTTTGCTTCAGTCCCACGGCTATGCGGGCATCGGCGGTGGCGGAGAGGATGTACCATGCTTCGCACTTGCCGTGCACCAGACCGATCGAGCGCGCGAGCGCCTCGTGCCGATGCACCTGAATTGGGAGCGGCTCGTCGGTGAAAATCAGTTTCAGCAGCAGGGTGGGCAGGGGTGCCGAGGGATCGGCACGCTCGAACCAGGCTTCTCCGACCGCCGCCAGTGGGTCGTGATAGGCGTTCCAGGGCCTCAGGTCGGTGCGGCCCCAGGGCTTGGGTATGATGTGAATGCGGGCCTGTTCGACCGCCATTAGGGTCTCCTGGTTGACGAAGAGCGAACCGATGCACCGCACTCGCGTTCCCGGACATCGAGATGCTTTCCCTCGCGCGCGGGATGCGACTCGATGTCCGGACATGGAGCCGGGGCGTCTGTGTTGGCGGATACCGTCACAGGCGCGAAGCTCGCGCCCAAGAGACAAGCGCAGCCGGCAACGTCCATCCGATCACAGCCCTCCGGTGAATCGCGCGGATCCGTAGCGAAGGAGGTGAAACCTCGTGCGGTTGGCGATGAGGGTCACCACAGCCCCGGGGTCCGCGCCTCCCGTGCTATGCAAATTGAGTCGGGTCACTTGTGCGATCGCGCACAGGCGGAATAACCACCCGGGAGTGATCGCGCCGACGATCCCCAAAGAATGTCGATCATGATGCCATCTGCGCTCGGGGTGACGATTCGGCCGGCGATGACGTCGGCCATGGTCCCCGGGACGAGCCACGACAGCGATGACATGAGAAGCTCCGGCTGTGAGGCGAGCCGGGTGAGGGTCACGCAGCGGCACGCATCCGTCGAGTGGAGTGACAGTCTGCTTGCGCCTCCCGACGATGTCGGTGCGCAGGCGCACAGAGTGCGGAAGATCGGGCCGCTATATTAGTGAGGAATGCGACCGGCGGACGCTGGGATGGTCACGCGGGCCGCTGGAGGAGCTGCATGCCATTGTTCACGTTGGAGCACAGTAAGGCCGCGTATCGAGTGGACTTCGCAGTCCTCGGTGGTGCATCGATCGGTCTTGGGGCGCTTCTGTTGCTCATGAGCCCCCGCGCACGCTTGATCGAGAATGTCGCGTGCGCCACACTCGGCCTTGCCAGCTGGACCTTCATGGAATATGGGGTGCATCGGTTCGTTCTGCACGGCGTGAAGCCGTTCAGCACGTGGCATGCGGAGCATCACCGGCGGCCAGCGGCGAGGATCTACGCGCCGACATTTGCCAGTGTCGTTTCTATCGCCGCGTTGTGCTATCTGCCAGCGTGGCTCATCCTGGGTCCGTGGCCCGCTTGCGCGCTCACGTTCGGAGTGGCGGTCGGCGATTTCGCCTACTCGGTTGCGCACCACGCGGTGCACCACTGGGGCGCCGCAGGCGGCTGGCTGGGGCGGCGCAGGCATTGGCATGGACTGCATCACGCCCGTCCCCTCGAACTGGTCCGGCGGCCTGGATATTACGGCGTGACGAGCCCGTTCTGGGACTACCTCTTCCGAACCACCCCTGGCAGCGGCGGGAATGGCGGGCTGCGCGGCTACCGGGCCACGGGCACGATCGGCATCTGACCGCCCACGCCCGCCCCAAGCGGACCTACTGGACATTCGCAGTGTCCTGAGCCTGTGCTAGAGCTGGCGGTGCCGGATTCAGCCAGATGCCCTCCGGGCCCAGGAGGCGCGCAGCCTGCTGCGGTCCCCATGTGTCCACCTCGTACGAATACAGCGGCGCCACGTCGCCGAGGATCGGCTCGACCACGCGCCACTGCGCCTCCACGAAGTCCTCGCGTGCAAAGAGTTGGCCGATGCCGTGCAGTGCGTCGCCCAGCAAACGTTGATAGGGCGGCAGATTGGCCGCGCCGCCGCGCGTGAGAATCAGCTCAACGTCCTTTCCCACCATACGCTCGCCCGGTTGCTTTACGCGCAAGCCGAGGCCGATGTCGATGTCGGGACTGATGCGCATGCGCATGTGGCTGGAAACCGGACTCACGTGTTCTGCGAAGGTCTCGCGCGGTGGCCTGCCGAATTCGACCCACACCTCGGTGGCGGTGACCGGCATCTTCTTGCCGGCACGGAGGTAGATCGGCACATCGGCCCATCGCCAGGTGTCGATATGGAGCTGGACAGCGACGAAGGTCTCGGTTGTCGAGTCGGGGCTCACGCCGGGCACCGAGCGATAGCCGGTGTACTGGCCGCGCACGACGTCTCCGATCGCAATGGGGCGAACCGCCTTCAGCAGCCGGACCTTCTCATCTCGCACCGCTTCAGATTGCTCGCCCGTCGGCGGATCCATGGTGAGGATCGCGAGAACCTGCAACAGGTGGTTTTGAACTACGTCGCGCACGGCGCCGGTTGCGTCGTAGAACTGGCCGCGGTCCTGCACTCCGATGCGTTCGGCCATGGTTATCTGGATCCTGCGTACGTAGGTGCGATTCCAGATCGGCTCGAATATGGGATTGCTGAAGCGGGTGTAGAGAATGTTCTGCACCGGTTCCTTGCCGAGGTAATGATCGATGCGAAAGATCGCCTCCTCCGGGAAGCACCGATGCAGGATCCCGTTCAATTCGACGGCCGAGGCGAAGTCATGGCCGAAAGGCTTCTCGACCACCACTCGCCCGTTGGTGGCGCAGCCGCTCGCGGCGAGTCCTTCGACCACCGTCGCAAACAGGGTGGGTGGAATGGCGAGGTAGTGCAGCGGCCGCTGCGCCGCGCCGAGCTCCTGGCGCAGGCGCGAAAAAGTCGCCGGATCCGCATAATCCCCGTCCACATAGCGCAGCAGGTCCAGCAGCTTGCGCAGTGTATCGGGATCCGCCCCACCGTGGTGATCGAGGCTGTCCCTGGCGCGTGCCCTGAATTGCTCGAGATGCCAGCCGGCCTTCGCCACGCCAATGATCGGAACGTCGAATTTCTCGTCACGGATCAAGCCCCGCAGCGCAGGGAATATCTGCTTGAAGGCTAGGTCTCCGGTCGCGCCGAAAAAGATGAATGCATCCGACGACTGCTCTGCCATCACCTTATCCTCCGTTGCGGCCGAATTGACAATGCGGCCCGCGAATCGACCGCCGGGCGGCCTGCCGGCGCTCGCCGGGTCCAACCCGATCCCGCCGGGATACCAACCTCCTGCCGCGATCAACGGACCGCGGGATGCCGCCTGAGAGGCGGTCTGCGGGGGCGCAGTACTCCGCGGCCGTGTTTGAGCGCGCGATCGGCACCGCGTAGGTTGCCCCGAATCCCCTTCGAAGGGCCACAGTGGCCTGTGTACGCCAGAGCACCGAAAACAGCAACAGTACGGTGCATTCTGACCCAAGGCGCCTCGCGGTCGGAGCGGCGCACTGCACTGGCACACTACCGAGGAACTCGACCATGGACCTCCTTTTGTTCGCCGTAATGGGTGGATACATCGGGTGGAAGCTCGACCGGACGATTTGCGGCTCCGATGTGCGCTTCTCCCTCACAAGGAACATCCTCATCGGCACCGCCGGTGCACTGGTCAGTGAATGGCTCATGGTCCGGCTCATGGGGGAATCTGCGCAGCAGGATTTCACCGTCAGCGCCTCGCTCGCATCGCTCGGCGCGATTGCGCCCCTGGTCGGCGTCGACCTCCTGCGACAATTCCGTTATGCGCTGAAGGGCAGATCGTAGTGGCATTGACGGCCGCGCCGGCACCTCGCTGTTCCAGCTCCGGGTGCCGGCCGAATGCCGCCGCGACATTTTGCGCGACCCGTGCGGCCTCCGACCATCGTCGATAGGAACAAGAGTGCCATCGTATGCTGAGCGGAACTGCCCCAAGCCGCCAGGCGGTAGACGAGGCGATTGCGCGCGCCAGCGCCCGCGTATTCAAGTGCGCAGCAGCATCAAGATCGTCATGCACGACTGAGGCCCATCGCGCTCGCCCGCGATTTGCTGCAGTGGAACGTCACCGCGGCGCAGTCGTGGGATTGCGGGGTGCGCCCCGCGCGCGCGCCATCTGCCCAATTCTCGGGCGATATGCAGTCAGGATCATGCGGAACTCGATCATCTGAAGACGCGCCGGAGTCTCTTCAGGACGAGCGCGTCGTACTCGGCTGCTCCATGCACCCGGAAAACGTTCTGCGGCGATTCAATGCCCACTGTCGCACTCCTAATTAACCGATGCGACTACTGCTGTTCAAGTGGTCGCTCAGCGCTGCCGCCTCGGCGCATCAAGCGCCGTTACGGGGGCGGGGGCGACCGCCATGTTGCCTGCCTTTGCGCGGCCGCGGGGTTGAGAAATACTCGCGAACCTTCGCGGCAATCTGTCGATCGGTCATCTTGTCCGCGGCCTCGACGGCGCATACTCGTCCGCCGAGCTTGTTCTTCACGAGCCGCTTCTTCAGTTCGCCCTTGGCCTCGCCCGGACCCAAAATGATGAGCGATGCGGCATTGCGAAGCGCCGCGACAACCGCATCGTAGTAGATGTTGAGCTCTCCTGTGAGCGCATTCTGTCGACTATCGTCCGCGGGCACCTGATCTGAAGCATAGCGTCCCTTCATTGGAGAGTCTCCTGAGCGACGCAACTGGCTCTCTACCTTTGAGACAATGTGTGTCGAGCGTTCTCCGGCGGGAGTGACAAAAACCATCAGCGCTTTGCGATGATCAATCCAAACGCCGGCAGTGTATTTCTTCATATGCTGTTGTCCTCGTTCGACATCAATGAATTATGCGCGCTTGCTACGGTGGAAGCGATGGGCAGGCGGGCACCTAGTCCCGGGCCGACGGCGACGCAGGCGGCGGTCGGCTCTGGTCGTGATGCCGTTGAAGCTTCGCGGCACTCGCTGTGTGCCGTCTGTGTCCGCGCGCAGCGTACGCGTCGCTTGTGTACGTTCCCGTACAGACCGCTGTGCGGAAGGTCTGTTTGACTATCATACTCGTGCTGAATTCGCGGGGGTCGGCCAAACGGCAAGCCGAAAGGTTAAGCGACAATGACAATTTCGCCAGCCGAACTCGCTCACCGGGCACTCGATGCCGCACCCGATGCGATGATGCTCGTCGATGTTTCCGGGGTAATCCGGTTCGCGAACAGACAGGTCATGGCTCTGTTCGGCTATTCGCCCGAGAGGGTCATTGGCAAGAGCATGGGGCAGCTGGTTCCGCAGTGCTGTCGGGGCGGGTACATCGCAAACGGAGAGAAGGGCCTGGGCGAGTTGGGTGTGGGGTTGATCGGTGCGCAAGGGAATCTGATTGGCCGGCGCGAGGATGGGACGGAGTTTCCGCTGGAGATGACCTTGAGTCCCATTGCCGACGCCGACGGCGGTCACGTCGCGGTCATCCGCAACGTGACGGAGCGCAAGCGAGTGGAAATTGCGATCGTTGCGGCGCGAGAAGATGCTGATCGTGCCAATCTCGGCAAGAGCCGGTTTCTGGCCACCGCCAGCCACGACTTGCGCCAGCCCGTCCAGACTCTCGCCCTCCTGAATGGCATTCTTCGCCGGACAGTGGCCGAACCGGACGCTACCGCTGCGCTCAACCAGCAGGAGCAAGCGATCGGCGCGATGTCGCGACTCTTGAATGCGTTGCTCGACATCAGCAAGCTCGAATCCGGAGTTATTAAGCCGGAGCTGAGCGACTTCGCCGTGTCCGTGCTGTTCGACGGTTTGCGTCGCGATTTCGCCAGCCTTACGGAAAGCAAGGGGCTGGCTTTGCATGCCGAGGAATGCATGGACTGTGTTCACAGCGACCCATCGCTGGTGGAACAGATTTTGAGAAACATCGTTTCGAATGCCATTAAATACACAAGAGAGGGCTGCATACGATTGCGCTGTGTGCGGGAGCAGGCGCTGGTTCGCATCGAAGTACTCGACACGGGAGTGGGCATACCGGCAGATCAGCTGGGGCACATATTTGACGAGTTCTATCAGGTCGGTGTCGCGACTAACACTTCCCGCGATGGGTTTGGCCTGGGGCTGAGCATCGTGCAACGCCTCGTCAGGCTGCTCAATCTTAGGCTGAACGTGCGCTCAGAGGTCGGCAAAGGGTCGGCGTTCTCTCTTGAGCTGCCATCGGGCGTCCCACAGACCGCGTCGCCGTACGTCGATGCGCAGCAGCGCGCTGCGCCTGGGCCGCGAACTGATAGGCCGCGCGTCCTTCTGGTGGAGGACGATTCGGCCGTGCGGGAGGCGACACGTCTGTTACTGAACGTGGAAGGCTACCACGTGAGCGCTGTCTGCTCGCTCGATGAGGCGCTACAGCATGCGCAGCAGAAGGTCGGCGTGGATCTCTTGGTGACGGACTATCATCTGCGCGAGGGCGAGAAGGGCACGCAGGTCATAGCGGCGCTGCGCGAAAGATTGGGCGCTTCTTTGAAGGCTGTGCTCATTACCGGAGATACATCTTCCGCGATCAAGGAGCTGCCGCGCGATCCGCAACTGCGAGTCACGAGCAAACCCGTCAAGGCCGAGGAGCTGCTGGCATTGCTCCGAGAGCTTCTGGCCGCCTGAGGCATTTCGTGTTCCACGGCCGCCGGCCTGCATCCTGCAACTGCAGCCGTTCTTTCGATGCGAGCGAGTAGCTGTGGGCCACACCGTAGGCGGTGAGCCCGTTGATCACCGATCCGAGCCAAGCCTTGTATCGATGATGATTCTCGGCACCCGAGGTAAGGGTGTGGAACGGGACATTGACGTCGCGCAGGATCAGTCGCGGCCTTCCATTCGCTCCAGCGTGCTCGCGCTGTCACTGACAGCCATGCCCACCAAGAGGCCCGCGGCGGCGTGGCATTCAGGACGCGACGGGAAATCTCGGTACGGGTGCTTCGCGGCGGCGACGTAGCTCAAGGCAGAGCTCCTGCGCGATGAGGACGGTGCGCCGCTTCCTGCCTCGCACATTCCATCAGGGGCTTCCGACAAGCCCCATTTTCCGCACATCAGCGAAGGCATTTGCGGCAATTTCCCGCCGGGCGAGCTGAGCGGGAGGGCTACTCGGGAGCATCGAGCTCGATGAGTTTCTG
>JAJZLX010000175.1 GCA_021850555.1 Pseudomonadota bacterium | reverse complement strand
TGAGCCTGCGGGGGGGGAGCGCGTCTTCCCGGTTGAGGCGTCGAGGTGGAGCCGGCTGGCGAAATGGTGGTCGCGCCGATCGGTGCAGGCGGCGCCTTTCGGATTCTCTTCCGCCATTTCCAGAGCCATTCTGCGCGAGCACCGGCGCAACCCGATCGACATTGTCGAGATGGAAGAATCCTTCGGCTGGTGTGCCGATGTGCGGCGTGCGACATCGCTGCCCCTGGTTGTCAAGCTGCATGGACCGGCGTTTCTCACCTCGGTGCAGCGCGAGCGTGACACCCCGTTCGTGCGGGACAGGATTGAGCGGGAGGGGCTGGCGTTGGCGCGTTGCCGTGCGATCGTGTCGCCGTCGGAGATAAATCTGGCACGGACCGTCGAGCGCTACGGACTGAACAATAAGCTGACACGCGTCATTGCCAATCCCGTGGTGATCGATGCGGGTGCGCCGGTCTGGAGCTTGGAGGCGTGCGATACACGGACCATCCTGTTCGTCGGCCGCTTCGACCTCGTCAAAGGCGCGGACGTTGTGCTCAAAGCCTTCGCTTCCGTCGTCAGGATATTTCCCGAGGCGAAGCTGATTTTTGCCGGTCCGGACAACGGTTGGCTGTCGGAGGATGGCGGCCGTGTCCGGTTCGCTTCCTATTGCGATTCGCTGCTCCAGCCGGAAGCGAGAAAGAGGGTGGACTTCCGGGGACGGGTGCCGCACGGCGAGGTTGCGGCGCTGCGGGCCGGCGCCATGGTGACGGTGGTGGCTTCCCGATGGGAGAGCCAAGGGTACACGTTGTTGGAAGCGATGGCACAGGGGTGTCCGATCGTGTCGACGGACGCCGGCGCTTGCCCGGACAACATCTTTCACGGGAGGACCGGTCTTCTCGCCCGCTCGGAGGACGCGGACGACTTTGCCGCAAAGATTTGTGCCGTGTTGCGCGATCCGCAGGCTGGCGCCGAGATGGGACGGGCGGCGCGAGCGCATGTGGCGGTGCACCATTCCTCCGCGGTGGTGGTGGACGCGATGCTGGAGTTCTACCAGCAGGTCATTTCCAGCCATGGACCGCAGGCGGGCGAGCGTGGGCGACGGCGTCCGTCATGAGCTGCACAGCGCTCGATCGAAGCTACAGCGCCTTCCTGAGGTGAAGGTGCAGCCAGCTCTGTGGGACGATTGCGAGGAACGCGTGGCTGAGAAGCAAACAAATGAGGAACGTTGCGAGCGCCATCCCCATCCAACGCAGCTCGGTCGTGAGCTTGAGCAGTCCGAGCCTGTGCTGTTGCGAGTAGGCATAGGTCAAGGGGACAAACAAAGCGGCCAGGTTGAACCACAGAAAGCCCTTCAGGCCGAAGAAGTGATAGCCGAGCAGGGAAGCCGGAACGAGCGCCGCCAGAGTCAGCGCGTTGCCGACGAGTACCGCGTGGGTGAGTCCCGCGGAGACGAGGACGTTTTCCGAAGCATTGAAGAAGGCCGAGATCGTGGTGCCGAGGCCGAGCACCATGAGCACGTAGCCGGCGAATTGGTAGCGGGGATCGTACAGAACGGACACGAAGGACTGGGAAAAGCCCGCGACGATGGCGGGCAGCAGCATGCCGAGGAAAAGAAGCTTCTTGTTCTCGCCGTAATAACGGTCGCGGGCGGTCTTTCGATCGGTCCGGAAATAATTGGAGCACCGTGCGTAGAGGATCAGGCGCGCATTGTTCATGATGATGCTGCGCACCGGTCCGAGCATATTGCCGGCGACGCTGTAGATGCCGAGCAGCGTGGCGCTGAACAAGCGAAGGAAGACCAGCTTATCGTACTGGTTGAGCGCGATGGTGAGGATGCTGGACGGCGTCACCACCCGCGCGAACCTGAACTGTTCCCGGATGGCTTCGCGGTCGAATGCGAAGCCCACTCCGACGTCGCGGTAAAAGAAATGGCTGGCAACGGTGTAGATTGCGCGCTGAAGAAGCACGCCGATGAGCAGCGCGTATACGCTCCTGAGAGCAATCGCGAGACCGATGACGGCGACCGCCATCACGATATTGGAGAAAAATTCAGCATAATTGCCGATTCGCGCCTTCTGGTTTCTCTGCGCGAGGATGTATGACATCGACTCCGCGCCGCCCAACAGAAACAGGACGCTGAGGACTCGGCAGGGCCCGGTCAGGCTCGGCTCGTTGTACAGATGCGCGATCAGCGGAGCGCAAGCAAAGAGAATTCCAAAGTTCAAGATCGAGCGGGCGAGACGGATGGTCCATATCGTATGTACGAAAGCGACCTCACCGCCCCGGGGATGACGAATGACGAGCGCCGCGGGGCCGACGTCCGACATCAACTCGATCGTGAACGCAATGGACATGAGAATCGCGAAGATTCCGTATATCGAAGGCGTCAGCAGCCGGGTGAGAATGAGGCTGCTGCCGAGGCGAACGAAGGCCAGCGACCCGTAGGTGAAGGTCGACGAAAGGAGATCGCTTTGAAAGGTGGCCTTGAGTGAGCGAAACGGCGTGCGAAGAGTCTTATCCATCAGCTGGCTTCGCTGTCGAGCGGCATGTCGTCGGCCGCATCTCCGGCGGACCGACGGCCGGCGGCGGCGAGCCTATGCGGCGAGGTGAGGACGGCGTAAGCGCCTGTCAGTCCAATGAGAACGTAGAATAGATGCTCGGGACCGCCGCCCAGGCTGCCGTCGGCGAGCAGAAGGAGAACGGCCAGGATGGCGGCGGCGAGGTTCGCACCGAGCAGTGCCGAGTCCCGGCGCTCGGTCGCCAGGCGCCTGCTGGCGCGATAGGCTTTGGCAAGCGCCGCGAGAGTGAAGGTCAGGAAAAAAGCCAGGCCCGTGAAGCCGTAGAATAGCGTTACGCCGACGTAGGTGTTGACCACGTCGATGATTCCCTGGCCCTGCACGAGATCCTGCATATGGGACAGGGCGAGCTGATCGCCGAAGATCGGTCGTGCCTTGATCAATTCCCACGACCGGTCGACGAGCCGCTCGCGGTAGGTGAGACTGCTTTCACCGACGTGGCCGCCCATGAAAGGAATCATGGCGCTGATCTTGGCGCCGAACGGCGAGGCGAGCAGCGCGCTGCCGAGGAGCGCGACGGCGAGGCCCGCCTTGAGAAATCCGGACAGGCCCTGCGGGCGCAATCCGGCATAGGCGACATAGAGCAGTATGGCTGCGAACCATGGGCCTCGGGAGAAGCTGACCAACAGCCCCGCGCACAGCAGGGTTGCGACGGTGACTTTGACGGCGGCGCTGGTCACACGGGATTGCAGATACAGCCAGAAGCCGAGGCCGACGACGAGCAGAAAGCCCAGCGCCAGCGGCTGTCCGGAGGAGGCCTGTGCGCGAAGCAGGCTGCCGCGGACATAATACTCTGTCAGCAAGACATTGCCGCCCCAGCGGGAAACGAAGTTCGTATAGAGAAGCCAGTGCTTCATCGCCTCGAAGAGCGCGGTGATCGCCATCAGGGAGCAGGACAGGCAGAAAGCCGCGAGCGCATCCCGCAGCTTTCGCCGGCTGGAGCATGAGCGGCTGGCGACGTAGTACGGTACGTACACGTCGATGGCGAACAAGAATGCGTCGCGCAGGTCATTGGTGATGGAATTCTTCAATATGACGTGGTTGGGCAGAAAGGGAGGCACGAAGAGCACAGTGTGCAGGGCTCCCAAGCCGAGCAGGGCGATATCCATCACCCTCAATGTCCTGAACTGCCCCGGATCCTTGGGGCGGGGAATGCGCAGCGCAGCCGGCACGAGCACGCACAGGGACAGGAGCCGGAAGCTGTCGAGTGGGAATATTTCCTTCACTCCGATCGGCGGAATCTGGATGGGGATGGACGGTAGGATGGTCATCAGCACCAGGTAAAAGCCCATGGGGTTCGTGTCCTTCCGGGCTCCCCAGTACAGGAGCGGTGCGGCGATGGCGACGAAAAGCCAGAAGCTCGGGCTCAGGAAGGCGGCGCCGGTCAGCAGCAGCCAGATGTTTCGCCGTCGATTGAAGTCGCCTTCATCCATGAAAAGGAGCGCGGTGGACTTCGCGAGGGCGAACAGCGGGACGGTCAGTCCCAGTACTACGATCAGCGCTTTGACAGAGATCGACATCCGCGCTTACCCGACGGAGCCGATCCGGTCCCGGGCGGGACGCGCGAATGCACGGGTCGGCGCCGAATCGGGACTACCGCGGCTTGAGATCGTCCGGGGAATCAACTGGTGCTACGCCGGGAGCTTGTAACAGTCCGTCCTGTTGCGCTTCGCCGAGCCTTGCTGCCTCGCTCATTTCGCCACCGGTGACTTGAGGAATCTGCGATTCATCCTGTCCCATCGCTTCCCGATAGATCTGCAGGACTCGATCGACTTTCAGCTCCCAGTCGTAGTGGCTGAGGATTTTCTCCCGGCCCCTCGCGCCCATAGTGTGCCGTGTTTCCGGGGACATTGCCAGACGGATCATCGCCTCGGAGAACCCTTCAATCAGCGCTTCCCGGTTGGTTGGCGGCACCAGCACCCCGCAGGTCTCGTCCAGATAATCCTTCGGTCCGCCCCATGCGGTGGCGATCACGGGTTTGCCGGCGCACATCGCTTCGAGCACCACGGCGCCGCCACAGTCGTGCACGCTCGGGAGCACGAGGGCATCGGCCCGCTGCAGCGCTGCGGCCGCTTCGGCCTGGGAGAGCCACCCTTTGAATGCCACAGTGCCGGGGCGGGCCGGCGCCGCAGACAAGATCCTGAGCTGTCCGGCCAACGCCTCGAGACGGCTTCGTTCCGGCCCGTCCCCTGCGACGAGCAGGCGCACTGCCACCTGCCGGGACGCCCGCTCGAACGCATACAGCAGGAGGTCGACGGACTTCAAGGCAATCAAGCGGCCGAGAAAAAGGAACGTGACCGGGAGGGAGGCACTCGCCTGACGCGGCCGAGCCGGCGCCGGTTGCCAGAGAGAAAGGTCCACGCCGTTTTCCACCATCTCGATGACCCGGCGACAGAGGCCGGAGGGCAGCGAGCGGCGGGTGAGTGAATTGGCAACCAGAAGAAACGCGGCCCGGCGCTTGCCGGGCATGAGCCGGTTCAGGATCGAGGCGGACCAGCGTCCGAAAAGGATGAAACCGCGCTCGATGAGCGGGCTGTTGCCGCGAAAGGCCGGTGGGTAGTCGAGCCCGCCGTTCATCGGGCCGATGATCACCGGCGCGCCAAGGCCGTACATCATCGACGGCTCACGGGGCGAGACGGGCATCGGCTGGTGCACGATGTCGATCCGGTGCGCACTGATCAGCCGGCGGGCGAGTTTGCGCTGCTCGAGCTGGCAGGCCAGCCGGGAAACGAAGCCGACGGAGAAATTGGCGAGCCTCGTCGGCAGACACCGCGCGGCGTGCCACAGGAGCCGATGCAGCCGGGTGTCCTCGACGTAAACGATCCGCTCCTCGCCCGGAAAGATCTCGCTGAGCTCATCCCGGGTGCGCGCGTGCGTGATCAGCCATACGGCGTAGCCACGGTTGCGCAGCACGCGGAAATAGTGCAACGGCAGGGCGGCCTCGCCGCCGAAGCGGGCGGAGGCGTGCTCGCAAACGATCAGTATTCTTGGCTGCCTGATCACGATATGACTTCGCAATGGCGGCTGCGCCGTCGTGTGCTTGTCGTCGTTGAAATTGCTACCAGAATTGCCAGTGCCCTCCGAAGAGGACCCATGCGGCCAGGAGCCCGTTCAGCGTAGCGTGTGCCGCAACCGCCTCTCCCAGCCGCCCTGTGCGAACGAGCACCATCCCATAGACGGTGCCGGCGGCGATGGCGGGCAACCAGAGCGCCCCGTGCACGGCGCCGAATGCGACCGCCGTGACGAGCAGCGGCCCCCATCCGACCGACCGGAAGGGCACGGCTTCGAAATCCTTCCCGACCAGCCGCCGCAGCAGATAGCCCCGGTACGCCAGCTCCCCGGCCACCGGCAGGACGAGAATCGCCGTCGCCGCACGGGAGGCGATCCAAAGATCGCGGGCCGGCGCGGACAGGGCCGCCAGTGCCGCGGGCAGGCTTTGCGGAGCGAGGATCAAGTGCCCTGCCGCCAGCCATAGCGCGAAAATAGCCATCCCTGCGGCGGGTCCGCGCCACCCGAAGCGCCAGTCGAGACGGGAGAGCTGCGGCCAGTAGAAGGCGAAAGCGGCGGCTGCGGCGAGGAGCCGCAGGGCGTACCAGGTCTCGAACCTGCCTGAAGCGGCGCGCGCCAGCATTCCGGCCGCCAGAATGGTCAGGAACGGCATGAGGTAAGCCGCGGTTGGGTTCGGCGCCGTGGCGGCGGCTGCATTGCCCCCGGCGCTTGCGCTGAACCAGGGGCTGCGTCGGCTGACGAACGCAACGCCACACGCGGCGCAATTGAACGCGATCCACCCCGCCTGGGAGTGAAAGCCGTACAGGGCGATGGCCGGATAGCCGGCGTTGCCGATCAGCATCAGTGTGGCAATGCGGACCGCGTTCAGGGCGAAAATGAGCAGCAGGCTCGCCGGAATCAGCAAAAAGGCTCGAGGAAAAATGTATTCCTTGCGGAAGTAGATCAGCCAGGCCGAGCAGAAGGCGAGCATGAGCGCCACCCCTTCCAGACCCGAGCAATACGGCGCGACGTAGATTGCGAAATGCCGGGTCGCGAGGATCCGGGTGCTGCCATCGGCGTGCAGCGAGGGAATGAGCGGGATCAGCAGCAGCCGGACCATGCCGAACGTCACCCGCGCCGTCCACTCCCACAGGTCCTGACTCCACGAGAATGCCGCGGAGGCCACTGCCGCAGCGGCCGCCGCATAGAGCCAACGCATGCCGAGCGCCGCAGCGCCGCGGCGCCAGAGCTCGAGCGGCGCAAGCGCCGCGAGCAGGGAAACGAGGGCGCCCCCCGCAATGCACACAGAGACCGCCACGAGCGGTAGGCGAACTCCGCCGCTTCCGTACCATCGGGTCAAAGTGGCGGCGAGAATGGCGATGAGCGTGCCGTGCAGGACAAGCCACCGCCGATTCACGGACAGCGTTCGCGCCCGGCGATCGAGCTGCTCGAGAGTGCTGTCGCCGCGAACGGCGACGAACAGCACTAGCGCGAGAGTAAATGGTACCGCGAAGCGAAAGCCGAGGTGCTGAATGAGCCGCAGCTTGGCGCCCGCGCCACCGGCCAGGTCCGCTCTGGAGATATCAATGAAGAAGTTGAGAAAGAACTTCTCTGCGAACAGAGTGACAGCGAACGCGCCGAGCCTTGCCGTGAGACCCATTCGGTCCCTCGGCGCTCGCTCCTCCGCCGTCGCTGTCGGCTCGGTTGCGCGCACGGCAAGCGTTTTGGTGTGCGGCGTCCCGTGACGGGCGCGGCGCAAGGCGGCATCGGATCGCCGCACCGGGTGGGCTTACCGGTGCAGGGAGGCTATTTGGGTGCGCGCCGTCCGCGAAGCACCGCCAGCCCGCCCGCGAGCAGGGTCAGTGCCGCCATCGCGCCGGCCGGGTCGAACTCCGGCGCCGCGAGCGGACCGCTTCCCTGGCTTGCGTCGTCATCCGACTCTCCCAGCGAGTGATCGACCCAACTGTCGAGCTGCTGTCCCCACGAGCCGAGCCAGCCGCCAAATTGGTCGAGGTAATTGTCCAGCGCCTGCAGAGAGGACCTCGGCTGGCTCGACAGCCACGACCCGAGGCCGGTCGAGACCTGGGCGCTATGGTCCAGCTGCCGCGGCGGGGAGGGGTTCGCATAGGCCGTTGTCGCGGCCCCGATCGAGAGGGCCAGAATCCCGAGGAACTTGCGCATCTTGTTTTCTCTCTCCTGTTCCTAAAGTGGCTCTCCGGTCATCCCTTTCCGCAATGCCAGTCGGCCCCGATGATAGCTCAGCCGTCGCCAAAAGCAAACGGCGCGTCGGGGTGTTGCACTATGTCAAATCCGAGGCGACCCTCCGTTACCGAGACCGGGTTGGGCGCCCCTGTCACAGGATATGTCCACAGGGTTCATGCGCCGGTCGGGGCTGGTGGCACACTTGCGGTGCACGCGGCATTCGGCCGATGATGAGGCAACGCTCCCTGGGCTGGACATGACGCTTGGATGTCTCGCCACATACCGCGCGGCCGGTGCTCGCTCATCGCGACGGCGTGCTCCATTGGCCGGGATCGTGGCCTCTGCACCATGGGGGAAGCCTCACGGATGCGCGCATCGCCTGGCGGCTCACCGGTCCCCCCGAGGCACCCCTGGTGTGCGCCCTGGGAGGGATCTGGTGCGACCGCAGGCTGTTTCAGGTCGATGACCCGCGCGAAGGCTGCTGGGCGCAGCTCATCGGCCCGGGTCGCCCGCTCGACCCGGCGCGCCTGCGGATCCTCAGCTTCGATTACCTCGGCGGGCAGGGGGACTCGAGCGCTGTGCAGCCAAGCGGCTCTTTCCCGAGTATCTCGACCTACGATCAAGCCGACGTGCTCGCGCGGCTGCTCGATCGTGGGCGGCTCTTACGGGGGCATGGTGGCACTCGCCTTCGCGGAGCGCTATCCGGAGCGCGTAGCCTCGCTCTACACCGTCTCGGCGGCGGACCGGGCTCATCCGATGGCCATCGCCTGGCACAGCATCCAGCGGCGTATCGTGCGATTTGCGATCGAGTGCGGCCGGCCGGCCGAGGGCCTGCAGCTCGCCCGGGCGGTCGGACTCTCCCTCTATCGCAGCGCCGAGGAGTTCGCGGCACGATTTGCCGCCCCGGCGCATCGCGCGGCGGATCGGTTCGTGTTCCCAGTGGAGGGCTATTTGTTCGCGGACGGTGCGGCGGGCTGCCGATTTCGGGCAGAGTCCTTCCTTTGCCTGTCCGAATCCCTCGACCTGCACCAAGTCGATGCCGGCCGGATCTTCGTTCCGACGACGGCGGTGGCGGTGCGCGAGGATCAGCTGGTGCCGCTCGCGGACGTGCGGGCGCTGGTGGCGCGGATGTCGAGCGGGCAACTGCGGGAGATTTCCTCCATTCACGGCCACGATGCGTATCTGCGCGAGCCGGAGCAGCTGCGCGCCATCCTGGCAAGCCTGATGGGGTGCGGGAGCTAGTGCTCAGCGGATCGACGGGGGCGAGCGCGGGCCGGTCCCGCCCGGCGCATCGAGCGCCGCGCGCTCGATGGCGACACCCAGACAGTCGAGCCGCAGCGAGTACAGCCCGGAGGAGGCCTCGGCAAGTGTGACTGCGCTCGCAGCTCAGGGAGACGAGCAGCAACTGCCGCTCGGCGCGCCGCGCGCTTGGGCAAGTGCGCCCGGCGAGCCCGAGACTGCGCTCGGCGTGGGCCTCGGCGGCGCTACGCGCCCCTGCCGCCCCGCCCCGCCAGGGCGCGCTCGATGCGCCGGTCCGGGATGAGCCACAGCAGCGCCACCAGGGCATAAAGCGCGAGCGAGGCCCAGCGGGCAAAGGCGGCGAGGACGATGGCGGTGAGGTAAAGCAG
>JAJZLX010000696.1 GCA_021850555.1 Pseudomonadota bacterium | reverse complement strand
GGTAAGTGTCGAGTTCGGGCTTCTGCATAGCTGACTCCCAGAAGAGCCTGTTCAACAGATTTTGGACCCCTGCTCGCCGACGCGCCAGCGTCGCGGTCGTCGAGGACTCCAGATTTGAGCAGAACACGAAGAGGGCGGGATTCCCTAGACCTTTCAGCCTACCACGCCGTGCTCGCTGTCAAGCAGAGCACAACGGGCTTTCGCGGCATAAACGGCTGCCTCCCCGCGAAGCGCGGGTCCCCTCCATTTATTCCACGATCCCGTCGTCCTCTGCTTGACTGCTGCGCGCGCCGTGGCGCGACGCGGGCGGGCAATCCCGCCCACGATCACAGGACGACCATCATGACGACGCTCTACATCCACGACGGTCTGGCGTTTCGTGAGGCTGAATCACATCACGTGATCCGGGAGGCACAGGCGCTGATCTCTCGCAGGTTCCGGCCCGGCGCGCCCGTTCTATCAAGACCCAGGGAGGTACGTGAATTCTTGCGGCTGCGCCTCGGGAGCCTCGATCACGAGATCTTTTGCTGCTTCTTTCTCGATAGTCGCCGTCGCCTCATCGCCTTCGAGGAGCTCTTCCGCGGAACTGTCGATTGCGCTCAGGTCCATCCGCGGGACGTACTGCGCCAGGCGCTGCACTACAACGCCACGGCGGTGATTTTCGCGCATAACCATCCATCCGGTGCCCTGGAGCCCAGTCCCGCGGACGACTTCATCACCCGCCGCCTCAAGGACCTGCTGGCCCTCATGGACGTCCTCGTACTCGATCACCTCATCGTCGGGGATGGCGGGTGCTACTCGTTCGCCGAATCGGGACGCCTCTGATATGTGGAGTCGCGCGCCGTCGCTTGCCGTTCTGCCGGCTTTGGCGCGCCAGACCAGCACATATGAGCGCGACCGCCACCGGTGCAATGGCCTAGGCAAGCGGTGGTGCGGTCCCGGCAAGACCGGGCGAGTTCGGCCATCAGCGGCCGTCCCAGTATCTGCTAAGCCGGCCGAGACGCCGTCATTCGCGGCCCGGAGGGCTTACACGGATCTGGTGTCTAGAAACCGAACGGAAGGCCGTCTGTGGGGCTCCGCGACGCCTCAACCCACTCTCGGCGCGAGTCCAACGAAATCGAAGATTGCATGCGCCACAATCAGTGGCCAGAGCTGTCGCGTACGGGCATACCAAATTCCAAAGAGCAACCCCATCGGAACGACGGCTATTAATCCCGGGATGCCCTGATACAAATGATATGACACGCGGATTGCGACGCTTATAGCAACTGCGGCCGACACCCTGGCGCCGCTTGCGGGAGCGGGCTGTGCTATTTTGACGGCATTGGTCTCCGCCGACTTTTTCTCACTGTCCGCGGTTTCCTTCGTTCGTGTAGTCACCATGTTTTGTCGCATCGCTGAGAGCGCTGACACCACGTAACCGCACACAAAAGTTTCTTCGTAGAAGGAGTTGATCGCGCACGTCAGGATGATCGCGGTCCAAGAGAACCCCCATCCCACTGTACGCGTGTGGATGAGTGCGCGGTGGACCGCTGGCGACCAATGGTGTGCCAGCACAGCGAGCCGAAAGAAGATTCCATAGGCGATGAGCGCGAGGAATCCCCCGACCAAAATACCCCAAAGTGAAGGTCTAATACCCAGCCGGGCGAATGTCCAACCACGCAGATACAGGAAGGGCGCCAGTAGACTGAGGAAGATCACCTCGTACTGGACTATCTCCCAGAGAGTTGCGTTCGAAATCGGCGCCACGGAAGCGCGTGCTGGCGTTGCAGAAGCAAGCAGCGCATGTATCGTGGCGGGCATCATCCAACCGAATGCGAGAGCCAGAACTATCGCGAACTCAATTTGCCATGGTTGGCGACGGATGTAGCCCCGTATATCCATTCAATAACAGTTTAGTCAGCTTGGAGGCCGGCGGACACGAATGAAGCTCTCAATTTTACGATTTGCCCGAACTCCAGCTCAGGGGTGCTGCATCGGGATCAAATAACTGAATTGCTGGTGGGTCCTGATTGCGTCACAGGTGTTGGCGTTGATTTTCTCGGCATATTGTCCGGCTTGACCGACCCGCAGGCCTCCCGCGCTGGTGCGGGAGGCCTGCGCATATGGACGCTAGAGTCGGCGTAGCCAGCCGGCGAGATCCGAGCCGGCTAGGAGGAGGCGTCCCCCAGGCGGTGGCGAGACGGCGTCCGGAAACGCCTGTGCAAGCGCTCGCCGTTTGAGATCCAGGTCTGCGCGGGCGTAACGCATGGTGGTGTTCAGACCCGCGTGGCCGAGCCACTGACTGATGGTCGCGAAGTCGACTCCTGCCTTGAGTAGGGCTACCGCCGTGCTGTGCCGGATCGAGTGGGGGTGGAGTCTCTTGCTCCTCAGCGATGGCGCTACTTGCGATGCCTTTTGCAGGTACCGTCCCAGAATGTAACGTACGCCGTAGCGGCTCAGGCGGGCCCCGCGTGCGTTTGTGAAGATGAACGCCGACTGCGACTCACCGCAAACGCCGCCGCGTTCCGCGATCAAGTCCCGCAACAAGCGAGCGGTCACCGGCCACAATGGACAAACCCGTTCCTTGCGGCCCTTACCGAGCAGTCGTACCTGCGGCGGTGCCTCGAGCCGCACGTCGGCGACGCGCAGATCGAGAGCCTCCTGGACTCGGGCGCCGCTGTTGAACATGAACGCGAAGAGCGCATAGTCGCGACGGCCTAGCTCCGTCGAGCGATCGACGCTTTTGAGCAGTGCGTCGAGCTCGGCACGATCGAGGTACTCGATTGGTGCCTCGACCGCCCCGCGTTTGAAGGGCAGGCCGATGATCCGCTGCAGGGTGCCAAGATGCTCTGGACGCTGTCCAGCGAGGTAGCGCGCGAAGACGTGGATCGCCCCAAGCCGCGCATTCCGGGTGGCAATGCCGTTGCGACGCTCCGCTTCGAGCGCGGCCAAGAAGCGAGTCACCCGCTCGACGGTAAGGTCCGGTACGTCCAGGCGGTCCACCGTGCGCCGCAGCTCCCCGCGCCGTGAAGCGCAGGAAAAGCAGCAGCGCGTCGCGGTAGCTGCGGATCGTATGCGGGCTCAAGCCCCGCTGCGCGGGTAGGAAGTCCTCGAAGAAGGTAACCAGATCCCGGCCGAGGGCCGTAGGCATTGTGCGGCTCATACTGCACCTCCTTCGATAATCTCCGCACACGTGCTTGCGAAGCGCTCGCTCGCGAGCGTGACCACTGCCGGCATGAAGCGCAGGTAGTAGGCGGTCGAAGCGATCGACACGTGCCCCATGTACATCGAGAGCTTGGGCAGCTCCGACTGCACGTCGCGCCCCTCCTCATACCAGCGACGCAGCGCCGCCACGGCAAAGGCGTGGCGGAAGTCATGCACGCGAGGGATGCGCCGCGCCTGCGCCCAGATCCCCGAGCCGTGCATCACCTCCCGTACGGCGTGTCCCAACCCGTTGAGGCTGTAGCCGCCCGAGGCGCGATAGCAGACGAGCATCGTGTTGCGCGCCGCTCGGGGAACGATCGCTGCTCTGACGCGCAGGTATACGCGCAGCTCCCGAGTTGCACTCGGTGAGAGCGGTACCCACCTGGATTTGTGAAACTTGGACGCACAGATGCGCAGGACGCCCGTCTGAGCATCGACGTCCTCCAGGCGCAGTCGGGCCACCTCGCCACGGCGAAGACCAGCCGTGTACATCAGCACGATCACAAGACGGTGGGCGGCCCGTACCAGGCGGCGATTGCGGTCGCACGGCCGCTTCGCGATGAAGTCGAGGAGTCGGCCGATCTGGTCTGGCTCGATCGGCGTGGGGAGCGGATACGGCCGATGCCGCCCGAGCGTCCAGCGCTGGGGGAGGAAGCATCGGCTCTCGCGACGGCGCCGGTACCGGCAGAACCGATAGACCATCGTCGCCCAGTCGACCTGCGTGTTGTGCACGCAATGACGCAACCTGCGTCGCCATCGAGCGAAGCTCTCGGCGTCGAGGTCGGAGTATCCGGCCCTCAGGAGGTAAGTCCGCAAAAGGCGCAGCACATACTCATCGACTTGCACGGCGCGCCCGAGGGCGCGCCGGCTCGAGATGTAGGCGCTCACGGCGGCATCGAAGCGGCGGAGCGGTGATGTCTTACGCATGACGCCCTCCTGCCCGGCCAGGAACCGGGAGAGCGACGCTGCGCAGCATGCTGACGTCGAGTCGCAAATACGCACTCGTGCCGTAAAAGCTGTGGTGCCCGAGAACGTCCCCGATCGCCTTGATACCAACACCGCGGCTCAAGAGCCGCATGGCGAAGGTGTGCCTGAGCCGATACACGTGCTTGGCGCAGTCGGGCAGTCCTGCCTCGCGCACACGCTTCCTGAAGAGGTCCCCTACGACACTGTACTTAAGCGGTATGTATGGACAGCGCGCACGAAGGAAGAGCATCGGTGAGGCGCTTAGAGTCCCTGCGCGGCCGTGCCGCAGGTAATCACGGAGTAGCCGTAGGGTGCGCGCATGAAGCGGTAGCGCGAGCGGCGAGCGCGTCTTGGACTGATGAACATGGAGGAGCTTGCGATCCCAGTCGATAGAGTCAATGCGCAGCGCGACGACCTCACCGGGGCGCAGTCCGTAGTAGGCGATTAGATGCAGGATGCAGAGATCGCGCCAACCGCAGCGGCTGGTGCGATCTATCGACCGGAGCAGCCGCAGCACGCTCTGCCAAGGGAGGGCCCGTGGCGGCAGCTCGCCACGATAGGTGCGCGGCGTGTCGAGCCCATCGAGCAGTTCGGTGACCAGGCCGGCATCGTGCGCGTAGCGCAGGAAGGCCCGCAGATGCGCCACTTCGTGCTGCAGGGTGTGTCGGGAGAGCTGTTGGCTGCGCTCAAGGATGAAGCGCTCGACATCGTCTCGGGAGAGCCGTTCGAGGGAACGTCGTGAGCTCAAGACGCGCGCCAAGAGCAAGCGCACAGTGATCATGTGGTGACAGCGAGTAGAGGCGGATAGGCCACGTACCTCGGCGAGGTAGCCGTCATATCCGCGCGTGAGCTCGGCCCACGGACGGTCCGGCTCGCTCACCAAGCGACCCGCGGCGCTGAGATACCGGCTGTAAGCGCGCCGAGTGCCGGCAAAGTTGAAGAATCGTGAGCGAGGACGGCACTCGCGACCGAAGGCGGCCGCGAGCTCGTCATCTCGAAGAACCGGCGATGAGCTGCCGGGTGCGAGTCGAGGCATCACGAACAAAAGCCGCCGAACATGGCAGTCAATGGTGTAGTCCGTATAGCGCTCGGTGTGTAGCCACTGGATGAAACTCCAGGCCTCGGCCGCCGCTGGGGAGTCTTCGATCATCCGGCGCGTGCTGGGACGCAGATCGACGTTCATGGCGCCCTCCCGAAGATGTGGTTGGGAGCGGAACGCTACGTCGGATGTGAAAAATTATGTGGAGTACAAAGGGCGGCTAAGGCGGTTACACCGCAGCGGGACCACTACCACTCCACATATCAGATAAGTCCATGTTCGGCGAAAAATGGTGAGCTCCCCATTTATGGCCGAACATGGACTCATTTGAGCATTCGCGGCGATCTCGTGTGTCGGTGCGCTGGCGTGTTGTCGCCAGCGTACCGACGCGGATCGCTGCGACCGCTGAAGAGCGGGAGCCTCCTGTGGGACGTCTTGCCCCGCACGCGTGAGATTCGCATGGCGTTCTCGCCGTCCAGACCCTCGCGCAGGAGCCGCTCGGCGAGTCGCGCTGTCGCGCGAGTCTGGACCGCTGCGCTGCGCCATGCGCGCCGGCGCGTGCGGGCAATCCGCCCGAGTTCGATTGGGAGCGGATCATGAGCGGAAGACGCAAGCTGACCGAGAAGCAGGTCGCGGCGATTCTCGAGTGGCATCGCAATCGCAAGACGCGCGCCGAGCTCGCCGCGGAGCTCGGGGTCGCGAAACACCTCATCGGTTCGGCGATCCAACGACGCGGCCATTACAAGGCGCCGTCGCCCGAGAACCGGCTGCGGAATCTGCGCGAGCGGCGCGCCATGATGGAGCGCCTCAAAGAGCGCGCACTCTTGTAGTGGCGATCTGACCCGCAGCGCCGGAAGCTTTCGCCGGCGCTGCGGGTTGAGTCACGCGGCTCTCCACGCACGCTGAGCCATGAGCATCTGGCCTGTGTTTCCGGATCAGACGGGCGGGGCCTGGCTGCGCTCAAAGTTTCGCATGCCGTTCTCGCCGTCAAGGACGAGCGCGGAAGCGCTCGCCGCCTGCGGCGGCCTTCGGTCCTTGACGGCTGCGCTGCGGCATGCCGCTCCGGCCGCGCAGGCAATCCCGCCTGTGCCGGTAAGGAGCGGCAGAGATGTTCAGCACCAACGGTAGGACGCGAACGCTCACCGATGCGCAAGTTCGCCGGATACTGCAATGGCAGCGCGATCGCAAGACATTGGGCCAGGTGGCCCGGGAGAACGGGGTGTCTTGTGGGACGGTCTATACGGTGATTCGCAACGGTGGGCACTACAAGAGGGCGCTGCCGCTCACCGATGCCGAGCTTCGCCGGGTTCTTGAGTGGCGGCGCAACCGCAAGACCGTGGAGCAGGTGGCCCGGCAATACGGAGTCTCGGCATCGACCATCCGAAAGGTGATCCGCACTGAAGGGCGATCCGAGAAATCCTCTCCGCCGTATCCATTGAGGAACTGTCCGGAGAGCAAGCGGCGTGCCGGGCGTGGACGGTGACGCTGATTCGAGTCGCGATGAAGGGTGAGCCCGCAACTTTCGTGTGCTGGCTCGCCCCTTTCCGCTCTCACGAGTGCATTCGGTCTTGGAGGGAGAGTGAAGAGGGCGGGTTGCTTGTGCGATCCATGCTATCACGCCGTGCTCGCAGTCAATCGGCGGCTGACGGGCTTTCGCGGCATAAACGGCCGCCTCCCCGCGAAGCGCGGGTCCCCTCCATTTATTCCACGATCCCATCATCCGCCGATTGACTGCTGCGCGCGCCGTGATGGTTCCAGCTCGGGCAATCCCGCCCAGATCCAATCGCTGGAGCCTGCCATGGCCAATCGAAACAACACTTCCGCCGGCGCGATCGGTCCCCGGACGCCCGTCGTCGCACAACAGGTCGATGACTCGGAGCGCATGATGGCGCTTCCCCGTCACTTCGGTGAGCGCCTCCTGATCTTCGAGGGCGCGGTGTATGACTTCATGCGCCGATTCGTAGCCGATTACGATGGCGCGTGTTGGCAGTTCTACGAGCTCAGCAACGGTGGCTTCTACATGTCACCCGACGGCGGTCCCTTCCGGTTCTCGGTCGATACCAATGGCTACGAGGGCGAGATGTCGGCCGATGCGGCGGGCATCACGGTGTGCCTCTTCGCGTGCAGTCATCTGTCGTTCCGATATTCGGAGGCCGAGGTTTTCGGTGAGCACTTCCACCTCTTGCGGGAATTCGCTGCCCAGCATGCCGAGGCCTCCGCGATCTTTGCGGCAATCGATTGACCGCGGCCGCCGAGAGCTGACTCGACGTTGGCGCTCGGCGGTTCTCTCGCAGCGGAAGGGAAGAGGGCGGGATTACCTGAATGCTTTCAGCGTATCACGCCGTGCTCGCCGTCAAGTGGGTCGCAACGGGCTTTCGCGGCATAAACGGCTGCCTCCCCGCGAAGACGCGGGTCCCCTCCATTTATTCCACGACCCGCCGCGCCCCACTTGACCGCTGCGCGCGCCGTGATTCCAGGGACGCGGGCAATCCCGCCCAAGAACAGTCCCGAGGATCCGATCATGAATGCTTCCCCTGACCTTTCGTTCGTGAAGTACGACAACGTCTTCGGCCGCACGCTCTCGTTGGAGGCCCTGCGGCAGCAGGTGCCAGCGGTGTTTGCGCCGTCGGCCGACGATCACAGGAGCCCCAGGTACACGTTCGTGCCGACCGAAAGGGTACTGACCGGACTCATGCAGGCGGGCTTCGTGCCCGTCGAGGCCCGCCAGACCCGCACTCGGTCGGCCAGCCCGCTCCATGCTCGGCATGTCGTGCGGCTGCGCAGACGGTTCGAGACCGTGCAGCTCAAGGACTCGGCGCCGGAGGTCATCTTTCTGAATAGCCACGACGGGACGAGCGCCTACCAGCTGCGTGTGGGCATCTTTCGGGTGGTCTGTACCAATGGCTTGATCGTCTCGCGGGGCGCATTTCCGACCTTCAGCGTGCCCCACCGCGGCAACATCGTCGATGACATTGTCGCGCATGCGCTCGGCATCGCGGAGCGGTTCGACGTACTGGCCGCCCAGGTCGAGCGCATGGAGCAGCGGCAACTGTTCAAGGACGAGCAGCTCCGGTTCGCTGAGCGGGCTTTGGCGCTGCGGTACCCCGACCCTACGCAGGCTGGAATGCTGGCCGCGCAGCTGCTCCAGTGTCGGAGGGCGGAGGACACTGGGGATGATCTCTATAGCACCCTGAACAAGGTCCAGGAGAACCTGCTCAGGGGCGGACTGACGCGCCGGTCCGCCGGTGGTCGCCTGGTCCGCACCCGGCGGATCAGCTCCATCAAGGAGGACGTGCGGATCAATAGCGGCCTGTGGGATCTCGCCGCCGAGGTGCTCGCGGCTTGACTGAGGCGGGAGAGGGCGTCGGGTTCGGGCGCTCTCTCCCCCTTTTTTTGCCGCCGCCTGAGCTGGATCGTCGTCGCCATCCGGTGGCTTCCACATCCTGGCAGTGCCGTGCTGCAATGGGGCGCATGGCGGAACCCTCGTTCATTCTCATCCCGGGCGCCGGCGGGATGGCGTGGTACTGGCACCGGGTTGTGCCGCTCCTCGAGCGAGCGGGCTGTGAGGCGATCGCGGTCGACCTGCCGGCGGACGATCCGAGCAAGGGCCTCGACGACTACGCGGCCATCGTGATCCGGGCGATCGGAAGGAGACCGGACGTCATCCTGGTCGCCCAATCGCTGGCCGGGTTCACAGCCCCGCTTGTCTGCGCCCAGGATGCCGTAGACGGGCTCATATTCGTCAATGCCATGATCCCCCAGCCCGGAGAGACTGCGGGGGCCTGGTGGGGCAATACGGGCGCCGTGGAGGCCCGAATCGCCGCGGCCAGGGCCGGAGGGTACACCCCGCAGTTCGACCTACCGACGTACTTTCTGCACGATGTACCGGAGGCTGTGCTCCGCGACGGGCCGTCGCGCCAGCGGGACCAGTCTGACCCGATGTTCGGGCAGCCCTGCCGATTCGAGCGGTGGCCGGGGATTCCAATCCGGGTGATGGTGGCGGCGGACGACCGGTTCTTCCCGCTCGAGTTCCAGAAGCGCATCGCCCGGGAGAGGCTGGACGCTGAGGTAGAGGTGATCCCCGGCGGCCACCTGGTCGCGCTCTCGCAGCCGGAGGAACTCGCAGCTCGGCTGGTGGGCTTCGGGCGGGAGGCCATCCGATAGCCCCAAGATTGCCGCCGGCCCTTGGCGATGGGG
>JAJZLX010000147.1 GCA_021850555.1 Pseudomonadota bacterium | reverse complement strand
ACTGCCGCGGATATTCTCGGCAGCGCCACTACCGCGGATACCTTCTTTGAGTGAAACGGAGGCACCACTGCCGCGGATACCCATGGCGGTACCACTGCCGCGGATGCCATTAGTGGAAAGCCCTGTTCCATTGAGAGGGGCAACGCTCTGAGCAAGGAAGAGTCCACCTTCGTTCGGCTGAGTTCCGGTGATCGCCACCAACTCGCCGACCGCAGCACTTTGCGAGTCGCTGGTCAGGGTGGGATTGATGTCGACTGTCAGGTTGCCGACTTTGATTTCGCCCGTCAGCGTCACTTTCGAGACGATGCCGGTGACTAGAAGTCGGGTTGCCCCCGGTACGTCAATTTGCGAAAGGCTGGTGACGCTGCTGACGGTCGCTTTACCGGCTTTAGTCTCAGTGCCGTCGATTACCACCAACGTATCCGGCGTAAGAGAGCTGAGTGTCTCAGCCGTGCCCGCCTGGTTCCTGAGGGAAGCCGAGGGGCTGATCTGGTAGGTCTGCCCCAGTACGACGAGGGTCGATGTCTTGAGATTGACCTGCTCGACGGGTCCAACGGTCAGGGTGGCTGCCCGAGCCGTCCCAACCAGGGCGGCAGCCACGAAAGCGGCAACTGCCGGAATTGACGCACCGCGGAAGAAAGACTGCGCGGATCGAGACATCTGAACCTCCTGAAAAGCCACTACGGCCCGTAGTCGAACCCGTTCTTATTACATTATGTAATATCAATTGTGTCTTATGTAAGACAGCCTATCAAGAAAGTGTGAACTGCGTCAAAGACACTGGGGGGAGGGAGCAATGGCTCAGCCTAAGGCAATGCCGTGCGCGATACGGCATCCGTCGGAATATCGGTTTTGGGTTTGCGACGGGCAGAGCGGAAAGCCGCGGCTAACCGTTTCCGTTCGCCTTTGTTTCCGAGTCGCTCACCAGCACAGCCAAGGGCTCTTCCCTCGCCGGGGGTTCCATATGGAAAAAAACGTTCACTCCGGCGTCCAGCCGTCCGCCTGCATCGGCGTCGTCCGCAGCCCGCGATGCGAGCCAGTTATCCAAATCCAGCAGAAACTCGGTTGCCTTGCTGCGCGCGTATTTCTCAAACTCTGGAACGAGCTCGAGGGGCAGGCCCCGATCGGCGGTGACGCGTCGCTGGAGGCGTTTGTCACTGTTTCTCGGATCCATGTTGTATTCTAAGGTCGCTGCGAACCGGGATAACGTGCTTCCAAAATGCTCGCTAAACCGCGGAGAGGCGGGCGCCGACATCAGCAGGGAGCGGGAAACGGCGCGCAGGCGCGCGTCGCCAACCAACGCAATCGCACCCGCGCGGCGCAACTCTTCAAGGGCTGCGCCAGGATCCGCCGCTGGATCAACAAGTGTGACCAAGCTACGGAAACAGCGCTCCGCGGGACGTGCGAATTCAAGTTCCCGTGGAATTCCGTATGGGCCGACGTATTCCGGAACCGTGTGCCACTTCTGCAGGATCTCAACCAGCAGGTCAGCGGATGTCGGGCTGGCCGAGGGCAAGGCGCGATCGATGTAGCGATCGACCTGGCGACGCGTAAGCCCGGTGACAGCCGCAATGCGCTCTCGCGATGGAAGGCAGGGACGGCTGAAATCACGGGCCGCGCTTTCAACGTAAACGCCCCTGACAAGGTCCGCGAACTCATCAAAGCGAACGTCGGCGCGAATCAGCAGTCGGGCGAGGGACCGCAGTATCCTCCGTAGTGCGACAAGGAAATGTTCGTGTGTCAGGCTCTGGCTCACGAGGAAGGCCTGCTTCCAGCTGTGGCTATATCCCGGGCGGGCTGCGCGAGAGCCGACAGAGCCCTCGGGTCCGGCGGAGACTCTATGTAAAAAAATACATTCACTCCCGCTTCCGCACGCGGATTCTCCTGTTTGCTCGTCGTATCGGAGAACCGTGCGAGCCAGTCATCGAGATCTAAGAGGAACTGACTGGCGCGCTCCTTCGCAAAATCATGAAAACTCGGCAGCAGCCGTGCGGGAAGTCCCTGATCGGCAGATACAAAGCGCTCAAGGCGTTTGTTTTCAGCATTGGCGGGATCAAAGTTGTATTCAAGTGTTCGGATCAAATGCGCCAGCGCCGCACCGAAGTACTCAATACTGTGAGGCCACTCGCCAGGCCAGATGAAGCAGCGCGTGACGGCGCGCAGGCGATTCCCGTCCGAGTAAACGACAGATTTGGCCTTCAATAGCTCCTCAAGCACCGAGTCGGGGCTTGCTTTGGCGTTGACCTCCGCAATTAGGCCCTGGAAGCTGGGTCCCGGATCCGCCTCAAATTCCAGTTCCAGGGGATCGCCGTCGGGACCCAGAAAACGAGGGTCGGTGTGCCACTTGTGCAGTACCTCGGTCGTTCCGTCCGTCGGCGGGGACTCTGTTATGGGCAGGATGCTCTCGTGATCGATGTAGTGATCAACGCGCTCTCGCGGAATTCCTGTGATCTGCGCTATCCGCTCGCGCGTCGGCTTGGCGCCATCATTAGCGCGATCGCGGATCGCGCTTTCGACATAGGCGCCCCGCGCCACGTCGGCGAACTCGGCGTAGCCGATGCCATGGCGGATCAACAATCTGATGATGGGGCGCAGCGCGCGCCGCAGCGCGTGCAGAAAGTGACGCCGGGTGTCGAGCGACAGTGCGGGATCGGCGCTGGGCATCTAGGTGCGCTCCGCGGGGTCGAAGAGCCGCCGATGTTCCAGGATGGCGTATCGGTCGGTCATGCCGGCGATGTAGTCGGCGACCGCTCGGGCGCGGCCGTCGATGCCCTGGGCGCTTTCACCCCGGACGGCGAGCTCGCGATGCTCCGGCGGCATCAGACGGGTGTCGGCCATGAAGGCCTCGAAGAGCTGTCCGATGACCCGCTGGGCCTTGGTCGTCATGCGCAGCACCTTGTAATGGCGGTAGACGCGCTCGCGCAGGAAGCGCATCAGCTCCCGGTGCTCCTCCAGGGTTTCCTCCCCGAGCGCGATCAGCGGCTGCGCTTGGGCGCGCACTTCCTCGATCGAAGCGGGTCGGGTCTGCCCGATGCGCGCCTGGCTGGCGCGGATCAGATCCACGACGATGTGATTGATCATGCCGCGGATGATCTCGTGCACCAGCCGCCGGCCCCCGAGTCCGGGGTGGCGCGTCGTGACGCGCTCGTGTTGGCGGCGGAACATCCTCATTTCCTGCAACTGCTCGAAATCGACCAAGCCCGCACGGATGCCGTCGTCGACATCGTGGTTGTTGTAGGCGATCTCGTCGGCCAGATTGGCGATCTGCGCCTCGAGTCCGGGCTGGTGGTGCCTCAGGAACCGTTCCCCGACGTCGCCGAGCTCCCGCGCCACCCGCGCAGAGCAATGCTTGAGGATGCCTTCGCGGCACTCGAAGGTCAGATTGAGGCCCGGAAAGTCGGCATAGCGCTCTTCCAGCTCATCCACCACTCTGAGGGACTGCAGATTGTGCTCGAAGCCGCCGTGAGGCCGCATGCACTCGTTGAGCGCATCCTGGCCGGCATGTCCGAAGGGCGTATGCCCCAGATCGTGCGCCAGGCAGATCGCCTCGGTCAGGGTCTCCTCGACACGCAGCGCCCTGGCCACCGAGCGGGCGATCTGTGCGACCTCGATGGAGTGGGTGACTCGCGTGCGGTACAGGTCGCCCTCGTGATTGACGAAGACCTGCGTCTTGTAGACCAGGCGCCGGAAGGCGTTGGAGTGGATGATACGGTCGCGGTCACGCTGGTACTCGCCGCGGTACTCGGGCGCGGGCTCCGGGTAGCGCCGGCCGCGGGAGCGCTCTTCGCGGGCCGCGTAGGGCGCCAGGCTCAGGGCATCAACATCCGGCTGCATCATCCCGGCGGCCCCGATTCTTATTCCAATTGGGATTCCAGGGTGCGGCGCAGGCAGCCCTCGTCATAATCGGCCGTGACGAACGACTCCCCGATGCCGCGCAGCAGCACCAGTCGGATTCGGCCGCCTTGCACCTTCTTGTCGATGCGCATGTGCGCAAGGATCGTCTCCGAGGCAATGCCTGAAACCCGTACCGGCAGGCCCATGCGCCCGACGAGCCTCGTGATCCGTTCCAGGTCCTGGGTGCTCATCAGGCCGCTTTCCTGCGACATGCGGGCGGCCATCACCAGTCCGGCGCCGACGGCCTCGCCGTGCAGCCACCGAGTGTATCCCGTGGCGGATTCGATCGCATGGCCGAACGTGTGTCCGAGATTGAGCAGTGCGCGGTCGCCGTGCTCTTGCTCGTCCTGGCCCACGATCGCCGCCTTGATCTCGCATGAGCGCCGGATCACCCGCCCGAGCGCGGACGGCTCGCCGGCGAGCAGATCATCCGCGTGGGTCTCGAGCCAGGCGAAGAACGAGGCGTCGCAGATGAGTCCGTATTTGATGACCTCGGCGAGGCCCGCTCGCAGCTCCCGCGGGGGAAGCGTGGCGAGCGTACGGGTATCGGTGATCACCGCCGCCGGTTGGTGGAAGGCGCCGATCAGGTTCTTGCCGCCGGGATGGTTGACGCCGGTCTTGCCTCCGACCGCCGAGTCGACCTGGGCGAGGAGCGTCGTGGGCACCTGCACGAAAGCCACGCCGCGCTGGTAGATCGCCGCGGCGAAGCCCGCCATGTCGCCCACCACCCCGCCGCCGAGCGCCACGACGGCGCAGTCCCGGCCGAATCGATTGGCGACCAGGACGTCAAGGACCCGCTCGATGACGTCCAGGGTCTTGTGGGGCTCGCCGTCGGGAAGGAGCGTGGCGACGATCCTGCGCGGCTGCAGGCTCTCTTCCAGGGTGCGCAGGTAAAGCGGCGCAACCGTGGTGTTGCTGATGATCAGCACGTCGCGCGCGCCGACGTGCCGGCGGAAGATTTCCTGATCGGTAAGCAGCCCCTGCCCGATCAGGATCGGGTAGCTGCGGCTGCCCAGCTCGACGCGCAAGATGTCCATGAGAGCAATCTAGCGGATCGTCTCGATGATGTCGCGGACGACGGCCTTGATCTGGCGCCCGTCGGTGGACAGAGTGAGATCCGCGATGGCGCTGTAGAGCGGATCGCGTATTTCCATGAGCTCGCGCAGGCGGGCATGGGCATCGTCCACCCCGTTGAGCAGCGGGCGTTGACGGCCCGGCTTGACGCGCTCGGCCTGCTGGGCGACGGAGGTCTTGAGGTATACGACCCAGCCGTTCTCGGCCAGCAGGCGCCGGTTCTCGGGCAGCAGGATCGCGCCGCCTCCGGTGGCCAGAACGATCCGGCGCAGCTGGGTCAGCGCGGCAATCGCCTCCCGCTCGCGGTCCCGAAAGCCCGCTTCACCCTCTTTCTCGAAGATGTAGGGAATATCGACCCCGGTGCGCCGCTCGATCTCGGCGTCGCTGTCATGGAACGCCACGCGCAGGTGCCGCGCGAGGCTGCGGCCGACTGCGCTCTTTCCCGAGCCCATGGGGCCGATGAGGAAGATATTGGGGGGCTTGCCTGGCATCGTCGCCGAGCATAGCGGAAACCGCCCGGCGCGGGGACCGGGCAGGCCCCGTTTCCCAGGGACACTTCCGTCTTCGTTGAGAGGGTCTCGGCGCGGCTCCGCCCGCGTCAATTCATGCTCAGGTTCCGCTGGATGATCTTCGGAGTGATGAACACCAGCAGTTCATCCTTGTTATTGGTCCGGTCCGTGTTCTTGAACAGATGCCCGAGTATCGGTATGTCGCCCAGCCAGGGTACCTTGGTGGCCACGTTGCTCGAAGTCGTCTGCAGGATGCCGCCGAGCACCACGGTCTGGCCGTCATCGACCAGCACCTGGGTGGTGATCCGGCGCGTGTCGATCGCCGGCACATCGACGCCTCCGGAGGACACGAAGGTCTGGCCCACCTGGTCGTCGCGGACATGGAGATTGAGGATGATGTGGTTGTCCGGCGTGATCTGCGGAGTGACCTTGAGCTCGAGCACCGCCTTCTTGAACGAAATGGAGGTCGCGCCGCTCGAGGCGGACTGCTGGTAGGGGATCTCTATGCCCTGCATGATGGTCGCCTCCTTCTGATCTGCTGTGATCACCTTCGGGGAGGAGACGATCTTGGCCTGCGTTTGGGCCTGGGCCGCCGACAGCTCGAGGTCCAGCAGGTAGTTGCCGGTCAGGATGCCGAAGGCGATCGAGCCCGCCGGGTTCGACACCGGCAGGTTGATGTTGTAGCGATTCGCGGCGTTCGAGCTGCTCCCGATGGCGCTGTCCAGCTGGTAGCTCGGGTTGGCGCCGCCGTTGATGTTGCCGATGGCGGAACTCACCATGGTGCCTTCGCCGGCGGCCGTGCCGGTGGTGACCCCTATGCCGTTGCTGCCGATGTTCGACCAGTGCGTCACGCCGAGCTGGGTGCCGAGCTTGCGCTCGAAGTCGTTGTTGACCAGCACGATGCGCGCCTCGATCAGCACCTGGCGCACCGGCACGTCTAGCCGCTTGACCAGCCGGTTGATCTGCTCCAGGCGCTGCGGCGTGTCCTGCAGGAGCAGCGTGTTGGTGCGCTTGTCGACCGAAACGGTGCCGCGCTTGGACAGCAGGGAGTTGCCTTGTGACTTGATCAGGGCGGCGAGGTCGGCCGCCTTGGCGTAGTTGATCTGCAGGAATTCCGAGCGCAGCGGCACGAGCTGCTGCACGGCGCGCTGCGCGGCGAGTTGGGCCCTTTCTCTGTCGGCAAGCTCGGCCTGCGGCGCCACCAGGATCACATTGCCCTGCTTCTCCTCGCCGAGCCCCTTGATCTGAAGAATCAGGTGCAGTGCCTGGTCCCAGGGCACATTGTGCAGCCGCAGCGTCACGCTTCCCGCGACCGAGCCGCTGACCACGATGTTCTTGCCGCTGGCGTCCGCCAGCAGCTGCAGCACGGCGCGCACGGGAATGTTCTGGAAGTTGAGCGAGAGTCGCTGCCCGGTGTAGCGCGGCTTCTGCACCAGGGCCTGCGCCGGGCTCACCGGGCGCAGCTCGACCACGTACTGGGTATTGGCCTGGTAGGCCATCTCATCGAACGCGCCGGTGCCGTGGATCGTGATGCGCGATCCCGTGGGCGTGCGGGTCACCTCGAAGTCGGTGACCGGCGTGCCGAAGTCCGTCGCATCGAAGCGGCGCAGCAGGTCGACCGGTACCGCGGCCTTGGTGAAGTCCACGATGACGTGATCGCCGAGCTGGCGCAGATTGATCGGGATGTGCGGATTGGAGAGCTGCACGATCACTTTGCCGGCGCCGCTGGGGCTTCGCCTGAAGTCTATGCTGCGCAGCTGCCACATCGGAGCGGTGCCCGCGTCGGGCGCCGGGCCCGAGGTAACCAGCGGTGCGGGCGCCTGAGAGGCCTCGGACGAGGTGTCGGAGGATTCCCCCAGGGTCACCAGGATGTCGTTCCCCTGCCGCTTCATCTGGTAGGGCAGGGGCCTGGCGAGGGTCAGCACGAGGCGCGAGCGGTGCTTGCTCTGGGCGGCGACGATCGACTCGAGCCCGCCCGATTTGACGGGGATGAGATCGGAGGCCAGGGCGAGCCGCGTGCCCCGCAGGTCGATGACGATGCGCGCCGGGTGGTCCATGGTGAAGGACAGCGGCTGCGGCGCCGCCGCCGACAGGTGCAGCCGCAGCTGCAGCGGGCCGTTCGGCAGAGGCAACACCTGGACGGACTGCAGGTCCGTCTCGCCCGCGGCGCGCGCAGGGGCCGCCGGCAACGCCAGCAGGGCCAGCAGCAGCGACACGGCGGCCGTCTCCAGGATCGGAAGTCTGGACGGAAAGAGTTTCATTCTTGGACTCCGTGCTGGAGCAGTGGCTGCCTGTTGGTTCAATGGCTCAGGCCCAAGGCGGCCGGCCGCTTCATGTATCCACCGAGACCGTTGGGGACGATCTCGACCAATTGGATCTGCGTCGGCGTGATCCGGACGATACGCCCGTCGTTTTGGCCCATGTAGTTGCCGATCGTCACCCGGTGGACGATGCCGTCCTTGGTCTGCACCAGGCCGTAGAGCGTCCCGTCCGTGGACAGCGTGCCGACCATCTTCAGAGTATCGAGCGGGAACTGCTCGAGATACTGGCGCGGACGACCGGCGTCGGGACGCACGAGGTTCGCGCCCGGCCCTTCGCTCGGCACGAACGGCGAGCGCATGGCCTGATCGGCGTAGGTGAAGCTTTCGTACTGCGGGACTGCCGGCAGCGGCTTGACGTAGCCGCCCGGCTGCTTGTCGGTCTGCGCGATGAAATGCTGCAGGTTGTCGCTGCCGCTCGAGCAGGCGGCCAGGACCAGGCAGCCGAGAGCCGCGCATGCGCGCGCCAGAGCGCCGGGCCGGATGGAGATGATCATACTGTGCTCACTCCGCGCCTTCAGCCCGGACCCTGGTGCGGGGGATGGGCGAACTTGCCCTTGTGCGTTTTCGCATATCGCGCGGCCATCTCTTCCTGGGTGAGGTAGCGGTAGGTGTAGGCGGTCAGCGTCAGGGAAAGCGAGTCGTAGGCGTTGGGACGGGTCGGCTTGATCTGGATGTCGTGCAGGGTGACGATGCGCGAGAGCGCGGCGATGTCGCTGGCGAACTCGCCGAACTGGTGATAGCTGCCGGTGAGCACCATCTTGATCGGCAGCACCGCGTAGAACGCCTTGTCGGACTCGTGGCCGGGCTGGAAAAGGTGCTGCTTCAGTCCCGCGGCGGCGGCGGTGTCGGAGATGTTCTCCAGCAGGCTCGGCACCTCGGTCTTGCTCGGCAGCTGGCGCAGCAACGCGCCGAAGGAGCGGCGCAGCTCCTTCAGCTGCTTCCGGTAGATCTTGAGGTTGGCCGCAACGCTGTGCTTGACGACGAATTCCTGGCGCAGCTGGCGCTCCTGCGCCTCGCTCTGCTTCAGCTGCGGGCGCACCGTCTGCCACACGAAGAGGTAGACCAGGATCAGCGTCAGCACGACAAACGTCGCGCCCACCGCGCCGGCGCGTACCGCGAGCGGCCAGCGGCCCGGATCGCGCGGATCGAGGTCGCGTAGCTGTTCGGTGAGGTCCTTCAGGTTCATTGGGCCGCCCTTCGCGCGATCACCCGCCCCGGGGCCGCGCCTTCAGCGTGTTCGGCGCTCTTGGGCGAGGTCACCTTCGCATCAAGTGTGAAGGTGGAGCCGGCCGCCTTGCCGCCCGCCTTGATCACCTCCAGCTGTGCGTTGGCGAGCCACTGTGAGCCGTCGATATTGCGCATGAATTCCGAGACGCGAGTGCTCGATTGGGCGACCCCCTTGAACTGGATGCGGTCGCCCCTCTGGTTGACCTCCGTCAGGTACAGGCCCGGGGGCACGGTGCGCACGATCTGGTCGAACACGTGCACGATCTGCGGCCGTGCGCGCTGCAGCCGCTCGATGACCTGCATGCGGGCGATGAAGCGGCGCTCGGTCTTGCGCAGGGTGTTGATCTTGCCGATCTGCCGGTTGAGGCTGTTGATCTGC
>JAJZLX010000404.1 GCA_021850555.1 Pseudomonadota bacterium | reverse complement strand
CACCAGCGCCTCCGCCTCATGTTTGGTGCGGAAGTAGGGATGATCGAGCCCTTCGGCTTCCTCGAACATCTCCTCCGTGAACACGCCGGGGTATCGTCCCGCCACCGCGATCGAGCTCATGTGGTGGAAGCAGCCCGCCTCGAGCGCTCGCGCAAGCTCGAGCGCGTTGCGGGTGCCCAGGGTGTTGGCCTGCTCGAGCGGCGCGGCCGGCGCGCCGAGGTCATAGAGCGCGCCCAGGTGAAAGAAATGACGTATCGCGCCGCGCAGCCTGCGCTGCTCGCCCGGCGGGATGCCGAGGCGTTCGGCGCCGAGGTCTCCGGCGATCGGCACGAGCAGCTGCGCGGCCTGCCCGTAGTCGGTGCGCAGCCGCTCAAAGCGGGCCAGGGAGGCGGGTCGCACGAGCAGGTAGATCGGCTCACCCCTCTGGGCGAGGCGCCCGATCAGCCGCCGGCCGATGAACCCGGTCCCTCCGGTGATGAAGTAACCCATGAGTCGAGCGCCACGCGCCACGATGATGGTACGGTATGCCCGGGAAGGGGCCGCACCCGCATCGTGGCAAACCGAGGGGCAAAGTCCGCGCGACTCGCGCGAAACTAGCCCCATGTCGGGCGAGCGCATGTCCAGCGTCGATCGGGCATGGCTGTTGATGGACCGCCCCGCCAATCCGATGACGATCGTCGGTCTGATCGTGCTCGAGCGGCCGCTCGAGCTCGGGCCGCTGCGCGAGCTCATCGGCGAGCGCCTGCTCGCCTTCCGGCGCTTTCGCCAGACACCCGTGGCCGGCGCGCTCGAGGGCAGCTGGATCGAGACTCCTGCGTTCAGCCTAGATGATCACGTGCGCTCGGCCGCGCTGTCCCCGCCCGGGAGCCAGAGGCAGCTCGAGCTGCTCGCCGGTGAGCTCGCCGGCACGCCGTTTCCACCAGGCCGGCCGCTCTGGTCGTTCCATCTGGTCAGCCGGTACCGCGGCGGCAGCGCGGTCATCGTGCGGATCCATCACTGCTATGCCGACGGTGTCGCCTTGCTCAAGGTGTTGCTCGCGCTCGCCGATCCGCAAGGGGCGCGTGCAAGTCCCCCGCAGGTGCCGGCCGCGCCCGAGGGCGCTGCGGCGGACGCGGGACAGGGCCTGGGCCAGGTGGTGCTCGATGCGTTGCGCCAGGGCGCTGACCTGCTCGAGGATGGGCTGCATTACACCTTGCATCCGGGAGAGGCGGCCGGGCTCGCCGGCCAGGCGCTCGGGATAGGCTCGGAGTTGCTGCGACTCGCCACGCTCGCGGGAGACCCCTCCACCCGACTCAAGCGCCCGCTCTGCGGCAGCCGCCGGCTCGCCTGGGCTCGGGCGCTGTCGCTCGAGGAGGTCCACACGATCGGGCGCTTCCTCGGCTGCACGGTCAATGATGTGTTGATCTCGACTCTGGCCGGGGCGCTCGGGCGGTACCTGGAGCTCGAAGGCGAGCAGGTCACGGGGCTGACGATTCGGGCGGCAGTCCCCGTGAATCTCAAGCCGGCCGCCGCGGCGCAGCCGACGGCCGATCCGCTCTCCCTCGGCAATCGCTTCGGCCTGGTGTTCGTCGAGCTGCCGATCGGTGTGCGCCACCCGCTCGAGAGGCTGTACACGGTGCATGCCGTGACCGAGGCCCTGAAGCGCTCGACCCAGGCGCTTGCCACATTCGATCTGCTGTGGCTGGTCGGCACGCTTCCCCCGACCGTGGAGGAGTATGCGCTTGCCCTGCTCAGCGCCAAGGTGAGTCTCGTGGCCTCCAATCTCCCCGGCCCTTCCGAAGCGCTCGCGCTCGCCGGCCGGCGCATCAGCGAAGTGCTCTTCTGGGTGCCGCAGTCCGGCAGCGTGGGCGCGGGTGTCAGCATGCTCACGTACTGCGGACGGGTTCAGTACGGCGTCATGGCCGATCGGGAGTTGATTCCGGATCCGGTCCGTCTCGTGGAGCTGCTCGCCGAGGAGTTCGAGCGGCTGGCGCTGCTGGTGTTGCTCGGAGGCGTCGCCCTCAGGGATTGATGCTCAAGGCAGTCCCGCCCTGGCGCGCTCGACATCGAGCCGCTCCATCTCGTCCGCAGGCTCGCACGCGGCGGCGTCCCGGTAAAGCGCCTGCGCCTGCATCCGATAGCGGGCCGCATCGAGGAGCATCAGTCCGTGGGCGAACTCCATGTGCACGATGGGTGAGCCCGGGGCGAGGGCATGCGCCCGCCGGAAGTGCCCGAGCGCCTCGCGTTGCGAGGCGCCGTAGGCGAGGCTCGCCGCGAGCGAGCCGAGTCTGGCGACGATCTCGGCGTGGAACAGCCCGAAGGCGAGATGGGCCTCGGCATGTCGAGGCTCGAGCGCCAGCGTGCGCTCGAGGTGCGCGCGCACCCGCCCGGCCAGGCCCTGAGTCAGCGCCTTGGCGATCGAGATGCGCTGGCTGTAACGGCCGAGAACCAGCGCCAGCGTGTAGTGCGTGTTGGCATGCTCGGGAAGCTCGGCGACCGCGCGCGTGCCGCGCTCGATGGCGGCCTCGAGCGCGCTCAGCGTCTCGGCGGCGCTGCGCTTGGAGTAAAGCGAGTCGACGGCCGCCGCCTTGTTGGCGACGGATGCGCCGAGGGTCCCGAGCGCCTCCCCCAGCCGGACGGCTCGGGCGAAATCGCCCGCGTGAAACTCCTGCCAGGCTTCCTGCAACACCCGGGCCACCGCCGCCGCGCCCCCGTGACTCTCGATCCACGAGGCGAGGCGCGGGTGGCCGGCGGCGAGGCGGCCGAGGAGGTGCTCCTCGGGCCAGGGCTCGCGGTCGGTGTGGTGAAGCCGCGTCCAGCGCTCGTGCAGCCGCGGCGGCGGGCCGCGGCGCGCGGTGGAAGCGTTGACGGAAGCGTTTCTTCGACTCATGTGGGCCCGCTGTGGCAAGTACGAATCCAGCCGATCGATCGCGCCTCCTATAGTACGTGGGCCGGATTTGGCGCCCAGTCGGGCAAATACGCATAGGCGGCTCTGGCCGCAAAGGGGAAATGGCATGGCAACCCGGAGCAAGTCCCGCAAAACTCGTCGCAGCGCCGAGGGCGGTACGTCGACCGCGCTGGTGAGCACGCTGCACCAGATCTATCTGGCCGGCCTCGGCGCGGCGAGCCGAGCCCGCAGCGGTGCCCCCGGGCTCTTCGAGGAGCTCGTCGCCGAGGGCGCGCGCGTTCAGACCGAGACGGGCGCCGCTGCGGGGAGGGCGTTTCAGGCGATCGTTGGGGACGCGCAGGCCAAGGTGAGCGCGCGGGTCGGGCAGGTGCGCGGCCAGGCTGCCGATGCGCTCGAGGGGCTCGAGAAGATGTTCCAGACACGGGTGCACCGCGCGCTGACGCAACTCGGGGTGCCGAGTGCCGAGCAGCTCTCGGCGCTCAGCAAACGGGTCGATGCGCTCAATGCCAACATCGAGCGGTTGGCGCCTCGGCCGCCCGCCAGGCGTGCCGCGCGGCGCAAGCCGGCCGGACCGCCGATGTCCGCTCCCTGAGGCGGGATGCTGACCCTGGAGCCCGCCCTGGCGCGAGGCGGCTCGCGCCGGCGGGAAGGCGCGGGCAAGCTCGCCATCGCGCTCGCCGGCGGCGGGCCGCTCGGGGCGTTCTACGAGATCGGCGCGCTGCACGCGCTCGGGGAAGCGATCATCGGCCGCGCGCTCACCGACTTTGATGTCTACGTCGGAGTGAGCTCCGGCGCGCTGGTGGCCGCCGGTCTCGCCAACGGGTTCGACACAACCACCCTCGGCTCGACGTTCATCCACGACGAGGCGACGCTGATTCCATTTGCGCCGGCGACGCTGATGCGCCCGGCCCTGGCCGAGTACCGCCGTCGGATCGGTCTGGTGCCGGAGGTGCTCGCGGGCATCATCCGCCTGTATTCGCGCGATCCGCTGCGCGGCGCTTGGCCCGGCGCTGCCGATGCCCTGGGCACGCTCATACCGGGCGCGCTGTTCGACAATGGACGCATCGAGCGATATCTGCACGCGACCTTCAGCATGGAGGGCCGCACGGATGATTTCCGCAAGCTCGCCCGCCGCCTCTACGTCGTCGCCACCAACCTCAACACGGGCGAGTCCGTCTCTTTTGGAACACCGCGCCATGATCGCGTGCCGATCTCCCGCGCCGTTGTGGCGAGCGCGGCTCTGCCGGGACTGTATCCGCCGGTGAGCATCGAGGGACACGAATACGTCGACGGCGCGCTCGTACACACCATGCACGCTTCGCTCGCGCACGAGGAGGGTTGCCGCCTGGTGATCTGCATCAACCCGCTGGTTCCCTTCGACGCCTCGCGTGCCTCGGGCGTGGAGCGCATCGACCTCGCCAGCCGCGGCCTGCCCGCCGTTCTCGGCCAGACATTTCGCGCGCTCATCCACTCCCGCATGCAGGCGGGGATGGCCAGCTACCGCGCGCGTTTCCCGCTCGCCGACACGCTGCTGCTCGAGCCGGACCGCCACGACGAGAAGTTCTTTCTCGCCAACGTGTTCCGCTACACCGGTCGGCGCCAGCTCACCGCTCACGCCTACCAGCGCACGCGAGCCGATCTGCTCGCGCAGTCCGGGCGGCTCGCGCCCATCCTGCGCCGGCACGGGCTCGAGCTCGACATGTCTCGGCTGCGCGACCGCGAGCGCACGTTCTCGACATCGGCGAAGGAAAGGCGTCGCGATGTCCGGCACGTCGCACGCAAGCTGGGCGGGGCGCTGGATCGTCTGGAGCATCTGCTCGGCGGATTTTCGGGAGAATAGGGCGGTGGCGGCGCGCTTCTGGGCGCTCATACTGGCGGCCCGGCTGTTGGTTGCGGCGGCTGCGGCGGTCTGGGCGGGCGTGATCCTGCGACTGTCCCTTCTCGCGGCAACGGTGGCCGGCGCGACGGTCTGGTCTGTCGTTTCCCTGGCGGCGGTTGCCGCCTCGTTCGCCGCCGCGCGATCGGGCGCTCATGCGCTGCGGACCCGGGCCGGGCCGATGCGGCTGCTGAGGATCGTGTGCGCCGAGGCGCTGGCGCTCGACATGATGCTGATGCGCATGGCGGCCGAGCCGCTGCTGGCACGGCTCGATCGCCTCGGCGGTTGCGGGAATCACCCGCCGGCCCGGGTCGTGCTGGTGCATGGCATCGCCTGCAATCGCGCCGTGTGGCGGCCGCTGCTCGCGGCGTTGCATTCTGCGGGCATTCAAGGGGTGCATGCGATAAACCTGGAGCCGCTGTTTGCCGACATCGACACCTACGCGCGGGATCTGCTCGCCAGGCTGGAAGCGATCGGGGCTTCGCCCGCCCGGCCGGTCGCGATCGTTGCCCACAGCATGGGAGGCCTGGTCGCGCGCGCGGCGCTGCGCAACGGGAAGTCCGCAACGATCGGCCGGATCATCACGGTCGGGACACCGCACCACGGCACTGTCATCGCCTGCCGATTCCGGTGGCCGAGCACCCGTCAGATGTGCTTCGGATCCCGATGGCTTCTCGAGCTCAACGGGCGGCAGGAGGCGCGGCTCGGCCTTCCCGTGACGAGCCTCTACAGCCTCGATGACAACCTCATCGTCCCCGCGAGCAGCGCAGTCCTGGCCGGCGAGCGCTCGATCGAGCTGCGCGGGCTGGGCCATCTCGGTCTGCTGTGCTCGCCGCGTGTCCTGCGAAGGATCGTCTCGGAGCTGCGCGCATGATCGATGTCCGCTCCCGGGAGGAGACCGACCGGCTGCTCGAGCGTAAGGCGCAGCTGGGCTCGCGGCTCACCGCCCGGCCGCAGCGCGCCGCTCGGCTGCGGGAGCTGCGTGCGTGGCAGGCCGAGCGGCTCGCGCGCACGTATGAGGACCTGAGCGCCGACCCGCAGAGCGGGCGGGCGGTGGGCTTTTTCCTGAGCGACCTGTATGGCCCGCAGGAGTTCGCGCGCCGAGATGCCGAGCTGGCGCGCGCCTGGGGCGTGCTGCGGCGCACGCTGCCGCCGTTCACGCTGGAGGTTCTGGCTTTGGCGATCGAGCTGCAGGTGTTGAGCGAGGAGCTCGACTTCGAGGTGGCGCAACAGCTGCCTCCTGGCGCGATCACGGCCGAGTCTTACGCGTGCGCTTACCGGGCGGCGGGCCGGCCCGAGGCGCGCCGGCGTCAGATCGAGCTCACCGTGGAGGTCGGCCGGCGCCTCGCGCGGGCGGTGCGCATGCCGCTTGTCGGACTGGCATTGCGTGCCGCGCGCGCGCCGGCACACATGGCCGGGTTCGGCCTGCTTCAGGATTTCCTCGAGCGCGGCTTTGCCGCCTTTGCGCGGATGGCGAGTGCCGCGCCGCTCCTCGACGCCATTCGCGATCGCGAGACCGCCTTCATGGTCTCGCTCCTCGCGCAGGGGCCGGGAGGCTCTGCGGCCACGGCCGCGAGCGCCGAGGCTCGTTGAGGGCGGCGGCTAGGGAGGCGCGCAGGCGGGCTCGGCGAGCGCCCGGCCGAGCGCCGCATGCAGTCTTGCCGGCAGGCTGCGGCGCAGGTCGGCAAAAAGCGCCACCTCCTCGCGGTGATGGTGGTGCTCGAGGAGGTGCTTGAGCGTACGCTCCCGGTCGAGCAGGCCGATCAACATGCCGGCGGGCGCCCCGTCGTGCCGGGCGCGGGTCAGCCACTCGTCCACCTTCTCCAGGTACAGCCGCACGCGCCGGTGCTCGGCCCGGTAGAGCTCACTCGTCCAGTGCCGATGCGCCGTTGCGCGGACCAGCGCCGGGTCGAGCACGAATCGTTCCTCGATCTGCATGTGGCGATAGAGCCGCTCGCGGTAGCCCCCGAGGAGTCTGGCAGCCGCCACCCAGTCGCGGTCGAGCAGCGCTTCCTGGTGATACGCGAACAGCTGTGTCAGCTCTGCGTGCTCCTCGGTGAGCGCGGCGAAGGGATCGGCGACTGCCTCCATGGATGCAGAGTAGCCATGGGGCGCAAGCGCCGCCTTGATGGCGGTCAATCAGCGGCTCCCTCGCGGTCGTCGCAGATCTCTATGATCCCGGAACGTACGCGGACCGGGAAGCTGTGCACCGGCTCGTGCGCGGGGGCATTGCGGACCTCGCCGGTGCGCACGCAGAACTCGGCGAGGTGGCGCGGGCAGACGATGTGATCACCCTCGAGCCAGCCGGTCGAGAGCGGGCTGCCGTAGTGTGAGCACACGTCCTCGATGGCGAAGTACTCGCCATCGAGGTTGAATATCGCGACATCCGTGCCGTTGAGCACGAGCACCGTCCATTCGCGGTCGGCGAGATCGCCGGCGCGGCCCGCCTCGAACCACTGCGGCATCGGTCGTTCTCCGCCTGGAAGGGAAGCCCCCGAGGGCCCGACGGCATTCTAGGGACGGGCGAGGCAGGCCGTGTTGCGGTTTGTCAAGTGAGCGGCCGGGAACATCCCGCTCTGCGGCCGCGTTCCCTCGAGGCGGTGCCGTGTGTCAGGAACTGCGCAGCCACGAGCTTCAAGCATCGAGCGTGATGCTGACGGGGCAGTGATCGCTGCCCATGACATCGGCGTGGATCTCGGCGGCCTTGACGGCCTTGCGAAGGCTTGCGGAGACCAGCACGTAATCGATTCTCCACCCGACGTTGCGCGCGCGGGAGTTGGCGAAGTGGCTCCACCAGGTGTAGTGGCCCTTGCCCTGCTTGAACAGTCGAAACGTGTCGACGAAGCCTGCGTCGATGAAATGCTGGAAGCCCTCGCGCTCCTCGTCCGTGAAGCCCTTCTTGCCGCGGTTCGGTCCGGGGTTGGCGAGGTCGAGCTCGGTGTGCGCGACATTCAGGTCGCCGCAGAATACCACCGGCTTTTTCTTCTCGAGCTGCCTGCAGTGGGCGAGGAAGGCCGGGTCCCAATGCGCGTGGCGCAGGTCGAGCCGGCTCAAGTCGTCCTTGGCGTTGGGTGTGTAGACGGTGACGATGTGGAATTTGGGGAACTCGGCGCTGATCACCCGGCCCTCCTCCAGGCTGTCGCGGCCCTCGCCGTCGGTGAACCGGTACTTCTTGGCGATCGCCGCCGAGAAGCCGTTGACGACCGAGAGCGGCTCGATGCGCGAGAACACCGCCGTGCCCGAATAGCCCTTCTTGACCGCCGAGTTCCAGTACTCGTGGTAACCATGGCCGTTGAGGTCGATATCGGCCTGGCCGCGCTCGGCCTTGGTCTCCTGCAGGCACAGGATGTCGGGCCGGTGCGTCTTGATGAAGCTCTGCAGCGTGCCCTTCCTGGTGACGGAGCGAATGCCGTTGACGTTCCAGGAGTAGATTTTCATCAGCGAGAGCCTTTGCGCGCCGGAGCAGCGGGTTCGGGAACGGGTTCGCCTGCAGGCTGGACGCCTGCGGCTCGCTGGTGAAATGTACAGATCCGACGAGCCGGTCTCAAGTGTCATTGAGAAGCGCGGAATCCCGGCATTGTGCCCGGCCGAGCGCGGCGGCTGGCGCTTCCCTCGCTGTGCCCGTGCCGAGCCCGCCCTTCATGCTGCGAGCCCGCCTGCGGGCGACGGACAACTCAGGTGCCGGGGACCGGCCAGACCTTCACGCCGGGCTTGCCCTGCATGCGCTGCCAGACCTCCGACAGCCCGAGCAGCGGGATGCCGAGGTAGCCGCGCATCACGAGCTTGCGGCCACCGTCGATGAGGCGCAGCTCGCAGTCATACACCCGGCCCGTGCGCGGGTCGAGGATGTTCCCGCCGACATACTTGCCGCCCTGGTAGCGCAGGTCGCGCATCAGCACCAAGCCGTCCATGAGCTGGTCCTTGCGGCTGCCGGTGCAGTGGGTGCAGCGCGCGGCGCGGTTGTCCGCCGGCGAGAGCGGCTCGATGCGTCCGTAGTACAGGCCGTTCTGCTCATAGATTGCGACCAGTCCGACCGGCTTGCCCGAGCGGTCGAGCGGGGACCACAGCCCGACGGGGGTCGACCAGCCACCGGTCGCCGCGCTGGCGGGTACGGCGGGCAGTACCAACAGGGACAGGAGGGCGAGGGTCCGCAGGACCGGGGCGAGACGGCGCAGGAGGGTATTCACGGGGCGCATAGACGGAGCATCCTAGCGGTTCCACCGTCGCGCCGGGAAGTGAATTGATCTCAAAATTTCGGCTCCGGCTGCGCCAGACCAATCGACCCATGTCGTGATACGGCGACGCCGCGGCCCCGGGGGCTGATTGTGGCGTATCGGCGGAGGCGGAACCGTCCTTCCTCGGGGTGATCTTGAGATCAGGCTGGCGTGAACGAGCCGCCGGCGCAGAGCGAGCGCTTGCCGGCCGCGCCCGCCCGTATCCAACTCGAAGCAGTTGCCGTGCAGGTCCTCGGCCAACCGTAACGTCAGCATGTTGGGCCCGGCCTTCATCGGATGGCCGATCGGCCGGTCCGCGCATCGTGCGTCATCATTGAGCCGCCTTGCAGCCCGGGGCGCCGGGACGGCTCACACGGTGCGCAGGGTGACGATGGTCTTGCCATAGGGGGTGAGCGAGAGGTGCGCGAGCTTCAGGTGCTGCACGG
>JAJZLX010000558.1 GCA_021850555.1 Pseudomonadota bacterium | reverse complement strand
GCGCAAGTCCCGAAAACAGATCCTGCGCCGCGACCGTGGCATGCGTGAGCCACCCGCCCATCGAGCCGAGGAAGAGGTTCTGGATGTCGGTGAGGATGTGCGTGGTCTGCCCGGCCGTGCTCGCCGCAGGGAGCGGACTGGCCGACTGCGCGTGCGCGAGCGCGGGAAGGAGCAAGGCTGCGAGACAGACTGCCTGCAAGACCCATCGAGTGTTATGTCGTCTCATGGCACACCCCTCAACCGAAAATCTGATACGTAAGCACGACCGCCCCGAGGGCGGCGAGCGCGATGGTGGCGTATGGGATGATCTGGGCGAGGCGGCGCTGCGTAGTGATAGAGAGTTTCATAGCCCGCCCCTCAAAGCTGATAGACAGCATATTGGATTGACCCGCAACCGAGCCCATTTTCTCCACCGGTGAGTTGGATTTGACCGGATTGCCCGGCGGGCAATGTGAACGTCAAGGAGAACGGAAAGTACATGTTATTTGGGTTGTAATTCGACCCGCCCTTGGAGTACTGGCCACTTTGCGACGCGACTGGAGCGCCGCCCGATGTCGCGGACAGTGTGATTTGCCTGGTGTTGGCACTCACCCCGCAGCCGCTTTGCCCGATGCCGGCGGACGCGTCGGCGAACACCAACTCCGGAGCAGAGGACGCCGTGAGGTTCACGGTGGGCGGGCTCGTGCCGTATTGCAGACACCGATATCGATAGAATCGAGAACCGCACCAACCCCAGTAGGAGTAGGTCGTAGGCCCTTGCGTGCCGGTGGTAATCAGCTTGCCCATGCTGGCGGCGCCAAAACTCTGGATTTCGTTGCACAGCGTCGCGATCGAGTTATACCCCGTGCTGCAAGGGCCTTGGTTCAGATTATTGTTGATCGCCCCGATGCTGCTCGTGTTCGAGTTGATCTGATTTCCCTGCTGGGCCACGGTGGACTGCAAGTTCGAGATCGCCTGCGTATTTGCGTAGGTCTGCGAGGAAAGCTGCGAATACCAGGGGTACGCGCCGCCGGAGCGCACGTCGATGTCGTTCACATTGATAGAGCCAGGCGCAGCTTCTGGCGACACATTCAGATTGCCTGGGGTCTGCTGAGTCACCATCGACCAGCCGACGCCGTACTGCGGCTGCCAGCCCCAGTAGTCATTACACCATTCCCACGACGTCTGCCCAATGTTCCCCTGGCCGGGAAGACAAAATGTGCCTCTGGCCCCCTCCCATGTCCCGTTCGAGTGCACGGCCCACGTGTTTTGCGCCATATTGCTGTCCCACAGGGTCATCTTCCTGCCCTGGGAGACGAAGGAAATGTCATCGCCAGAATTGCTCTTGAGCGTAAGAAACCCGCCGAAAGACGCGTTCTGAATGTGAGCGTACTCATTGCCATTGCTGTCATACAGATTGAGCTCAGCCCCATCGCCACTATCGTTGATGACTGCGCGGTTCTCATCGGCGAAGAACGTACTCGGCACATGCAGATTACCGTTCTGATTCACGGCCAGCGCCACCCACGAGCCGCCGTTCCAGGCGAATGCCCGGTCCGTATCGAGCGTCAGCCGCACGTCGCCGTCCTGATTTCCGCTTGCCGGCAGCGCCGCGTAGGTGGACACCGGCGCGCGCCAGTGCCCGCCGCCGACCGATTGCCAGGTGCCGCCCTGGCAGCTCACGAGCGCCCCTGTGCCGTCCTGGGCGATCGCCCCTGTATTGGCGCAGGACGCCCCCGGCGTCTCGACGGCCCCCATGATCAAGGGCGTGTCCATCGTGTTACCGGCGGCCGAGGGCGCTGGCACGCGCCAAAGGAAGCGCGAGTCATCCGCCTGCTGCGCTGCATTGCTCTCGACCTTCACGTCGATCGAGCCTGGGTTGATCCCGGCCGGCGCCGGGGACTGCCAGGTGTGACCCGTGCCGTAGATCACGCCGGCCACTTGCCCCGCGATCGGCACCTTCGGCACATACCCGCCGCGGTCGCCCAAGTCGAGCAGGATCTCGCCCGCGTCGGGGTCTGGATAGCGATAGTTGCCCTGGGCCACCACATACCCGGTCACATTGCCCGAACTGTCGGCCGTGTACTCGACGGAGATCGGGTCGCCCATCGCGTCCACCGCCGAGGTGCCGGCCGGCAGATAGCCCTGCTGAATCAGGGTCTGGATGGACACCGTGTGCGTGCTGCCCGGCGCGGACAGACTCGCCATGTACCCGTACTCGTACTGCAGCGCGGCATCCGTGATCGTGGCGAGCTGCCCCGCCTCGACCTTCGCGACCTGGTCTGTGAATGCCTGGTGCTGCATTCCGACCACGGAGGGCAGCATGATGGCGATGCCCACCAGCACGGAGAGCCAGATGATGAGGTCGCCTGCGGCCATAGCTCACTCCTCGTGCGCCGCGGTGGCGCGGCGAGTGTTGGGCTTTACAACCGCCCGCACGGGGGCGGGCGGCACGCGAAGAACGATGACATGCGGCACAGCGACCGCCGCGCGCGTCTCGACAGTCAGCGCATGCGCGAGACGCTGCTCGCCAGCGAGGGCGATACGAAGCATGATGAGGAGGGCCAGCGCGCAGGCGCTCATGGACCAGTACATGATCCGCAACCGCCGCTGCGGCGTGGGGCGCGCCGCGGCGCGGAGGACTCGAAAAAACCGAGAATTGCCCATACGTATGCCCACCTCGCCCATACCGTGGAAGCAAGGAGGCGCGGGGCGGGAGACGTTGAGACGGGTCAACTGCCCCGCGCCGAGGTGAGGCCCCGTATGGGCATCGGGTCCTCGGCCCATTCCCCGCAGGGCGCTGCGATGTCGTCGCCGGCCGGCATCGGCTCTATTGCTCGGCGCCGGAAAGAGATCACTCTCTTACAGGACGCGAGCAATAGGATGTGATAGTCAGTCACTCGCGAGCAGTCGTGCAGCGCCGGGCCGGCGCGGATGCCCGGTTTTGGTGCCCACGGCTCGCGGCCGCGGGCCAAAACCTGCGAAAAATCGTTTGCGGGCAAGGCGCGCGCAAACCCGCCCGTCCCACTCGGCGGCCAAGCGGGGAACATGGCGACGGGGGCCGGAGGGCGGAGTGCTATGCCGGCGCGGCCCGCGGCGGCGGGCCGGTATCGCGCGCTGGGACAGTCAGTCCCAGCAGGTCGCCGAGGCCCGCGAGGAGACGCTGCGCGAGCTCGCGGAGGGTCGCGTCCATGCCCTCCGTCACGACATCGATCGTGCGACGGATCCCGGCGCGCAGAGCGCGCAGCGCCTCCCGCGCGCGGCGGATGAGGAGCAGCAGGTAGCGGGTGTGGTCCCGGTACCGTTTTCCGCCGCGCTCGGCCGGTGGTACGAGTCCGTCGATCAACGCGCGGAATGTCTCGCTGCTCACGCGCAGCCCTGCCTGCCGGCAAGAGCGCTCGAGCGTATCGCGCGCGGTCGATGTGATGTCGGCGTCGCGCAGGCGGTCGGCCGCCGCGATCAGGTGTCGGAGGAGGGCGGCTTTATCCCGCGGCGCGCGGCCGGCGAGCGGATTGCAACGCTCGTCGGTGACGCGGAGACCGTATTTTTCGAGCGCGGCGCGCAGCTCCGGCGTGATCCGCGCCGCGATGATGACTCGGATCGGGTCATCGGGGGCAGCGTAGATCGCACGGCTGCGGCCGATTGCCTGGACCACATCTGCGGACACCAGTTTGGCCGAAAATTCCGGCGGCGGGGTCTGTGGGAGTGTCGGATCGCACGCGCGTAGTCGGTCCCACCGCATCTGGATGACAGCGGGCGACGGCCACGGCAATCCAGCAAGGAGCAGGTCGCATCCAGACCACCTGTTGTGGGCGCGCTCGTCGTGCCCCCAGTGTCCTATCTCGACGGGACCGCCATGCTCCTCGACGGCTCGCTGGGCCGCGGCATCGCGCTCGATGGGCTGGTGCGTAAGGATGGCGAGCTTGCGCTGCGCGGTACCCGCGCGCGCGGCGCTCGCCGCCGCGATCATCGCCGCCACGTGCCGGCCGTGTCGCGCCGTCATCTCCGCGTGCCATGGATCAGTCCGGCGCCCGCGCGTGTAGCCGCGCCCCGTGAGGCTGGTGATCTCCACATGCTGACGTACCTGCGCCTCGAGGAGATCGATTTTCCGGCCCGAGCGCGCCGCACGAGCGCGTAGCGCGGCAATGGTGGTGCCACTGATCGTCGCATCCATCAGCACGGTGCCGCCCTCGCACAGTCGCTCGCCGAGTGCGGTCGTCTCGGTGAGCCGGAGGACCAGGTCATCACCCCACGTCGCCGCTGCGCCGTCGCCTGCGAGCGCGGCGCGGATCGTCGCGAGCGCGCGCAGCGGGGCGTCGATCTCGCCGGTCTCGCGGCCGTCCTCATCCTGGGCACACCGGATGCGCTCCCAGGCCCAGGTGGCACCGTGCTCGAGATCATCACCATATTTTTCGGCGACCTCTTCGAGCGCAGCGCGCAGCGCCGCGAGAGTGCCGAGATTCTTGCCGCGCTCGCCGATAGCCGTCGTGAGCGCGGCGAACGTGCGGAAAATGACTGGGTGTTCCGTCTCGGGCGCGCGGCCCAGCATGTGAATCTCTCCGCGCTCGACGCGCGCGCGCCAGGCATCGATGTCCGACAGCGTGACTGAGATGTCGCGCGTGAGCGGGACGCCCTCGTCGATGATCACCGCGCACGGCGGTGAGTCGGGCTCGGGTCTCACCAGGCGATCGGTATATGCCTGGTGGGGGATGACGAGCACCGGGGCGGCCAAATACTCGGGCATTGCCTCGTAGAGGAATTTGCAGGGCTGAACCGCCGCCGGATCGAGGCCCTGGCGCTGACAGGTTGCGAGGAACTTTTCGTGTGCCTCATATTGGTGTGCGGGAAATTTGGCGTGCTCGGCCGCCGAGCGGAGGCCGTGCGGGCAAATGCGGCAATATGCCGCGGCGGGCGGGTGATGTCGGTCCGCGACCTGACGGACTGCCGGGAGTCGCCAGCAGGTGGTATTCGGCTGGCGCCAGTCGTCCGCGATGCCCTCTACGGGACCTGTGCGTCCCACATACACTGTGGCGGGGACGCCGCGGGCGGCGAGCTCGCGCGCGTACCTCGCGGTCTGCTCGTGGCCATCGACCACGAGCAGTACCCGCAATTTCCCGGCGTCGATGGCGGGGCGCATTGCCGCGACAGCGGTCACGGCGCTGGTCGATTTGCCCAACCCCACCGTAGCCCTGATGATGAGACTGTCGGTGTGATCGGCCGTCTCTGCCGCATCGTCACGCGACGCTGTGATGCGGGCGAGCTGGCCGCCGATCGCATCGGCGATCTCGCGGCGCGCTGGGGCGATGTCAGTCGGGTCATGGTCATGCGCCTCACTGCGCGGCGGCTCGGCACGTGCCATCGCTGCGGCGAGCCGCGGGCCCGGGCGCATCGGGGTGGGCGGCGCGGTGGCCACGAGCGCCGCGCGGCCCTCCGGCGTCGCCGACAGGTGCGCCCGGATCGCGTCATCGACAGCGGTGCGGACCGCCTCGATACCCTCCGCCTGGTGCACGTCGTTCCAGTCTGAGCCGACTTGGCGCGGGACCGCGACGGCACCAGCTACTGCGCGTGCGGCATCCTTGGCTGCGCGCTGGCCCGCGCCCTTCGCGTCGTTGTCCCCCGCGAGCAGGATTAGCGCGTCAGGGTTCGATGCCCGCAGGGCCTGCGCGACGGAGCGCAGGTTGCCGGAATCCATAGCACATATGACCGTGTACCCTGTTGCCTCGTGGAGCGAGGCGCCGGTCGCGAATCCCTCACATATCATGGTCACCGACGAGTCACCGGGGATCTCGTGGTAGCAGCCGTGTTTGTGGCCGCCGGTCAAGAAACGTTTCGCGCCATCGGTCGCGATAAATTCCAGCGTCTGAATCGTGCCTGACGGGTCGCGGAGCGGGACAATCAGACAGCCGTGGAGCGCCTGGCCGCGGATCATGGTCCGCCACGTGCCGCCACCTGCAAACACCCGCAGACCGTGCGCCTGCACGCCTCGAGCGCCGAGGTAGCCGTGGTCGACCGGCGCGGGCTCGGCCGCGGCCCATATGGCCTGAGCCTCGCGGGAGGCTTCCCCGTGCTTCTGCGCCGTGTCGCGGTCTGACGCGGCGCGGGCCTGCGGCGCCTGTGCGCGCAGGCGCGCAATCTCGGCAGCGTCACAGGGTCGGTCGCGACTCGAGCGCGCCGACCAGCGTACGAGCGGCTCCGCGCCGTCCCGCCGCCAGTCGCCGGCGACACCGTGGTCACCGTGCCAGACGTACCAGCCCGCGTCATCGTGGGGGCGATCGGGGCGAGTTGCGAATCGGTGGGGTTTGCCGTCGGGGATCAGCCTGGTCGGCAGCTCGAGTCCGGCGGCGGCGGCCGCGCGGCGGAACGCCTCCGCACTTGCGGCGGCGTCTGCACGCGGGGTATATTGGCCCTGCTGGCCCACAGCTGACACCCAAGAGAAACCGCGCAGCCCTGCCAGGAGCGCGGTTTTTCTTTTTAGGCGGCGGGCAGAGCCGCGCGCGCAGCCGAGGGACCCGCAGCGGCTCGTTCAATCGTATCGCGGCGCCAACCGTATGGGCGACCGGCGACGAAGACATCACGCGCCGGGAGCCAGCCGAGCCGCTCCCAGCGCCACCTCGTTGGCAGACTGATCCCGTAATATCGCTCTACATCGCCCGGCCTCATGACTACGGCGGGCTCAGTGCTGCGGCGATTTTGCTTCAGCGATGCCATGACAGACCCTCTGATCAGAAGAGAGCCTGTCTTATATGCTCGTATCCCTTGAGCGCCGTAGTACGAAATTCCGCTCGGGCCGACGGACTTTCGTCGGGAGGTCGGCGAGGGGGCTCGGGGGGCGGACGGCGATCCGAAGGTGGATGGGGACCAGGAGGGTCAAGTTCCACCACCGCGGCTACCCGCGCGGCTCGGCGGATTTTTGGCTATAGCCGAGGAACTCGAGGCGGCGGCGCGGCGACATCCATGCGTAAGTCCAGCCACCTTGACATTTGCGGCGGAGGAGGGCCGGGCGGCCCAAAGTCGAGGACCGCAGCGACCGCTCGCCGAACCTGCTTATCCGGATTGTCCACGTGCAGCAGCGCCGCCGCGGCGGCGTGGAATGGACCCGTATCAGTTGTGGTGGGTGGCATGCCGAAGAATTGCCACCACCATGCCGCGACGACGGCGAGCGAATTGGTTCCATTGCCTGCCCGCCGTCCGGTCCGTTTCGGTGTCGGCGTGAGCTCCTCAATCACTTCGAGGGCGCGGAGGTACTTGGCTGCAGCGACCAGCACTGCGCGCGAAGCGTTATGCAGTCCTTCACTGGCGCGGATTTCTTTCAACGGTAGACCATCGAGATCGAGTGGTTTGCCCATCGCCTCGGCGAGGACGTTGGATTGCGACCACGGAACTCGATGGATGTTTTTGATCTTGGCATTCGCGCCGCCTACGCTTTTAAGGAAATGGATCAGACTGGCCCTGACTTGCTTGATGGTGGCGCGCCGGTCGTCCAGATCAGCAGACGGGGCAGGCGCGGTGTTATCAAATATCGAGACGGCTGCCAGCGCAAACTGCTTGACTTTTGGGTGCTCGGCGACAGGAAAGTGTGGTAGCAAAACCTGCGCAACTTCTGCCGCGCGCTTTTCCAGCCGGGACTCGTAACTCTCCGTTGTGTGCGCTTTCTTCTGGGTCATGTTTCACCGTCGTTGGTGTCCCGCAGTTTCGCGAGGAACTCTGCCCATTTGTGCAGCGCAGCGCGCTTCTCATTGAGATACTCGTAGCGGTCATAGACGGCGGTAATACCCGGTTGGGCGTGATTCAGCACGCGCTCGCCGATATGCGGATCGACGCCGACACGTGAGAGACCGGTGCGGCAGGTTCGCCGCAAATCATGGAGTGTAAATTTCGCGATGCCGGATTTCTTAAAGCGGCTGAGGCACTTCGCTAGGCTGCGCGTCATCTGCTTCGGCACGACAGGGCGCTCGCGACTTGGGGTAGGCAGGATCCATCGGGATCCTTTAGCCTCGCGCTTCAGCTCCACGAATTGTTCCGCAGCCCAGTCAGTGAGCGGGACGACGTGTCCCACTCCAGTCTTGCTGTTTCGGTCGGGGATGGTCCAGGTTTTTGCATCGAAATCGACCTCCGACCATTGCGCGTTAGCGAGCTCGCCGCGGCGAGCCCCCGTCAGCAGCAGGATGTGGACTATGTGCGCGAGGCGCCTATACCGTGTGCAGGCCAGCGGATCGCGCAAGAAGGCTTGCAGTTCAGCGTCGGTCAGTATCCGCTTGCGGGGCTTCTCCTTACCTCCCGGCCGCATGAGCAGTTTGACCGGGGAGTCGTCCACGATGTTGCGGTGGAGGCCGAAGCGAAACATTTGCGAGAGTACGGCGGCGGTGCGATTCGCGAGCACTGGCGCGCCGCGGTCGACGATGCCGTCGAGCAACTCGATCACTTCGCGCGGTCGGATCGTGCGAGCGTCCCTTCCGCGCCACTCCGGGAGGACATCACGGTCGAGAATCGCCTGTACGTATCCTGGTTGCTTTCGGTGCGGTTTTACGTAGCGCGCCATGAACTCGGCCGCAAGGTGCTCGATAGAGTGTCCAGTCTGAGTGGCCGGGGATGGCTGACGCGCAGCCTCTAGATCCCGATGTCGGGGCCGCGCGCGCCGGGGGTCGATCCCATTGTCCAGCGATCGGCGGACCTCGAGGGCGCGCTCTCGCGCGGCAGCCAATGACATTTGCGGCAAGCGGCCGATCACGATCCGGACCCACTCGCCATGCCATCGGTACCGCGCGAGCCACGTGCGAGAATAGCCGTCGGCCTTCGGCCGGACCCTGAGCTGCAGTCCCGGGACGGCCGGGTCGGTGTGATCTCCGAGCGGGAGTTTCGTGAGATTGCTGGCGACCAATGGGCTCGCCCGCCGGCGCTTCCGGGTTTTAGACTTTGTGGCCACGCTGTGGCCAATCTACATGAAATGCCGTGAAATTCAATCCACGGTGCTGAGAGTGTGAAACGCCGCAAAACTCAGTAGTTGCGTTCTTAGTGTCTTTCATGTAATTTCAGCACGTAAGGTTATTGGAATGCATGGGGTGCAAGGGGTCCCGAGTTCAAATCTCGGCGCTCCGACCAGTATTTACGTGCAGTTCGAGGATGTGGTGTACCCCCGTTTGTACCCACTTTCCGAGAGCTGCGATGCCAACCCGCAAGACCACCGCGCCGGCCGGCGCGGCACGATCCACTTCCCCCGCCGATACCCATGTAATCCGCGCCGCGAGCGTGGATATGCTTGTCCAGGTACTCGACGACTTCAGCGACGCGCTTTCGCTCGTCGAGACGGCCCAGGAGGCGCTTGAGGCCACGGAGATCGCCGGAGCGTCGCTCGCGACGCTCCGCCGCGGCATCGCGGACCTGATGCTCGCCCACAAGGGCCTCGACCTCGCGATCCTCGGCATCCGGCGCGGCGTGAAATAGTGGGCGCTGCTGCCAGGGAGACAGCACGCG
>JAJZLX010000121.1 GCA_021850555.1 Pseudomonadota bacterium | reverse complement strand
ACCTACCGGCGAGCCACTCCGGGCAGCAAGGCGTCGACGCTGAAAGAGGGCGCATCCGCCCGCGAGTTGCAGCGTAAGCCGCCGACGGCCAACCGGTATCTCGCCTACCTCTCGCATGTGTTCAAGATCGCCCGCAAGGAGTGGCACTGGATCAGCACGGATCCGTTTGCAGGCGTCGGCAAGTTCAAGGAGGGCCCTGGCCGCGTTCGGTACCTTTCCGAGGAGGAGCGCGCTGCGCTGCTGAACGAGACGGCCAAGGACGCGCAGCTCCACACCATGGTCATGGTGGCTCTTGCCACCGCGAGCCGTGCCGGCGAGCTGCTGAACTTGGAGTGGCGTGACGTGGACCTGGAGGAAGGCCGCATACTGCTGGGTCGTCGGCCGGGCCAGCAATCCAGGCTGGAAACCAAGAACAGGCAGGCGAGGGCGACTTGGATCAGTGGCGAGGCGCTGCGACTGCTGAAAGAGCACGCCAAGGCTCAGCCTGCCGATGATGATCGCGTATTCTTCAGTCCAAGCCGGGGCGGGAAGTCCAAATATAACTACCACGACCCGTTCGTGGCCGCGGTGAAAGCCGCGGGCCTCGAGGATTTCCACTTCCATGACCTTCGCCATTCGGCGGCGACGTATCTCGCCCGGGACGGGGCGAGCAGTCAGCAACTCAAGGCCGTCGGCGGCTGGAAATCCAACGCCGTCGACAAGTACGTGCACCTGGCCGCCAACGACGTGAAAGACCTGCTTGCCGGCCTCAGCGAGAAGGTCGGAGGGGCGGGGGAGAAGAAGCGGAAGGACTCAGGCTGAGGCCGCGAACTTTCGCGACTGAGTGGATGTGATGCGGCACCGAAAACGTCTAACAACTAACCAAATACTAAAATAACACTCACGTCAGCACGGCCGCTACAGTCCCGAGCGACGCTTGCGCCGCCTGCGTCGTTCAAGGGGCGGGTACCCACGGGACTTATGCCCATAACGGCGAGCGCTGCCGGCCGCCTCGTATTGCGCAAGGGAGTGAGGGGCGGTGGCGAGTCGAGCGCGGATCTGCGAGTCCGCATCGAGCGCCAGACGCCCGAGCAGAGTGCCGCGATCCACTCCGTGGTGGGCAGCCAAGGCACGGAGTGTGCGCTGTGCGCTTTGGGGCAGCCACATCTCGGTCGGCACCCTCCCGCGCTCCGGCTGGCGGGTGCGGCGAGGACGGCCGGGACGCAAACGCTCACGGCCGGCCTCCTCGTAAGCCTCGAGGTCAGCGGCCGAGAGGTGGGCGCGCACCCGCACGTCCTCGAGCGCCAGCAGGCGCTGTACCACGCCCCCCCGATCTCGCACATCCAGGCCGGAGGCCACGAGCGCGCGCAACGCGCGTAGGGCGCGGGGCGAAAGCCAGACCTCGATCCGGACGTCACGGTCGGGTCCATCCGGAGTGAGGCGGTGGGCCGAGAGCATAGCGCGTCGGCGGCGGTACTCATGCTGCCACCCCCGGGCGCGATCTCGACGAGCTTGAGCGCTAGTGTTTCCGTCCTGAGAAAACCCGGTAATAGCCACAGGTCGCCGCCCACATCGGATTACCGGGTTTATTTTACCGCAACAGAGCGGGTGGTGTGGAGCGTGTGGGGGAGGGGCCCAGGGTGCGGAGGAGTGCTGTAGCGGCTGCGATGGGCGGCCGCAGGAGTACAGATAGATGGCAATAATCCCCATGAATGACGGCGCTGGCCTGCGTTCGGCGGGCATCCACTACCCCTCCACCCCCGAGTCCTGGCGGTGGCTATACCGGACCCGTGCAGAGCGCGGCGTGGCCGCAGCATTTATTCGGTGCGGCCGGCGGATCCTCATCGACAGTGATCGGCTGCTGGAACTGATGCGGCAGAGTCAACAAGGCAGCGGGGCGCCCACGTCGGCAGGGATCACCGTGCCGCCGGCTTCCCAGGGGGTGCCGCGTGCGGCGCCCGCTGCCAAGGTATCCCATCGCCGCGGGCGGCGGCCGACGGCGGAGCAGATCACCCGGAAGCAGGCTGGCGCGACCTAGCTATGCGGCCCGCAGCCCGGTGCTGCGTGCCCTCCCTCGACCGTTCGACCCCTGGCCAGCTCGATTGGATCGACGAGGCGCGCTGGCCGCGACGTCCTTGGTGCTCGCGGCACTACCCCGATGGTCCGGAGGGACCGAAGTGCCGCGCCGTGGTCCGCCCGCTGGCGGCGGCGCTCGCCCTGCCCTACATCCAGGCAAACCCACCGCACATGCGCTTCCGGGCGATTTTTGATTGCGACCAGGACGACGGAACCGCGCCGGGCGCGTGGCTTGCCGCCGATTTGCCCGCGCCGTCCTGGATAGCAATCAACCGGGAGAACGTGCATGCGCATGTGGCCTATGACCTCTCGGCCCCCGTGCTCATGAACGGTGTGGGCCTGCACGATGGGCCGGTGCGGCTGCTGGCGGCGACCGAAGGAGCGTACCGCGCGGCGCTGCACGGAGATATATCGTACGCGGGGCCACTGGCAAAAAACCCGTGGCATCCTATGTGGGATACCCGATGGTTTCCCGATCCGTTGGACCCTGCGCGCCCCGTCTCCTACGAACTGCGCAAACTTGCCGAGTTTGTTGATATCCGCCCGCACTGGCCGAAGCGTGGCGCGGATGCCGGGGAAATCGGCCTTGGCCGCAATTGCACGCTGTTCGATCGCCTTCGCGTGTGGTCGTACACAGCGATTCGGCTCTATCGCGGGGCGGGGCGCTGCGCGCCTGGAGCCTACATCGCGTGGTTGAATGAGTGCTACGCACAGGCAACGGCGTACAACGAGTTCCCAAAACCGTTGGGGCAGCCTGAGATGCGCCACGTTGCCCGCTCGGTCGCCCGGTGGGTGTGGCACCACGATCCCGCCGCGCTGGCGGCGTTTCGCGAAAGGCAGGCGTGGAAGGGCAGGCGCAGCGGCGCGGTGCGGCGGGCCGCCAGCGAGAATCAACGGGCACGCGCCAGCATCATGCGGGACGAAGGCGCTTCGATCCGCGACATTGCCGCCGCCTTAGAGGTTGGCAAGTCCACGGTGGCCGACTGGCTGTCCGGCGAACCTAAATCAGGTAACAGCGCCCGCAGGGCTGGGGTTCGGGGGCTACGCCCCCGATTTAGGCGGCAAGAATAAGGGTTCCAACCGCGCGAGGTCGAGCAAGGAAGGCTTACGAAGGGGCTTCCCACTCCGCGCGCAAGCGTGGCCTGGCGAGGCGCAGGAGGCGAAGCGCAGACTCAAGTCTCGGTGGTCTAGGTGCTAAATGTCACGACCAGCGCACCTCGCGCGCGCCGCTGTATGGCCGCCCGCGCCGCCACCACGTCCGGCCAGGTCCTCGCCAGCCGCTCCCCGCGACGTTCTCGGGCGAGGTACTGGATGCCGCGCGGCCCGACGCGGCGTGCCACTACCCCATCGGGCCAGACTTCGAGGATGATCCACTCGCCGGGATCCATGCTCATCACCCGAGGTCCTGGTCTTGCTCATCCTCTGCCTCGTCTTCCTGCTCACCCTGCCGCTTGGCCTCGGACTGGAGGCGGGCACGCTCTGGCGGATCGGGGTCACTGCGGGCCATACGTTCGCGTTCATCGCGCACCGCGGCCTGCAGGTCGGCGTCCTCGACCTTGATGCCCATACGAGTGGCCGCGCGTGCCGCACGCTCTCGAAACTCCGCGCTGCCCTGGATCGAGGCCCGGCCTGACCACTTCGCCGCAGCAATGCGCAGCGCTGCAGCCTCCGCTGTAGCGTCGTGCGCAGTCATCGTGATGGCGCGGCGAGTTGTCGTGAATAGCTCAGTGCCGGCGCGGTCGCGATACCTCCGCACGCGCGCGGTCGCATCCCAGTCATATCTCAGCCCGAGCTCGCGCGCGGCGGTGACCTCCGCGGTCCGATAGCCGCGCATGCACTGTGCGCCACCAAAGCCGTTCCCCTCATTTCCAGCGCGCCGCAGCCGTTGGCGTGCTGCACCCTCTGCTGCCCGCCGGATTTTCCGCAGTGCCATATATTGCCGCTGCGTACCGGTCCCTGCGGCCATCCACTCGGCGCGCAGGCCATTTGTGGCTCTGCGGATGTTGTCCAACGTGTCGGTCGAGATCCGGTGCCGCCGCGCGTACTCGACGAGAGCGGCATGCGCATCGGCAAGCTCCGCCAGTGTCGGTGGTGGCTCGCGGCGCGACTCCCGCCGAACGGCTGATGGGGGTTGCTCCCGATCCTGGTGCGGGCTCGGCGCAGCATGCGGCGGCTCATTGTGCTGCGCCTGCTGCGCGGCGCGCTCGATCTCCAGCACGGCGGCCGGCAGCGCAGCCGTCACGCGCTCGGCAAGGTGGCGATCCTCTGCCCGTCCGCGCGCGACCGCGCGTAGTACACCGTCCTCGCGGACGATCAGCCAGTGTGTCTCGCCTTGGTCGAGGACGTCCACCCGCCCAGCCGACAGAATCGCTCGCCGTGCCTCCGGCGAGAGTCCCATGGCAATCTGTTGCGCGTACTGCGCCGCCTGCCGCTGATCGCGGTCGGTGCGGGCGGCGGCGAGGTCTGTTTCGAGCGCGAGGATTTGCGCATTGAGTCCCTCGACCTCCGGCGAGCGCGCAGCGGCAGCGGCGAGGCGCGCTGAGGCGTCGGCCTCTGCTTTCCAGACCAGCCGTTTTTTGCTCGGTTGTCCGGTTCGGCGCTCATATCCCGCCGCCGCCGGACCGAGGTGCCGCGTCTGCTCGCGGCGGAGGCCCTGGGCTTCAAGCGTCCGATGATCCACGCGGGCCGTCTGCCCGACACGCGCCAGGGCGGCGTTGCACATTGCAGCCCAGCGCTCACGGATCATAGCCAGGTCGGCTTTTCGATTACGCCCAGCCCGCTCCTGTTCACATTTTTCCCCAAGGACGAGCGCGCCAGATTCAAGCCGCCGCACAGTCCTGGTGGACATCATCAGGTGCGCATGGTGGTTTCGCTCGTCGCCCTGGCGACTCGGGGCGTGGATGCACACATCCACCGCACAGCCCCGCATTGCGGCCAGGTAGCGGCTGAAGCCGACGGCGAGGGCGTGACGCTGTTCGGCGGTGAGTTCTGAGGGGAGGGCGATCTCGATCTCGCGCGCGACGCACGCATCCTTACGCCGCTCGGCCCTCTCTGCCAGGTTCCAGAGCGCCGCCCGGTCAGGACCGGGCTGGCCGTCAGGCACGACGATCTCCGTGTGCTCTACGCCGCCCTTTCTTGTGTAGTCATGTTGTTGCCTTGTTCGTTCGTCCTCGATGCACTCGCCGGCGCGGTATGCAGCCGCTGCGGTGGCAGACCGGCCTGCCGACCTCGAAACCGCCTTTGCGGCCAGGTGATAGATCGCCATCTGCTGCTACTGTGCTGGCAGTTCAGGCAGACCAAACAGCGCCCGGTCATCAGGGCGCGTGAGTCTCGCGCTCAGTAGCGTCATCAGCGCCTCCCGCGACCACCTAGCCTCGCCGTGCTCTACGGCTGCGAGCACCACAGCGCCCGTGAGGATTTTGCGTCGTGTGTCATCTGCCCGCTGGCCCTTCAGTACTCGGGCAAGCTGACGGGCCTCAATTTGCTCGCGTTGGGCCCGCAACTGCTGCAGTCGTTTCTCGGTGGCTGCTATCCGATCATCGATGGCGGACATGGTTTGGCTCCTCATCTGTACCCATGTCCTTTCTCCGCGCGGAGGGCCCGTAACGGAGGGAACCCGAAGGGCGCACTTAGGAGTCTTCGGCGCTTCGCGCCTCGAACTCTCGTGCGCCAGGGGTCACGGCCCCCTGGACCTCGAGACGAAGAGCCGGTGGCTGCGGCCCTCCCGCGCACAGCGCAGCTCGGGCCTCGGCGCCGGTCAGAATTGCGGCGAGCCGCACAGCGATGTTGCGGCTCAGGTAAGCCTGCGCCGCTGACTGCTTGGCACGCCTCCAGCGCTCCGCTCGGACAAGTCCTCGCTCCCCAACCGGCCGTTCAGATAGCGGCGGGCGGTCGGCACGCGCAGCGTGCGGCAGCAGTGGTGCCATTACCGTAGATTCAGTATGTCGCTGCGCTGATCTCCGCGTGTTCGAGCGCCTCGATCTGCGCCTGTGCGTGGTCAAGAACATGGGGCCAGCCGTGCACATGATCATCGAGCACGGTGCGGCGGGGTGGCATGCCGTAAGGGCCCGCGGAGCGGAGAAAGACTATGAGCAACTCCGCCACCACCACGGCAACACCTGAGCTGCCAGCCGAGCGGCCATGGCACCGTCGGTCCAAGCTCTGGTCGCGCGAGACAGAGATCCGCCGGCTGCTGGCGGAGGGTTACAGCCTCGCGCAAATCATCCGCCGCCTCGGTCTCCGTGTATCTCGGCCGACGCTCTGGCGCTGGCTCCAGCGAGCCGAGAAGGCCCGCGATGCCGATGCGCTATCCGCACTCGATCTCTTCGGCTTCGTTCCACCTACCTCAAGGACTTCCAAATGACTCATACGATCTACATGACCCTGAGCGCCGTCGGGAACGTCGGCAAAACGACCGTAGCGCACCACGTCCTGGCCTCCGCAGCGGACGGCTCTGTCTGCACGTTGGAGACTCATTCGGCCAGCGGCGATGAGCGCGACGTCATCGATCGTGACGGTCTCGCCGCTCGGCTTTTCGCACCGCCCGAAAGCGGTCTCGTGCTGGACGTCGGCGTCGGTGATATCGTCGATGCGATCGAGGCGATGGCGCTCGTCGCGCGGCAGGACACCTCGCTCTCGGCTCGCCTGCGCATCGTCGTGCCGCTGCTCGTCGGCGGCAAATCGATCGCCGGACTGCGCTGGCTGCTTGGGCAGATGCCCGAGTCGCTGCGCGGCAGCGTACGCGCGCTTTGGAACCGGGTGCGCAGCGGCGAGGAATCCGCCGTGCGCGAAAGCGATCTCACGCGGGCTGCGCGCGCGATCATCCGTCAGGTCAGTGGGCGGCTCTGCGTTCCCGTGCTGCATGAATCGCCATTGTTCGACCCCATGCACCCGCTTGTGCGTGGGCGCGGCTCTCTGGGGGCTGTGGCATCAATTTCGGACACGGAGATCCGCTCAGCTCCGCTGGCAGAAATACCGGCGCTGCTGGCCGGTCGCGACGCAGCGCAGTCCGCGCAGGCAGACTGTCGCGAGGCGTTGGCGGCAATCGATAAGTGATTGTCGTCATGAACGCCCTCTACTCAGTGCTCGCTGAGTGCGGCCGGATCGTTTGACTGGGGAACGTACTCCCGCGCCGGGGATCCTAATCCTCCATCCGATCGGGGGCCTCGTGCAGCGTGCCGTGTCGGATCGCAGTGGCGCGCAGTGCAGGGCCGAGTCGAGTCATCGCAGCGGTGAGCCGCTGAGTGGAGAGCCAAACTAGTTCGCGCTGGCCGTTCGGATAGGTTATTGCGAAGCCATGCCCAAGAAGCCGCGATGCTCGACGTCCGCGGGTTGAAAATAGGGTAAAGAACTCGCCGTCCTTCAGATCGTGCAGCTCATCCAGAAATCTCGGTCTCCTTATGCGAGACTCTATCTTTCCAGGGTCGAGGACGAGCTTACTTCGGCGTACAGTCGTAATCGAATCGATTTCCTCTGGCTTCGTCAACAGGCCAAGTACGATCGCAACATCCTTGCGGATGAGATCGTCAAGGTCCAACGGGCAGAGCATGCTCGCCAGCGCCTCCAAGGTGGCCGGCATCAAGTCGGCGAATACGAGAGGCAGGTTGGCGTGTGGAATCGAGTAGATCGTGCGATACGACTTGCCTCGGGCAGTCGTGCTAGTTTCGTGGACGTCGATGACGCCCGTGTGTGGCCCGAAATGCACTGTGAGGTGGCGGGTCTTGCCTTTCTCGTTCAAGACGATCTTGTCTCGGGCGAACATGACGACGGCATCACCGAAATCAATACCCTTCGCGCCGGGCGGCAATGTGGGACGGCTCGTCATGCGTCCAAGCCTATCACCGGTCTTTACCCGTCAGTGACTGCCTTCCGTGGCGAGGATAGGACCCTGCAGGTCTCACTGCCTCTCCCGGAGCGTGGACGCCGTATTGGCGGACAATCTGACCATCGGCTGAGGGGCGTCCGGCATCAGCCTGAAATAGCGCTCATTGAGTGGTCGACCCGGAAGCCACGGTTGCGCTGGGCTGCGCCGTCGCCTGGATCCTCCGCGCGAAGCGGCGATAATAGGCAATAATCGACTTTATCCGACTCTTGCCAGATTCTTCCCGCCAGAATACTCTTCCCCATTCGTTCTGGCGTAGGCCGTGCAGTTGGGGGAGGACATTCGATTGGCTGAGCCATGGGCCTCGGTCGAAGAGGTCGCCAAGCACCTCGGGGTCGCCAAGGATTCCGTGTATCGCTGGATCGACCACCGAGGTCTTCCGGCCCACAAGATTGGCCGCCTCTGGAAATTCAAGCTTTCGGAAGTAGACCACTGGGTCCGGGCGGGTGGCGCGGATGCTCAGGATGGGGAGAAGGACACCGCGCAATGAGCCCCGCCATTGACCTCGATCGTCTGCTCAAGCTCCGCGTCGTGGTCGGCCGCTTTGGCGAAATGGACCTCGCTGGCTGGTGGAATACGAGGGAACAGCTCGGCGCTCTCGGCGCCGACGTCCTCTCCCGCGGCTTTCCTCGCACGCACCATTTCGCGCAGGCGCGCAGCGTCTTCGCCGTAGCGGCTCACCGCTGCGCGGAGGTTTTTGATCCCCCCCAGTGCGTGACGCTCTGGCGTCTCCCGGAGGAGATCGAGGAGCAGTTTGATACGCAGTGGGAGCACTGGCTGGATCATGCGGCCGACTGGTGCCCCTTTTTCCAGCGGCTCGAATCTCTGCCGGGAACCGACCTCGCCGCGATCCTCAAGTCCCTGGAGCTGGTCGACGACGGGGACCTCGAATCCCTATCACGCCTGCGCCGTTCGGCCGAGGGGCGCGCCGTGCCGTTGCCCGGGGTATTTGCGTCCACGGACGCGGACGTGACGCTGCTCGCCCTCGGTTTTGCACGCGCCCAGAAAGGCGCGCTGGCGGTTCCCTATGCGCGCAAGGGGGAAGCATGAAATCCCCTTCCCGCGCGCGCGTTGCTTCGTCCTTCACGATCGTCAAAGGCGCACTGATCAATGAAACCTATGCGGTCCTCGCCGCGTGGGATCTAGCGCGATCGAAGCGCGAGAACCTCGATCGGCTCCGCCGGGAGAACTTCGTCGGGGCACGCACGGCGACCTGGCTGCGGGATCTCGCCAAAGTGCTCAACCGGCGCTTCGAGCCCGAGGGGCGCGACCGGGCGCTCGTGATGCTGGCCCAAAGCGGCTGCGACCTGCTGGAGTGGAAGCCCATTCTTCTCTGGCACATCACCCGCGATGAATTCCTGCTGCGCGACTTCCTGCAGAATTGGCTGTTTCCCGCCCACGAAGCGGGCATCGCACGTGTGAACGCGGCCGAGGTCCGAGAGTACCTCCGCGGCACGGCCAAGCGCGGCGGGGTGACTGAGCACGCTTGGTCGGAGACGACTCTCGAGCGAGTCGCGGCGGGAC
>JAJZLX010000099.1:412-9479 GCA_021850555.1 Pseudomonadota bacterium | reverse complement strand
TGGCCTGCCCATGGAGCGCCACCTCGAGGAATTTATCATCCTTGGGGTCGCGGCAGGCCTGGATGGGCGCGGTGACGATGACCCGCTCGGCGATGCGGTTCAGGACCCGGATGAATGCCTGCCGGTCCTCCAGGCTGACGTAAGGGTCGAATTTCGCCCGCGACAGGACGTCCGCGAGCTCCTCGAGCGTCGCATCGGACACCAGGAGCTGGCCCTCATCCACCGCCTTGCGCACGGCCTTGGCGGGCACAGACTGCGGTAGCAGCAGGCGGCTGACGAGGAGATTGGTATCAGCGACGATGCGCTCGGGCTCGGGGGGCATCGTCGTCGGCGAGCAGCTGCACGAGCTTCTTCTCGGTCAATCCCTGTTCCACGGCCTTGCGGCCCACCCGATCGCAGAACTCCTGGAACTCCGCGACATTGAGTCCGCGCAGCCGGTCGTACTCCGCGGGCGAGAGCACCACGGCGATGTCCCGGTTCTGCCGGCGAATGACGATGGGTTCGCGCTGCGCGGCATCGAGCAGCGCGGCGAGCCGCTGTTTCGCGTCGGTGGCGGAAATGTGGCGCATGGTTACCTCCTCTTCGGCAGTATGGTCTAAATGGATAAAATAGACAAGTCTCAGTATCTTGACTGGCGACATGCGTCATAGCGGTCCGGAACACAGAACACGATCACACCATCGATCTCATGATGGGCAGGTCCGAAGAACGACTTGGGCTTGTGCGCGAAATCAAACTTCTCGCTAATCGTCGATCTCTCGCAGCGCGATTCGACCGCTCGCAAGCAGCCCCCAGAAAATCAAGCAGGCGGCGCCTCCACTCGGCCAATTCACTGCGCCTTGATGCGCCGATTGAAGTCCTCTTGCAGTCGCTCGATCGCGTTGGCCTTAGGAATCAATTTTGACCGCGTCTGCGGATACCGCAAGAAGGTGAACAGCCGCGCGCCGAACCCATCGAGAGCGCGAGTCGCCCCAGAGCAGCGACCCCTCACGACTGTTATCGAGAAGCATTTCAGGCTTGGCGCTGACCACTCCGAAAAAGTGACGGAAGTGGTTCCGTCAAGCTAAAATTCGCCATGGGGCGCATCATCATCCGTACTGCTCTAGCTATTTTATCAGCAGGACTCTTGACGTTAGCTGTCATTGCCGAACTGCGCCGATCTGCGCTGATGGGGTGGCCAGTACGGGCCTGGTACGCTCTGACCGGAGTCACGGCCGTAGCGCTGTCCCTGACGTGGATGCCAGCAAAGCCTTCAAGGTGGCCCGAAGTCATCGGCCTCAAGCTCAAGATTTTGGGCTTGCAACTGTCGATGCGGGCAATTAACACGCGCACTTTCCGATATCTGGTGTTACGCCCATTTGCGCTTGGAATACTGTCGCGGATCACCTGGAAAGCCTTCAGCAACCCAGATGAACTTAATGCGACTGGTGATCCACAAATTGCCGAGATGGTTGTTCAGATTAAGGCGATACTCGAGAAGACGGCAGAATACCCCGCAGATGACGTCGAAAGAGAACCAGGTATTGCACTCAACAGCTCAATGACCTGGGGAGTTGCTGGTGCCGCGCTCATTTTACTTACGACCGTCATTGCTTCCGATCACCCATCCGACAAATCTGTGTTGATCGCAGCTGCGTGCTTTGCGTTCGCTATTCCGACGTTAGTTGTGAGCGGCTTTATTCAACTAAGCTTCGCTCACTCGAAGCCTTCCGATCACGGCATTCAACCCCCAACAATGCGACATGTGTTGAGGATATTGATTAGGACCTACATTGCCTATTTCCTCGTGACGGTAGGCACGGCAGCAATGCTTTGGAGCTACGATTGGAAGGTTTCGGTCGTCTTCATCGTATCGCTGTATCTGGCTCTCCGGTTGTATCGCAGAACCGTGAAAGCGGGAACTGCAAGCACGATGCAACCGGCCATAACACCCAAAGTAGCTCTGGTTGGTCAATCTAGCGAAACGTCCGACAATGAAAACGAATGACGCATGAGAGGATAAACCACTCGATCTCCGCAGCGGGCGAAGCGGAACCGGGCGGCACGGTCGGCCGCGCTGAATCGAATGCGAAGGCCTCGCCACACGAATAGCGCGATGCACCAAGAGTTTCCACAGCCAGACGATCCGACGGTGCTTGCCTGGAGGTACCTGGACCTCCCGAAGCTTCTATCGCTACTGCTAAAGAAAGAGCTGTACCTGACCAGACTCGATTCACTCGAAGACAGCTATGAGGGGACACTGCCTCAACAAAGTCTACCGGCGATTCTGGCCGAGCTTCGTCCCACGATATCGTCGACGAGAGCATGGCCGATGATCGAGAAGTCGTTGTCCTTTCTCCGCAAGTTCCGAGACCCGCAAATCATGAAGGACCTTGCCGAGCACTACTTCAAGACCAAGCCGAAAGACTCACAGGATCATTTTAAGGTTGGGCTTTTCATCTTCGGGCTATTTGTGATGATGCAACTGACACGCATTAGCCGCGCTGCAGCACTCTCCGCGTTGGAAGCCAAGAATGAGAATCCGGAGCTTCAAGATAAACTCGACGACACAAACTTCTCCAAAAAGCTGGGTGAAGTCACCGGCATGATTCCGGAAACGCAGCGTCGTATCGACTTGGAAGAGAATTACGAACACATTCCTCGCGAAAATCGCGAGGCCGCAATCCGCGAGATTGCAGATTGGGTTCTGATGCAATACGCGGACATTCAACAAAAACTGTTCGTCAATTGCTGGCACCTCGGAGACCACGAGTCCGAGGCAATGTGGCGTATCTACTGCGGCCGGGAAGACGGCATTGCGATTGTGCTCCCGTATTCTCGGTTACGCGACTCCGTGGAGACGGCCGATACATTCATTGGAAAGGTCGATTACATCCCTTACGAGACCGGAATGCTCAAGCGATTTGGGCAATTTTCTCCCGGCATGCACAAGCGCATAGAGTTTGAGTATGAGCACGAAGCGCGAATCGTACAGCGACGTGCCATCGATTCCGGATCTGAGCAGCCGGTCCTATCAGCCCGAATAGCTTGGGACCCTGAAGCGTACATTGAGCGCGTAGTGATTAGCCCATATTCAAGTCCCTGGTACGCCGATATTGTCAAAGGGGTTGTGGATAAAGTCGCACCGCAACTCCTGGGGAAAGTGCAACCATCGGCCATGAGCAAACCGCCGTTTGTTCCAGGACTGGGACCGAGGGGAGTACCATAGGATTTAACGCGCGTTGTGCGCGACCATCGCCGCCGCCCTGCCATTGACGGCGGCTTCGAGCACGATCTGGGAGTCGGGGTCAGCAAACTGTGGCCGCCAGACAAAATGGACCTCGACGGGCTCGGCCGCGCTTGCGAATGCCACCATGAAACCAGCGATAGCCTTCTCGTCCATTCCTGTCACCAAGCGCTGGTCCGGGCGCCTCGGCGCCTCCTCGCACTCGAAGAACAGCACCGTCGTCACGAGCGGTACCCGGCGCTCCTCGGCGCCGAGCTCGAGGAATCGATTGCTGGCATCGAGCCGACTTCGCAGCTCCGTCCCGATCACCGAGGTATCGAGCCAGACCCGTTTCGACGCCAGATGATGTGACATTCGATACGATGTCATCGATCAAGGGAATCTGCTCGACTGCTCACATATTCGATAGCTGCGCGAGTCAATGAGCCCGTGCGAGATCAGCTTGCGGTACTCCCCTTCTCGCAACGATTTGGCCCTCTGGATGAGATACCGGACCTGCGCGCGCAGGGCTCCATCCGGCTGCCACCCGCGAACAACCGCGGCGCCTCCGAAGAGTGCAACCGCGAGCTCTCGCTGAGAGGCCCCGGCGGCGAGACCATCAAGAACCTGCAGAGCCCGAGCATGAAAAAGATCGGCCCGACCCGGTCGCCGGAGTGCTTCCTGTCCGCCCCCGCAGGCAACAGTCAGCCCACGAAATGACTTCACAGCGCTCCACGCCGCGCGCTCATCGGCCACCGCCGGAATCTGATACGCAAACCGGTCGCCATCGCAGAGGTAATCCCCGAGCCGAAGGCCCACGTCTCGCCCGAGAATGTGGGTGGCGAGCCGAAGCCCGTCGTCCCCTTCGAACAAGACTTTGCGACCGGCGAGACGCCACAGCGAAAACCGCTCCGCCGCTATTTCGCACTTCCGAGGGGACTCAGTCTCATCCCGTACCAGCATGACAGGCGATAGCGCGTCGATGGCCCAGACAGGAGAGACTTGGCGCGCATCAAGTTGTGGGTCAACGAGCACTTCGAGTCCCCACCGCGCCGCGATACCGTGCGACGCCCTGCGCCGGTACCGCACCCAGTCGCGCACGTAGTGCGGATTGCGGCGCAAATACTCCCAAGCCCGGGAAGCCGGGTCGAGATGCAGCGCATACACATACGCTGCCGAGCATGTCCATGGAGCGTCCATAGCGGAGTTCGGTGTTCACCGTTTTGCTCCGCCACCCGACGTCGAAGCCGGCCGAGGCGGCCGCTATAGCGCAAATCGCCGGTTTTCGAAATCGTCTGATCAGACGATGCTAAAGGACTTGCCATCGACAAACGATAGGGGATCATGGCCATTCCTCTCACGCGGCATTTCTGCACACAGGCGATTGAATTTACAGAAGTTTTCTTCAGATCCCTGCGTAATGCTCACTCCCACGCGCCTCGACGGCGCCCGGCACGCGCATTACGGACATCACCGGCATGCTGGAACCGAAACAAAATTCCCACCCGACCGGCAGATCGCCCCCGATCCGACCGCTCGAGCTGCGGCAGTACCGGTACTTCGTCGTCCTCGCCGAGGAGCTGCATTTCGCGCGCGCCGCCGGGCGGCTGAATGTCGGCCAATCGAACCTGTCGCGAGAGATCCGCTCGCTCGAATATCAGGTAGGCTTGCGGCTCTTTTACCGGACCAGCCGCCACACCGAGCTTTCAGCCGCCGGCGAGCGGTTTCTCGGTGACGCCCGGCACGTCCTCGCCGCCGAGGAGCATGCGCGGCTTGCGATCTGCGAGTTCAAGCGCAGCGCCAAGGAACGGCTCCGGATCGGCATCTGCGAACGCATTGCCTGTTCCCGCATAGCCCAAGCTCTCGCGGAGTGGCGCCACGCCCACCCCGAAGTGGAACTGCGCATCGTGAGTCGCAGCGGCCGGGCACTGCTGACAGAACTCGAGACCGGCCTCCTCGATGCCGGCATCACCGCCATGCACATCTGTGAGCCGGGGCTCGTAGCCGATCGCCTCTGGAGCGATGCCTGGATTGCCGCACTCCCGAAGAACCACAGACTCGCCTCGGAGCGGGCCATCGAGCCGGTCGAGCTGGTCCACGAACCGCTCGCGATTCTGCTGCCGGATCCCCTGGGCACCATCGAACGCGGTATCGCTGAACACCTGCCTGAAGCCGAATCTCCCGTCTTCATCGCCGAGTGTCCCGCAAACGCCTCGGCACTTATGACCTGGGTCGGGGCCGGCTCCGGTGTCGGACTTCTCTCGGCCTCGCAGGGTGCGGACGTCGTACGCCCGCGTGCAGTACTCCGGCCGCTTCGCCGCGGACTGCCGCCGACCGAAGTCTCACTCCTCCGCGCGGACGGACCGCCCTCCCCGCCACTCTCAGGGCTGATCGAGTGTCTGCAGACGCGTGGGGCGTGACCGCTCCCGCCGCATCACCGCCTTGAACGCTTTGTCGCGCAGGATGAACTGCGCGAGCATGTGCGGGATGAGATCGGCCGCGAGTACTGTCTCGCCCCAGGTCTCACTGTGCAGTGCTGCGTAGCGATCGAGCTGGGTCTTCAGACCCACCGGCACGGTGATGGTGAGCTTGAGAGTATCGGTGCTCGGCAACGGACCGAGTCGCAGTCGGGTATTCACGGTGCGGGGCTCCTGTCAGGGATTTGAGACATTGCGCTCCGGATAGGGGCGCAGGATCAGATCCTTGTTCACGATCACCCGCAGCGGGAAGCCCGGGCGGATCGTGATCGTCGGTTGGATGTCGAGGTTGCGCCGCGTGATCTCCTGGCCAACCTGGTTCGTCGTGCCCTGCAGGCCCTGGAGCGCGGCATACAGCACGGACTGCGAGCCCCCGTACTGGCCACCGGGCACGGCGAGCTCGGCGCCGGCCCCAAGAAGTGTCGACACGGTGGCGCCCTCGATGAGACGCTTCCAGTGCCAATCGACCCGATCCTCGAGCCCTTCGTAGCCTTGCGGGTCGGTTCCGGGCAACCGACCGAGCACGATCGAGGATCCATCGGGCAGGATGAGCCGCGTCCAGACGAGGAGCACCCGGCGCTGCCCATAGGCCACCTGGCTGTCGTATACGCCGAGCAGCCGCGACCCCTGTGGGATGAGCAAGATCCGCCCCGTCACCGTGTCGTAGACGTTTTGCGTGACCGTGGCGATGATGTTGCCGGGCAGATCCGAGTCGATCCCCGTGAGCAGCGCCGCCGGGATCACGGTGCCCGCCAGGAGCTCAAAGGGCGACCGCGGCGCGACGAGATTTCCTCGCGCGTAGATGGAAGAGTCGCTTCGTGCGCGCAGAAACCCCTCTTTCTGCGCCTGACTGCGCCCCCGCGCGCTCGGACTCGCGCGCATCGGCTGCGCTGCGCTCGACCCTTCCGCCACGTGCGCCGCGATGGCCTCGGCCGCCGCCAGACTCGGCGCCTGTGCGGCCGCCGCACTCGATCCCGTGCCCGACATGGGAGTGGGTTGCTCACGCAGTTGCACGAAAAGTGCCGCCTTCAGGGCATCCTGCGCTTCACGCTGTTCGCGCAGCCGCTCGGCGCGGATCGCATCCTCCTGCGGATTCGGCGTGAAGCTCGGTTCCTCGGGCAGCTCCGGGATCCCGGCCGCGCGTTCCTCTTTCACGAGCGGCGGCCCCAGCTCCCCGGCCGGCGCGCCGAGCCGCGGAACGCTTCGGAGGCCGGCGTAGCTGCGCGGCATCGACGCCAGCCCCTGCGCATGGGCGACCTCCGTCGGCGCGGCAACTTGTGGTTGAGTGACTGGTCCGGGCATTTTCGGCCGTCGCAGACCCACCATCGCGGCAATCAGGACGGCGACGGCAAAGATCGCGAGGATTGCCGCCAGCATCTTCCGATTGAGGCGCGTGACCGGCCGCGGCCGCGCGCGCAGCTCGAGCGCCGCCGCGCTCTCCTTCTTTGGGGCGCTCGACGCCTCGCTCCCGGGTGCATTCCCCGCACCTTCAGCCACGTCCCGCCTCCCGGCCTCTGGCCCCCGACCTGGCGCTCGTACGCGTGATGCGCACGATCTGCTGCGGCGCCTCACCCAAACGTAACTCTGCGGCTGTGAAGAGGCGATCGACGATGTAGTAGGGCGGCCGGACCTGGTAGTTGACGAGCTCGCTCTGCCCCTTGGGTCCGAGGATAAAGAGCGGTGGCATCTCCCCGGCCCCGATCCCGGAGGGGAATTCAATAAAGACCCGCCGCCCGTCATCAAAGGCGCGCACCGGGCGCCAGGAGGGGTGATCGCCCGAGATCACGTACCCGAACCTGAGCCGCGACACCGCGATGCGAGCGGCGATGGGCGCCGCCCGCTCCGCCACGACGTTCCGCGCGCGCAGCGCCATCAGCTGCTCGAGCGGATACTGCCAGGAAACGGATGCCATCCAGGTGTCCGGAGTCGAGGTGAGCTCGAGGTGATAGGTCCGGCGCGAAGTGTCAATGACGAGGTTGGTGTGAAGTCCACTCTCGATGGGCTTGACGAGAATATGCACCCGTCGATCAGCGCCCTCCCCGCTCGTCGTATCCCCGATCACCCAGCGCACCGTGTCGCCGGCGGAGACCGAGATCAGCTGCTCGCCCTTCTGAAGCGCGATATCCGTGACCCGCTCCGGGCTCGTGTAGACCTGATAGAGCGCCCCCGGCGTGTACGGCCAGACCTGCATGGCATTGACGAACGCCGAGCGCGACGGCTCGACGAGCGCCGCTGCATCGGCCTCTCGCACCGCCCGGCGGGGATCGCGCGTCTCCCTCGGTGGCGGCGGGAGCAGATCGGGTGTGAACTTGAGTTGTCCCGGGAGCGGCAGCGCCTGCGGCACCTCGATGATCTTTACCGGCGCGGGTGGATTCGCGATCCGCCGGGCCGCCACGAAGTGATTCGGCGAGATGCGGCGCACCGGGCGTTGACTCGCGCAACCGGTGAGCACACTACCCACGGCAATCATCGCAACCACGACGAACGCGGAAAATCGATACTCTCGAGTCACTGGGAGTCTCCGGTAGAGGGTGTTACAGGTGCAGTGTTGAGATCACGGCTCCAGTCGAGCCCGTCGATGTAGATCCCGAGCGGGTTCTTGCTCAAGGCGACGACATCGTGCGGCGTGTGGATCACGATCGTGAGGATCCCCGTCCAGCGATCGGTCGAGACCGGCGTGCCATTCTCGAAGGTCTGCTCGGTCCACTGCGCCTGGAAGGAATGCGTCGACACCGGCACGATGCTCCGCACTTGCACGGTGACGGTGCGCGAACCCACATGCGCGAATGGGTCATGCGAACGGGCGTAGGCGTTCAGCATCGCCGCCCCACGAGGGGTCACGTAGTCGTAGGCGTCGAGCCAGTCCCGGCGCAACACGACAGGATCGAGCGGCACGGAACGAACGTCCTCGATGAACCGCGCGAGAAAGTAGGCGATCTGTGCCTCCTGCGGGTGATAGGCCTCCTGCGCAGGCCCCACACCGAGCACTTGGCCGGTGCGATCGACCTCGACAACGTAGGGCGTGATGGTCGAGCGGCCGGAGTACCAGAGAAGACCGCCGGCAAGGACACCCGCCAGGCCGAGCAACCCGAAGGCCATCAGTCGCCAGTTCCTGGCCTGCACCCGCGCGGCGCCTATCCGCTCGTCCCAGAGCTGCCCGGCGGCCTGGTACGGAGTCTCGGGGACCGGGGTCTTCGAATAGCGGACACTTGCTCGCTTGAACGGCATCATCCATCCCTCTTGTCACTGAGATCGGGGTGCGGGCCGCTGCCCGGCCGATCGGCCGCGCGCACGGTGTGCGCCGCCGTTCTCGATCCGTGGGAGACTTGCGAGCGAAGGCGCTGCGCCCAGGCCGGCGCGCCCGAGGTCGGCCGGGCCGCACCAC
>JAJZLX010000099.1:0-402 GCA_021850555.1 Pseudomonadota bacterium | reverse complement strand
CGGAATCCCCTCGCCCGCCAGGTGAGCGGACTGCGGAGGCCACTCCGCGCGCCAGACGAAAGCCGCCGACTCCAACGCCTGCGGCGGCAGCACCCGCGGCGAGCGCCACACCACCACCTGCGAGCATTGCGCCGGCGGCGGCACCCGCACCGAGCTGCGGGGCGCCCGCGACCAACCCCGTGGCAATGCCCGGCCCGTACATCCCGAGCCCAAGGAGCGCAAGCGAGGCCAGCATGCTGGCGAGCGCATTGTCGATGGTGAGCGTCTGCCCGGCCGGCACCGTGAATTGCCCGAAGAGACTCGTCCCGATGCCGACGATGACCGCGAGCACGAGGATCTTGATGCCGGCGGAAACGACACTGCCCAGTACCCGCTCGGCAAGAAAGGCCGTCTTGCGCCAAA
>JAJZLX010000117.1 GCA_021850555.1 Pseudomonadota bacterium | reverse complement strand
CCCGCCAGACCGCTGGCGAGCACCTCGAGTGCCGCGTTCACCTCGACGTCGCACGACTCCAAGAGTACGATCGCCTCGGCCACGAGTTCGATGACCCCAGCGACAATCAGCTGATTCGCAACCTTGACCGTCTGCCCCGCACCGTCACCACCGACGTGGGCGATCGTCGTACCGAGCACCTCGAGATACGGCCGTGCTGCGGCGAAATCCTCGGCGTTGCCGCCCACCATGATCGACAAGGAACCCTCCACAGCGCCGGCCTCACCGCCGCTCACGGGCGCGTCGAGCGGCCGGAGACCCCGGACCCGCGCCCTTCTGCTCACGTCCCGGGAGACGTCCGCGGCGATCGAGCTCGTGTCGACGTAGAGCTGTCCCCCATGCGCGACATCAACGATTCCACCGAGACCGAGCGCTACCGCCTCGACCTCTGGCGAGTCCGGGAGCATCGTGAAGATCACGTCGGCTCCATCCACCGCTTCAGCCACGCTGTCCACCGCGCGGCCGCCGCCGGCAACGAACCTGTCGAGCGCAGCCGGGACAGCATCGTAACCCCGCACCTCGTGCCCGGCCCGCGCCAGGTTGCTCGCCATCGGCAGGCCCATCACGCCGAGTCCAATAAAGCCGACGCGCGCCATCCCTGCTCCTCTCCGTTCCCCTGTCTCGCCTGCCACGCCCATGCACGGCTGAGGGTGCCCAAGCCGACCTAGCTCCGCCTTGCGAATCCTTCCGCCAGCTCTCCAGCGAGCGCGTCGCGCTGGGCCTCGTCCAGCGGTGGCCCAAGCTTGTTGTAGCCAGATACGTTTGCGCCCTTCAAACTGTCCGGAATGTCGGCCATCCGGGGAACGAGGCTGAAGTGCACATGCGAAGTGCCCTCGGCGAACAGCATCGCGTAGGTCTTGACGCACCCCACCACGTCGGTGAGGACGCGACTGCCAAGGGCAAGCACTTTGCCCATCGATGCTTCCTCGTCGGCTGACAACTCAGCGAGGGTCGCCACGTGGCGACGCGTCGCGACGAGTAGCCAGCCTCGTAGCGCGCTCGCATTCACGACGACCCGCCACGAGTTATCGGCAAAAACGTGATCGCGAAGCGGAAGTCCGCTGAGGTCGGTGGGGTCAGTTAGGCAGAGTGCGCATTCAGCCGGCATGCTCAGTACCCCGCAATCTTGTCGACAACGTTATAAAGCTGTTCGCCCGCCGCGTAGCGGCGGAGGTTCTCGACGACGATGTCGATACTGCGATCGCGGGTGCCGTTCGTCGTCGCCCCGTTGTGCGGCGTGACGATCGTGTTCTTCGCCCTCCAGAACGGACTGTCCGCCGGCAGGGGCTCCTCGCCGTGTGCATCCAGGCCGGCGCCGGCGATCCACTCTTCATCGAGCGCCCGGAGCAGGGACTCGTCTTCGATGATCCCGCCGCGCGAGAAGCAAACGAGATAGGCGGTGGGCTTCATCGCCCGCAGCTCTTTGTCGCCGATCATCCCGTTGGTCTCGCGCGTCAGCGGAGCGGTCAACACGACGAAGTCCGACCGCTCCAGCAGTTTGTGCAGCGCCGACGGCGCAATCAGCTCGTCCACACCGGGCACGGGCTCGGAGCTCCGACGGGTACCGAGCACGTGCATGTGGAATGCTTTCGCCTTCAGCGCGAGGTCGCTCCCAGAGTTGCCAAGTCCGACGATTCCACAGGTGAGCCCATTCAGTTCGCCGTGAGTGAAGCGATCCCAGCGGCACTCACGCTGCGCCTCGACCCAACGCATCGCGTTCCGGTTCAACATCAGCATCAACATGATGGCGTGCTCGGCAAGCGGCACCGCACCGTTGCCCTTGCACGAGGTGAGCACGACAGGGCTCGCGATCATCTCAGGAAAGAGCGCCTCGTCGGGGCCCGCAGCCCAGCTCTGCACCCACTTCAGTCGCGCCCCGGCCGCGAGCATCGCGGCGTCCAGCCGGCCGGCGACGACCTCCGCCTCTCCGATGCGCGACGCCATCGCGGCGCGATCAGTAAAGAACTCGGCACGGATGCCGGACACCCCGCTGATCCGGGCCGCCTGTTGCTTATCGAAGGCGCCCTCGATGAAGGCCACCACGCCAGATCGGTCGGTCATTGCACTCCTCACTCCAACACTACGGCGTCGAACAGTTCCAGTCGCGGAAGACGGAACACCACCCCGTCATCCTCCTTGCGCAGCTCAAGCTCGGATCCCGAGCGCAACGATCGCGCCCGCGACAGCGCCCCCTCGCCCCGGAGCAACAGCTCGACGTCTGACAGCGGGATCGGGTCGTAAAACGCCCGGCCCTGATAGCCGCTGTAGTTGATGAGGTGCACGACCACCCGGTCGGACCGCGCCTGGCGGGCGACGACGACCTCGACCTGTGGAGGAGCATTGGTCTCCACCTGGAGCGACCCGAGCAAACGCGCGAGCGTGTTCGCGAGCAGCTCACGAACGTCGCGCTGGGCGAGACGGAAGTAGGCGCCTCCGAGCGGCCAGGGGAAGTACGCCGTTGCCCCACTCCCGTACCGATAGCGCAGGACGCCGGGGTAGGTCGTTGGAACCTCGCCATAGGTCTTCTCCGGCGGCCCGTAGCGCGCCGGGCCGATGAAGGCCATCGACGACTCCGCGCCGGGTCGTGGCTCGACGTAGAGGTAGGCATCATCGAGCGCGATCCGCGAACGGGGGTTGGTTCCCGGAATGGCGGCAAGATCCGTCACGGCGAGATAGGACGGTCGCATCTGCCGGCGCCCCTCCCTTCGGAAATTCACCCGCAACGCACCGAGGCACTGGAGCTGCATTTCCGGCCGCTCCCTTCCTTCGGCATCGAACAAGCCCGTGTCATACGTCGCCACGACCTGCCCGCCTTGGGCCACGTAGTTGTCGAGAGCCTCGACCTGCGCGGGACCGAGTGCCGCAGTGTTGGCAAGGACTAGCGCGGCGTAGCCGGAAAGGCGGCCAGAGTCCGCAAGCTCGAGCAAGCGTCGGTCGGTGAATAGGTCGAAGGGGACATGAGTCTCAACCAGCGCCCGGTACAGACCCCGCCACTCCTCCTCCACCTTCGCGTTCGCCGTTGCGCCCCCGTAAACTTCGGCACTGTGGGGGGCCCGTACGAGTGCCACCTTGGAAGTCGGCAAGAGGTCTGCGTAGTACTGCTCGTGAGCGCGATGAAAGCTGAACAGATCCCGCGTCACCTCGAGCACGCGATCATCGGCGCCCTCCGGAGTGCCGATGATGTAGGAGGACGGGTTCGCCCCAAGCGCGATCGTCTGCACGAACTCAAGCGCGTTGAGGCCCGGCTGCTCTGCCGTGAAGCGATAGGGCAGGTCGAGGAACGTGACGGCGTTCACCATCACAGGCTTGTCGGGGTCCTCCGTGCGAGACTGCCGGCACATCTCGCCGGCCCAGGTGACCCAGAGAGGCTGCGGTCGATCGACCGCGTTGTTGACCTCGTGCATGATCACATTCGGCGCCTGGCGGAGAATGAGCGGCACCTCAGGGCGCCGCGTGTTAATGAGGTCGCGGAGGCGCCCGGCTACATCAACGAGGGTACGGCGGACGTATGCAAGCCACGCGAGGTACGCCATGTCCGCCCAGTTCTCGACCTTGGGCAGCGTCATGCCGGTCTCGGCGGCGAAGCGGTCCTTGCAGGAAGCGCACTGACAGATCCCGCGCTCGCGCCCTGAATAGTCCCGTTGGTTGAAATTGAACCAGTTGAAGAAGAAGCCGTCGACCGGGTAGTGGTCGAGGATCTCAGACAGCACGGCAAAGCTCTTCTGTTGGTAATACGGTCCACTTGGACACGTGCTATAGAGCTCGTGGACGATCTGGAACTCGCCCGCGACGTCGACAAAACACCATCCCGGCTCGCGCTCGGCGATCTCCCGGTAGACCTTCGAGAAATCGCAGCGAGCAATCACGTGAATGCCGTTGGCATGGGCTTCGGCGAGCGCGTCACCGATCAGATCGCCGCTCGCCCGTTCGCTCAGCCACGGGCTCGGATGCTGGAAGCCGAGGGCGCTCGGATAAAACGAAACAATGCCTCCGGTGTTCAGCAGCCATGTGTTTGCACCGACGTCCTTGATCGTAGCGACGACAGCCTTGACATCGAGGCCTGCGTCGATTTCCCGGAGATTGGTCTGGAAGACCCGGAACGGTCGCCGCCACCAGTACTTCGCCGTTCCGTCGTTCGCAGAAGTTGAGCTCACAAGCTACCTGTCCCTTTCGTGCCCCTCGTCTCCCTAAGCCCTGCTAGCGCAGACCGGTTGTTGCGATGCCTTGTGCCAGAAAGCGCTGGGCGGCCAGGAACACACCGACCACAGGCCCGAGGCTGCAAACAGCCATCGCGAATAGGGGGCCCCACGCGGAAGCTTCTCCGGTGCCCCCAGAATTGATGAACGTGCTGAGACCAAGCGGCACCGTGTACTTGTCCGGAGTCGTCAGGTACAGCAGCGGTCCGAGGAGGTCGTTCCAGCTCGCTACGAACGCGAACAACGCCACAGTGGCCATCGCCGGCAGCGCGAGCGGGACGATCACTCGGGTGAAGATATAGAAGTGATTTGCGCCGTCGATGGCCGCAGCTTCGTCTAACTCGTGAGGCACGCCACGGATGAACTGCACCATCAAGAACGTATAAAAGCCATTGATTGCCAGGAAGGGGGGAACAATCAGCGGCCAGAAGTTGCCGACCCAGCCGATCTTGTGAAAAAGGATGTATTGCGGCACGATCACAACCTGATAGGGCAGGAGGATCGTTCCTAGCATGACGGCGAACAGCGCGCCACGAAGCCGGAACTTAAGCCGAGCGAACGCATACGCGGCCATCGTGCAAGACACCACATTGCCGAGCACGGCCAACACGGAAACCATCAGCGAATTAGCGAAGATCCGCGTAAAGGTAACACCGGGCAAAAGCGCCCATCCCGTCGGGTAGTTCGAGAGCGTCCATTGGCCCCGCAAGGGACCGACCCGGCTGAACACCTCCGAGGATGGTCCGAAGGAGGCAAACACCATCCAAATAACCGGATAGAGCACAAAGAGCAGCAGTAGGATCGTGACGATGTGGCGCAATAAGACAGTTGGTAAGAGCTGCTGACGAGCGAACGGAAGTACGTGCTTCTTCGGTGCAATGACGGTCTGCATGGCTATTCCCTGTAGAAGACCCAGTAACGGGAGCTGGCGAACGCTAGCCCTGTGAAGCCCGCGATAATCAACAAGAGAAACCACGCCATTGCTGACGCGTAACCCATCTGGAGATCGACAAATCCCTGTTGATAGAGATAGAGCGAATACAGCAGCGTGGAGTCGATCGGGCCACCAGTGCCGCTGCTGATAATGAACGCTGGTGTGAAGGTCTGAAATGCTCCGACGAGGGCCAAGATCCCGTTAAAGAAGACGATCGGCGACAACAATGGCAGCGTGATCCGACGGAATCGATGGAACATCCCTGCCCCGTCCACAGTCGCTGCCTCATACAGCTCGCGAGGGATCTGCCGGAGTCCCGCTAGGAAGATGACCATTATTCCGCCAAATGTCCACACCTGCAGGACAATGAGGGTATAAAGCGCGGTCGACGGATCGCCAAGCCAAGGTGGGCCCTGGATGTGGAACAACGAGAGAAGGTGATTGAATGCTCCGTTCACCGAAAAAGCTTCGGTCCACAGCACAGCGATGGCAACGCTGCTTCCAATCAGAGTGGGGATGTAAAAAAGTGTCCGATAGATTGCAAGACCGCGCATTCCCCTATTTAGCAGCAATGCCAGCGCGAGCGCCCCAGCTAGCACGAGCGGCACTGAAATTCCGACGTATTTGAAGGTCACCTCGAGCGAGGTGAAAAATCGCGGATCGCTAAACATCTCGCGGTAGTTCGCAAGCCCGGCCCACTGCGGCGCCGAACTTAAGTTGTAATGAGTGAATGACAGGTACAAAGAGGCGAGCAGTGGCCCGATCGTGATGAAAATCAAGCCGCAAGCCCACGGCGCAAGGAAAAGTGCCGCGGCCCGCCCCTGACCGCGTCGCCGAGTTCGAAGCCCATGCCCGCCTAGCGCAAGAGGCTGTTCACCTGTGTCGCGGATGGGCGCTGCGACGATTGTGGGAGCCTGATTGCCGGTCAATAGAGTTCTGCCTTGCTGATGGGCTGATGCCGTGAATCGTCGGACCGGCGGTTTTCGGGGTGGGTTTCAGGAGTGCACCGATGCATCGCGACGCCCCAAATCGCCACGTGATTACGGGATGACCGCTCAAGGCAGAGGCGCTCCGCCGAGGTTCTAAAGGCTCGGCGGAGCGCTCTCTCGTCAGCCCTGCTGCAGCACCTGGTCTGCTTCGCTGAAGAACTGATTGGCCGCTGCCTGCATCGATTCTTTCTTGAACTGCACCGCCTGAGTGATGCTCTCAAGGTCGGAGACGACGGCACCGTAGCCCGGCGCGTTGAACGCCACAGGGTCGTTCTGCGCGAACATCAGCTTGAAGTAGCGCAAGCTTCTCTTGACCGCAGGGAGGTTTTTCGTGCTTCGCAGCTGACGGTTCAATAGCGAAGTCACCGTCACCGCGCCATTGTTCGAGTCGTAAATATCAGCGGCGTGGGGATTATTGATCCAGAAGTTCACAAACGCCGCGGCCGCTGGAATGTCCTGGCAGTTCGAGGCGATTGAGAGACCTGACACGTCGAACGCCTGGCCATTGGCGCCTGATGGACCCGTCGGAAAGTTGACGTCCTGGACGAGGCCCTTGTGATTACCATCAAGTGTGGTCTGGTCAGCCAACAAGTTTGATGTGTCATCAGCGCTCAGTACCTGTCCCTGAGCGAGGTAATCGTCGCCGGAGGTAGTCGGCTCCTCGGCGGCAACAGCCGGCGACGTGGTTGCTCCCGCGTCGATCAACTTCTGCCACCACTTCCAGTAGTTGATCAAGGTCTGCTTACTGAAACCGAGCTCATAACCCTTGCCGTGCTTCTTGTACGGCTTCTCACCTTGGCCTGTTACCCAAGCGAACGTGAACTGCTGCGACCATTCTGAAGAGGCGTCAATGGCCTTGATGCCGCTCGGTAGCTTCTTCTGCGCGCTCAGCAGCCAATTCTGAAAATCCTGCCAAGTAACGTTCGTCATTGCTTGCTTTAGCAATGGAATATCGTACTTCTTAGCCATCGCAACGTTGTAGACGATGGCGTTAGAAGCGGCGCCATAGCCGATCATGTAGATTTTGCCGTTATAGGTACCGCCCTTGATGATCGAGGTTGGAATACCCGAGATATTGATCTTGCCTTCTTTGATCAACGTATTGAGCGGGAGCAGATCGCCGTTTCGGTCGTAGTCAGCAAGGTAAGTGGTCTGGGTTGTCGGCACACATGGAATGTTGTGCGCCGCTCCCTCCACCGTCAACTGCTGCCAATAGTTGGCATAGTTGCCCGTCGGTTCGGCTGTCACACTGACCTTTGGATAGAACTTTTCGAAGAGGCTGATTACCTTCTCGGTGAGTGCGGTTCTTCCCGGACTCCCCCACCACGAATAAGCGATGGTGCCCGAAGGTGACACCGCGTGGCTGGCACGCGGGCTATGGACATGGGCACTCGCCGCCTGCGGCGCCGTCATTATCGCGGTCGCGGCCATCCCAAGGCTAAGCGCAACTCCCGTCGTCACACTTCGGCCCCGAGCACTGCCCCTGCGCGGCCTCTTGCAAACCAGAGATTCCCCCATGCTCTCTCTCTTTCTTCGAACGCAGCCCGGCGGGACCTACGTGAGCGCGGCTTCCCCCCCACCTCCGCCGGAGCTGGGTGGAGCAAGAACCCGGTGCACCGCTATCGCCGTGCGCCCGAGCGTTCGACCCCTCTCGTGTGCCCGCACGGCATCACCCTACGCAGCTCATACTTGGCGGTCAAGCACACTTGTCTGGCATAGTGTCTTGTCAGCCGAGTGCGCTACCCAGTCGAAGCAACCGAGTTCGTCGACCGTAGAGGAGTGCGACACGAGTGATGCAGACATCAGGTCGCGATGGCAGCACGCGCGCACGCGAGATCAGCTGCGCGCTCGTGGCAGTCGCCTACGCCGCGACCCATCAACAGGCGCTACGCGACGCATTCGCGCCCGCGGAGGTGATCGAAGTCGATTGGAGCGACCAGAACGCGGTGAGTGCCGCGCTCGATCACGCCGATGTTGCCGTGATCCCTGGCGCGATCGATGATCGCTTTCTCGCGGCGCCGCACCTACAGTGGATCCACTGTGACGCGTCGGGCATCGAGAGTTCCGCGCGACCAGAGATATTCGCACGCGGCCTCATCGTCTCCGGTTCAGCCGGCCGGAGCGCGCCGGTCCTTGCCGAGCACGCGCTCTTCCTTACCCTCAGCCTGATCTACGACTCGCCGGCATTGATGCTGGCCCAACAAGAACATCGCTGGCGTGGGATCGCCGGATATAGCGACCGTAGAGGATTGTACGGAAAGACAATCGGAATCGTGGGACTCGGCGCGACGGGGATGGCCGTCGCACGCCTGGCAAAGGCGCTCCATATGCGCGTGCTCGGATACCGCCGGAGTGATCAGCCCGTCCCGGCTGACGTGGATCATGTGTACAGCGTGGAGCGCGGAGAGCGCCTAACCCCTCTCCTCAAAGAGAGCGATGTCGTCGTATTGGCAACGCGCCTTAGTAATGAAACTCGCCTATTGGTCCGCGATGAAGAGCTGGCAGCAATGAAATCGACTGCTTATCTCGTCAACGTCGCACGGGGCGCGGTCGTTGACGAAGGCGCCCTCGTGCGCGCCTTGCAAGAGGGGAGTATCGCAGGTGCCGGCCTCGATGTTTTCACCAGCGAGCCCCTTGCCGCCGAAAGCCCGCTTTGGAGTCTGCCGCACGTGATCATCACTCCCCACATGACACCGGAGATGCCCGATTTTCAAGGAGAGTGCCTGGCAATCATACGAGACAACATCCACCGGTACCGCATGGGACAGCCCTTGCGCAACGCGCTCGTTCCGGAAGACGTCTACACGCTTTCAGAGAGGTAACCACCAGTGGACACCCTCGCTCTTCGCGTTTGGCAAGTTGCCCAACTCCCCACGGACTATCCCGAGGAAGTCGCGCCCGATCCTAGGATGCTTAATTGGCTGCCCGCAGCGGTGCCCGGCGCCGTGCAATACGACCTCGTCCGCGCTGGTTTGCTCCAGAACCCCTTTGCCAGCACGGCGGCCGCGCGCGCAGCTTCGTGGGTAGCGGAGTCGGATTGGTGCTATCGCAGCACGTACGAACTCGACCAGATCGGCGAAGACCTCGCGCTCGATGTCCAGGGAATCGACACGTACGCTGACCTCTGGGTCAACGGCACGCTGATCGGAACCACGCAGAACAACTACAGGCGCTACCGCTTCCGACTCACTGGATCTGCGGCCCGTATTGGACCGAACGAACTCCTCGTGCGGGTCAAGGCGCACCGCCGATTGATTAGCGAGCAGCGCGACGAGGCGCGCCGACGCCTGGCAACGGCAAGCAACCAGCGGAGCTATGACGGAA
>JAJZLX010000636.1 GCA_021850555.1 Pseudomonadota bacterium | reverse complement strand
GCTTCTCCAACACCATCGAAGACGCCATCGTCGCCTCGGACATCGGGAAGCTCCCGGACGTCACCGCCATCGACGCCCTGCAGCGCATCCCGGGCATCCAGATCAGCCGCCAGCTCGGCGAAGGCGGTGGTACGATCGCCATCGGCGGCTCCTCCGTGAACAGCGGTTACGAAATCCGCGGCCTGCCCTACGCGGAGACCACCCTCAACGGCGATGAGGTGTTCAGCGCCACCGGCAGCCGGGTGCTGAATCTGCAGGACATTCCCTCGGCGCTGCTCGCCGGCATCGACGTCTACAAAGACCCGATGGCGAGCCTGATCGCCGGCGGACTCGCCGGCACGGTCAATCTGATCACCCACAAGCCGTTCGACTTCGCCGGGCGCGAGCTCGATCTGAGCGCCGGAGAGACCTACGGCACCATGATCGGCACGGCCAAGCCGAACGCCAACATCCTGGCGAGCGACATCTGGCACACTGGCATCGGCAAGGTCGGTGCACTGCTCGATCTGTCCTACCACGACCGCGCCTATCGGGAAGACGGCATCACCGACAGCGCGATCGGCACCAATTCCACGGTCGTGCCGGGCAAGACCATCGATTACACCAATGGCGTCTACAACACGATGTTCGTCGGTAACCGCCGCCGCATCGGCGTCGACGCCGTGCTGCAATGGCAGCCCCTGAGTGACCTGCAGACCTACGCCGAAGCCTCCAGCGAGGATTTCGTCTGGGCGCAGAACCAGTATTCCTTCTTCACCCAGCAGGGCGGTGGCAGCCTCGTGCCGGGATCCGTTTCCCTGTTCCCCGGCACGAACGACGCGCGCGCCTTCACCATCAAAAACGCGCTCGTGAGCTCCGTCGGCGCCTGGCGCACCGTCGAGGACGTGAACCGCCAGTTCCACCTGCACGCGAAATGGACTCCGATTCCGTGGATCGTGACCGGCGACATCAACTACACGAAGGCGACCGAGCGCTTGAACAACCCGGCGGTCGACATCGGAACCACGGTGCCGTCGCTGACCCAGATCAACTCGATCGGCGGCATCACGCAGTCGATCGTTCCGGGGGCCGACCTCACCAACCTCGCGAGCTTCAACGACAGCACGCCCAGCAACTACCACAGCTACCTGTACGACACCGAGCAGCACTTCCGCGGTGGCGAGACTGCTGCGGCGCTCAACGTTACCTACGTGCTGCCGCGCGGCTTGCTGACCTCGGTCGAAGGCGGCGTCCGGTGGGCCAACCGGGCGGATGCCTTCCACCAATGGTCCACGTTCGGGGCGATCGATTCCGCGCAGATCCAGGCCAATGCGCCCTGGTTCAACCACGTGCCGCTCAGTCCGTTCTTCTCCGCCGTCTCCTCGACGCCGATCGATCCGCCGTACGCCGTGTACAATCCAAACCTGCTGCACTACTACCCCGCCTCGGTCTACCAGGCCTTCGGAGTGCCGGCGCCGGTCGACACCGGCGCCTCGGATTACCACATCGACGAGCGCACCTACGCCGGGTTCGTGCAGTTGAACTTCGCCTACAACATCGGCATCCCGATGTCCGGCAACATCGGTGTTCGCGTCGTGCGCCACGAGGACTTTCTGAACGGCAACCTGCAGACCGCCGGCCTGCTGTCGCCCGCGAATTTCTCCACGGGCGAGACCGATCCGCTGCCGAGCCTGAATCTGCTGTTCAAGCTGACCCACGATCTGCAGCTGCGACTCGCCGCCAACAAGACGATCGCCTATCCGGACTTCAGCCAGATGAGTCCGTCGATCGCCCTCTTGCCGGCCCAGGGCGCGGCCGCCGGCGGCAATCCGTATCTGAAACCCATGACCGCGACGCAATTCGACAGCTCGCTCTCCTATTACTTCGCGCCCGGCTCGGTCATCAGCGGTGACTTCTTCTACAAGCGCCTGAGCAATTTCTGGCTCTCCGAGACCCAGCAGGACGCCTTCACGATCGATGGCGTGAAGTACAACCTGACCGGCGCGGTGGACGGCGGCGGCGCCACGATCAAGGGCGCGGAATTCGAGTACCAGCAGTTCTTCCGCAACCTGCCGGGCTGGCTGAACGGCCTGGGAATGGAAGCGAACTACACGTACATCGAGGCGGCGGCGCCCACCGCGGTGGTCGGCCAGACCACCACTCTGCCGGGCCTGTCGAAGAACAGCTACAACCTGATCGGCATCTACGAGAAGGGCCCGTGGTCGCTCCGAGTCGCATACAACTGGCGCAGCGCGTTCTACACTTCCCTGTACACGGGCGCGACGGCGCAGCTGGCGGCGAACCCGATCTACACCGCGAGCTTCGGCTGGCTGGACGCCTCGCTCCAGTACACCATCAACCATCACGTGCAGGTATACGCCAACGGCTCGAACCTGCTGGGCACTCAGCAAACGTTCTACTACGGCGTGCCGACGTTGCCGCAGGGCGCGACCATCGACGACCGGCTGGTCATGGTCGGAGTAAATGTCAAGTTCTGATGTCCGGAGAGGGAAGCCATGGTCGACCAACATAGACGGACATTGCTCGCGGGGCTGTTGGCGGCCACCGGCGCGGGATGGATGCGGGATTCCCGCGCCGCCCTTCCCGCGGTCCTCGCACGCGGCAGGGTCCCCGGCCCGGACAGGATGTCCGGGCTCGCACCGCTCGGCGAAGGGCCGGTGCATCTGCCGAGCATCGCGCCGTTTCGTACGCCGTACAAGCTCGAGCGCCGGATCCTCACCCGCTCCGGCGTGCCCGGGAGCTTCGACCGGCTCAAGGTGGACTGCCCGTTCGTGTTCGAGAACTGCGGGCGCTACTACATGACGTACGTCGGATTCGACGGCATCGGTTACCAGACCGGGCTCGCCGAATCCGACGATCTCGAGCACTGGCGGCGCGCCGGCCTGATTCTCCGGCGCGATCCGCACAACCCCGTCATCCGCTACAACATCGCTCTGATGTCGATTCTGCGCGAGGACGGGCTGCACTCCAGCGGATCGCTCATCAAGGTCGACGGTCGCTACGTTGCCACCTGGTTCGCCTGCCCGCACCCGGGTTACGAGCAGGGGCCCGGCGTGATCGGGCTCGCCTTCAGCCCGGACCTGTATCACTGGGAGATCACCGAGCCGATCCTGAGGCCCGATCCGGACCTGCCTTGGGAGGCCGGCGGACTCTACAAGGCGTACCTGATCAAGAACGGCGAGCTTTATTACATTTTCTACAACGCCAAGACCAACCACGCCGCCGACTGGCATGAGCAGATCGGTATCGCCACTTCGCCGGACCTGAAGACCTGGACGCGTTACCCGGGCAATCCCGTCCTGCGCCACGGCGGCCCATCGGCGTGGGATGCCCGCTTCGCCAGCGATCCGTGTGTCGTGCGCTGGGGGCCATGGTGGGGTGTGTATTACTACGGGTTCGCCAACGACGGCCACGCGCGAGATCTGCTTGCCCTCGGAACCAGCCCCTATCACCTGACCAAGGTGCCGCAGATCATGCTCAACGTGGGACCGCCGGGATCGATCGACGACGACTTCGCGCACAAGCCGTCGATCCTCTACGCAAATGACACGCTGTATCAGTTCTATTGCTGCGTCAGCGGCAAATGGCCGCACGACGACCGCGCCATCTCCGTGGCGCGCTCGCGGCCCTGGTGAGCCGTGCCACAGCCCCCCCCCGCGGGGCGCCGTGCCAGGATGGCCGGCGCCTCGCATCTTGCCCGAGCGCATCCCTACTGCAGGTTGACGAACAGCCCCCCGTCGACGAGCACCGACGCCCCCGTCACGTAGCGCGCCAGGTCGGAAGCCAGGAAGACCACGCAGCCGGCCACGTCTCCCGGCTCGCCCAACCGGCCGAGCGGGATACGCTTCTCCATGTACGCGCGCTTCGCCGGATCGGCCAAATCCTCCCTGTTGATATCCGTGGCGATGGTGCCCGGCATGACGGAATTGCAGCGGATGCCGTACGGTCCGAGCGCGATCGCGCACGATTGCATCAGCGAGTGCACGCCGGCCTTGGTCGGGGTGTAGTGTGCCTGCATCCCCCCGCCGACCAGGGCGCTGATCGAGCTGATGGCGATGAGCGCGCCACCGGTGCCCTGACGCTTCATCTGGCGCGCCGCCGCCTGGGTCATGTAGTAGGCCCCGTGCAGGTTCACCGCCATGGTGCGCTCGAATACCTCGACCGGGGTGTCGAGAAAGGCGTGGAACGGGCAGATTCCGGCGTTGCTCACGAACACGTCCACGCCGCCGAGCGCCGCGGCGGCGGCCGCGACGAATCGCTCGGCGGATTCCGCGAGCGCCACATCGCCTTCCACCTCGACGGCCCGTCGTCCCAGCCGAGCGACCTCGGCCAGGGTCTCATCGATCCCCTGCCGGTCCTTGAGCCAATTGAGCGCGACATCCGCGCCGTGGCGCGCGCACTCGATGGCGGTGGCGCGGCCGATGCCGCGCGAGGCGCCGGTGATCAGGACGTTCTTGCCTTCGAGCAGCATGGATCGCACCTCAATGCACGGCATGCCCGGCGGCCGGGCGGGTGAGGATCGCCAGCGCGTACGGCATTTTGCTGTGGGAAGACGGCAGCTGAACGGCGAGGCCGTCAGGGGTCTGCGTCCAGTGAATCGGTCCGGCGTCGCCGAGCAGGCTCACGTGCGTGATCGGACCCGGCAGATAGGGCGTGTGCGCATACAGCACGTGGATCAGCACCTTGCCATTGCCCGGCCGTGCCAGGCCGAGTGCGTAGAGGACGCCGCGCTTTTGCGTGAAGCGGATGTCCTGCGGGGTGAACTTCTGCCCGAAGTCCGTGAGCGATCCGGTGGGCGTATGAGTCGGCCCCTCGCCGTAGAGCACCCACGGGCGTGTGCCGTAAATGGCCTGCCCGTTGACCGCGAGCCATGCTCCCATCCGCAGCAGGATGCGGCGCACCTTCGCCGGGATCGTGCCGTTCGCGCGCGGCCCGATGTTCAGCAGCATGTTGCCGTTCTTGCTCACGATGTCGATCAGGTCGGTGAGCAGCGAGCGCGCGGTACGGTAGTGATCGTGGCGCACATAGCCCCAGGAGTCCAGGCTCACCGACGTGTCGGTCTGCCAGGGCCGCAGGCTGAGGTAATTGAGCTTGCCCCGCTCGATGTCGTGCACCGCCGCGCCCCGCGGGAAGGCATGCATCTTGTACGTCAGCACCACGCCCTGGTGGTGTGCGGCGGCCACGTTGTAATAGTACGCCGCCATCTTCTTCAGATACGGGGCGAATGCCGGCTGATCGATCCACCAGTCGAAGTAGATCAGGTCCGGGTGATACTCATCCACCAGCTCCGTGCTGCGCGCCAGCCAGTCCTCGAGGAACGCCTTGGAGGGCGGCAGCCAGTCCTGCAGCTGATTGGAGTCCGGCTCACCGTGCGTGTGCACGCCAGCCAGGTTCATCGGCTCGGCGGGGCCATAAAGACCCGCGTAGCGCGGGTCGTTCACGTCGGAGTCGTATCGCGTGCCCGGGTGATACCACCACCAGTGTCCGGCACGGTGCGAGGAGACGCCGAAGCGCATGCCGTCGGCGTGCACGGCCTTCTCGAGCTCCCCGACCAGGTCCTGCTTCGGCCCCATGCGCACGGAGTTCCACAGCGTGAACTTGCAGTCGTAGTCCGCGAAACCGTCCGAATGCTCCGCGACCGGCACGACGTAGCGGGCGCCGGCGCGCTTGAACAAGGCGGCCCACGCCTTGGGGTTGAACTTAGACATCGTGAACTTTGGGATGAAGTTCTTGTAGCCGAACTTCGATTGCGGGCCATAGACCGCGCGCTCGTAGTCGTAGGCCAGCGAGTCCTTCACGTACATGTTGCGCGAGTACCATTCGTTCTGGAACGCCGGCACCGAGAATACGCCCCAGTGGATGAAGATGCCGAACTTGGCGTTGCGAAACCACTGCGGCGTGTGGTAGTCCTCGAGCGAGCGCCACTTCGGCTCGAACGGCCCGCGGCGCGCCCCGGCGGCGACCTTGCGCATCTGGTGATGCAGCAATTGCTCGTAGTTCTTCGGCTCGTCCCACAAGGGCGGGAACGTGTGCACGCTGCGCGCTTGCGCGGCGGGGGCGCCCGCGGCCGCTGCGACGGGCGAGTGCACGCCCAGCACCAGAGCGCATCCGGCCAGCTGCGCATACAAGAGTGCACGGACCGTACGGTTGTCGGTACGCTCGCGATGGAGAGAGAGGCTGTAGGACATGTCTGACTCGTCCGATTGTAGAAGCGATTGACGGGAGATGGCTCAGCGCGGATACGTGTGCTCGAGGACCGCGACGCCCTGGGCTCGCAATTTCAGCGTTTGCACGGTGTGCCCGGGATGCAGTACGTCATGCATGGCGTACGGCAGCCGCACCGAACGCGTGTTCCGGCCATGGTTGATGACGATCACCACTTCGCGTCCCGAGCCGATGCGCCGCATCAGCTCGATGCCGCGGGGCAACACGCCGAACGCAGAGCGCACGCCCGCCGCCGCCAGGCGTCGGGCGACGAAAGCGTGCATCAATCGCCGGTCGAGAATGGTGCCCAGATAGATGATGGCGCCGCGGCCGTAGCGGTGCTCGATCGCCGCCGGCTCCCCCGTGAGCCATGCATTGCCCGCACCGTATCGCAGCAGGACCCGCGTCGCCGGTGAGAGCGGCGTGAGCGCCTCGGCCCAGATCCGGCCGGTGCCGCGGCCGACCGCGCCCTCGACCGCGACGGGCGCATCGAGCGCGTAATACTGCTGTACCCGGCCGCCGAGGGTCGGCACCAGAGGGCCGGGTTGATCCTGCACGTTGAGACGGTTGTACCGATCTTTCATGCCGCTGCGCGGACCGAGCACGAGCACGCCGCCTCCGAGCACATACGCGCGCAGATGGCGCGCCAGCGATCGGGAGATCACGTTCAGGCTCGGCGCGAACACGATCTTGTATCGACGCAGCGGCGCGCGCGCGGAAACGATGTCGACCGAGTGAGTCAGGTTCTCGAGCGGGCGGTAGTAATCGAGGAGCACGCCGAGCTGATGATAGCGGCGAGTCTGGCGCTGGAAATCGATGGCCCAGCGGCTGTCATACGATACGAGCAGCGCCACCCGGGAGCGCGGAGTCGTGCCGGCGACGACGGCGGACGCCCGTTTGAACTCCCGGCCGATGCGCCGGACCTCGGCGTACAGCGGCTCCGGCTTGCCGTCCGGTCCCACCAGCGTGCCGTGGTACTGCTCCTGGCCGCCGAGCGCGGCGCGCCACTGCCAGAACAGCACCGCATCGGCGCCGTGGCCGATCGACTCCCAGGTCATGGCACGGACCCCGCCCTTGACGAGCGAGTTGCAGACCGGCGCCCAATCGACGAATCCCGGCTGGGTCTCCATGACCCAGTAATCCTGCCGCTTCCAGCCACGCACGAAATCGCTCATGGCTCCGTTGCGGTAGAAGTTCAACTGGCCCTCGCCCACGTAGTCGTCCCAGGCGGCGATGTCGAGGGGGCGCGTGATCGTGTAGTGGTTCCAGTGGGCGCTCCAGCCGAGTCCCCCGATGTTGGTGGTGATGAACTGCCACGGCGCGACGTGCGCGCGCAACGCCTCCAGCTGGTTGCGCTGGTAGCCGAGCCAGGTGGCGGTGACGAACTGCCGGTGCGCCAGCATCAGACCCGGGTTGCCCGGCCGGTCGTTGAGTGGGATCTGATGCCAGGCGGTGTAGGTTTGGCTCCAGTACGCCGTGGTCCAGTCCCGATTCAGCGCCGCAAGCGAGCCGAAGCGATGTCGGAGCCAGAGATGGAACTCTCGCCGCGCGCCGGCATCGTACGACTCGTTCGTGTACTCGTTGTCGATCTGCCAGCCGATGACGTCGGGGTTGTGGCCGAAGCGCTCGGCCAGGCGGGTGACGATGTCGCGGCAGAATTTCCGGTAGAGCGGACTCGCGTACGAGAACTGCCGACGGTTGCCGTGCTGCGCGGGCCGTCCGTCGGCATGCACGCGCAGCACCTGCGGATAGCGGCTCGTCAGCCATACCGGCGGGGCGTCGGTAGGCGTGCCGATCACGACACGGATATGGTAGCGGGCCGCCTCGGCGATCGCACGTGCGAGCCACCCGAGGTGATAGTCGCCCTGATGCGGCTCGAGCGTGCTCCAGGCGAACTCTCCGACCCGCACCACATTGATACCGGCGGCCTGCATCAAGGCCAAGTCCTTCGGCCAGCGGGATTGCGGCCATTGCTCCGGGTACCACGCCGTGCCCAGCCACAGGCGCCCGAGCGCGGTGCGTACGGCCGGGGACGGGGGCGACGAGCCCGCTGCCGCTGCCGGGCGCACGCCCGCCGCACTCATCGCAGTGGCGCAGACGGCCGCACAGACCGCGGAGCAACGGAGGAATCGCTTCATGTGAGGGACGTCAGGAGTACGGCGACCTGATGCGGCGCGAGCACCACGGTGCTTGTCGCTGGACCGCCGGTGAGCAGCGGGGAAGCCGGCGCGGGCAGGTGCACGGTGTGCGGCTTGCGTCCATGGTTGATGAGGATCCACACGCGCTTGCCGTCGCCGATGCGCTCACACACCTCCACGTTGCGCGCCACGCCCGGGATGAGAGGTCGAACGCGCGCGGCGCGGGCCAGGGCATCGAGGACGGTGCGCATCAGCGCTGGATCGAGCCAGGCGCCGATGTAGGTGATGGAGCCTTTGCCGACCCGGCGCGTGATGATGGCCGGCTTGCCGTTCAGCCAGCCGTTGCTCGCCCCGTAGCGCATCAGCACGTGCGTATCGTGTGCCTGCGGCACGAGGGTTTCGGCCCAGACGGAGGCGAATCCCGATCCGAGCCGTCCGGAGAGCGGCACCGGGTGCAGGAGGGAATAATATTGCTCCACGTGGCCGCCGAGCAGCGGAACGAGGGGACCGGGCTGGCGCTCGGTCCACAGCGCATCGTAGGGGTCCTTCATGCCGCTGCGCGGACCGAGTACCAGGTGGCCGCCGGCGCGCACATATGCGGCGAGATGGCGCGCTTCGGCGCGTGAGAGCACGTTGAGAGCGGGGGCGACCACCAGCCGGTAACGCCGGAGCGGTGCGCGCGCGCCGACCACGTCCACCGACTGTGCGAAGCGCTCGAGCGGCTTGTAGTACGCCGTGAATTCGCGCACCACACCGAAACGGATCGTCTGGCGCTGGAAATCGATGGCCCAGCGGCTGGCGTATGACTGCGCCACGCGGCTGTGCGGGCGGGTGCCTGCGATCGCCGGGGCGGCCAAGGCGAACTGCGCGCCGATCTTGCGCACGACCCGGTAGGCGGGCACCGGCTCGCCGTCCGGCCCGACCAGCGTGCCGTTGTATTGCTCCTGCCCATTGAGCGCGCTGCGCCACTGCCAGTAGAGCACCGCGTTGGCGCCGTGTCCGACGTCCTGCCAGGCGAGCTCGCGCATCGCGTACGGCGGCAGCGCCGCGTTGACCGGCGCCCAGTCGACGAACGCCGGCTGCGTCTCCATGACCCAGAAGTCCCGGCGCTTGTAGCCGCGCACCAGATCGTCCTCGACGGCG
>JAJZLX010000753.1:8534-9490 GCA_021850555.1 Pseudomonadota bacterium | reverse complement strand
CTCGCGGACCCGGCCAGGGTGCGCCGCTACACGCCCCAGCAGTACCTGCGCTCGCCGCAGGAGATGGCGCAGTTGTTCGCCGACATCCCGGAAGCTCTGGCCAACTCCGTGGAGATCGCGCGCCGCACGACGCTGGTGCTCGAGCTTGGACGTGCTCGCCTGCCGCCCTATCCGGTGCCGGGCGAGATGAGCACCGAGGACTACCTGCGCGGTGAGGCCGCCGCCGGGCTCGAGCGGCGCCTGGAGGAGTTGGAGCGCGCACACACGGGGATGTGCGCGGCGGGCCGCGAGGGCTACGAGAAGCGCCTGCGCAGCGAGCTCGACGTCATCTGCCAGATGGGCTTCGCCGGGTACTTCCTGATCGTCGCGGACTTCATCCGCTGGGCGCGCGACAACGGAGTGCCCGTCGGCCCCGGCCGCGGCTCCGGCGCCGGCTCCCTCGTCGCCTACAGCCTCGGGATCACCGATCTCGATCCGCTGCGCTACGATCTGCTGTTCGAGCGCTTCCTCAATCCCGAGCGCGTTTCCATGCCCGACTTCGACGTCGACTTCTGCATGGAAGGCCGGGACCGCGTCATTGAGTACGTGGCTCAACGCTATGGGCGAGAGCGCGTCTCGCAGATCATCACGTACGGCACCATGGCGGCCAAGGCAGTCGTGCGCGACGTCGGCCGGGTGCTCGGCATGAGCTACGGCTACGTCGACAAGATCGCCAAGCTCATTCCCTTCGAGCTCGGCATCACCCTCGATGAGGCGCTCGAGAAAGAGCCCGAGCTGAAGAAGCTCTACGAGACCGAGGAGGACATCCGCGCGCTCATCGATCTGGCCCGCTCGCTCGAGGGACTGACGCGAAACGCCGGCATGCACGCCGGCGGCGTGGTGATCGCCCCCTCGGTGCTCACCGACTTCGCGCCGCTTTACTGCGATGAGTCCGGCGGCAGCGTCGTCACCCAGTT
>JAJZLX010000753.1:0-8524 GCA_021850555.1 Pseudomonadota bacterium | reverse complement strand
TGAAGTTCGACTTCCTCGGCCTGCGCACCCTGACCATCATCGAGCACGCGGTCGCCAGCATCAATCGCCGGCGTGTCGCGCAGGGCGAGCCGCCGCTCGATATCGCCCGGATACCGCTCGACGATGCGGCCACCTACGACAAAGTGCTCAAGAGGGCGCAGACGGTGGCGGTGTTTCAGTTCGAATCGAGCGGCATGCAGCGGCTGCTGAAGGATGCGAAGCCGGACCGCTTCGAGGATCTGATCGCCCTGATCGCGCTGTTCAGGCCGGGCCCGATGGAGCTGATCCCGGAGTACGTCGCCTGCAAGCACGGCAAGAAGCCCGAGTACCTGCATCCGGACATGAAGGAGGTGCTCGCCGTCACCTACGGCGTGTTTGTCTATCAGGAGCAGGTGATGCAGATGGCGCAGCGCCTGGCGGGGTACACGCTCGGCGGCGCCGATCTCCTGCGCCGCGCCATGGGCAAGAAAAAGCCCGAGGAAATGGCCAAGCAGCGCAGTGTGTTCGTCGCGGGCGCCACGGCGCGCGGCATCGAGGCGGGCACCGCCAACGCGATCTTCGACCAGATGGAGAAGTTCGCCGGGTATGGCTTCAACAAGAGCCACGCGGCGGCCTACGCGCTGCTCTCGTACCAGACCGCCTACCTCAAGGCGCACTATCCGGCGGCGTTCATGGCGGCAATGCTGTCGGCGGACATGGATCACACCGACAAGGTCGTGACGCTGATCCACGAGTGCCGCGCCATGAGGCTCGAGGTGCGCCTGCCCGACATCAACTCCTCGCGGTACGAATTCGCCGTCGAGGGGCAGCGGGCCATTCGCTACGGCCTCGGGGCCGTGCGCGGGGTGGGGCGCGGCGCCGTGGAGTCGATCGTGGTCGAGCGCGAGGCCCGCGGGCCGTTCGAGACCCTTGAGGATCTTTGCCGGCGGCTCGATCTGCAGAAGATCAACCGCCGGGTGCTCGAGGCGCTGCTGCGCGCCGGCAGCCTCGATGCGCTCAAGGCGAACCGCGCGACGCTCATGGACCGCCTGCCCTCGGCCATCCAGCTCGGCGAGCAGGACTCCAAAGCCCTCGCGGCCGGCCAGGATGATCTGTTCGGGCTCGGCACGGGCCCGCTCGCCGCGCCGGTGGCGCGGCCGAGCAAGCCGGCGCTGCCGGAGTGGCCCGAGGCGGTGCGCCTCGCCGGCGAGCGCGAGACGCTCGGGCTGTATCTCACCGGCCACCCGATCAAGCGGTTCGAGCCGGGGCTCGCCACGGTGGTGTCGCATCGGATCGGGGACCTGGTGAGCGAGCGGCCCATGCCGGGGATGGAGCCGCGCTTCGGCGGCGGCAAGCCTGTCACCGTGGCGGGGCTCATCGACGAGGTCCGCAAGCGCGGGCCGCGCGTCATCCTGACGCTCGATGACGGTACCGGGAGGCTCGAGGCGAGCCTGTTCGAGGACGCCTATCAGCAACAGCGCGATCTCATCGTCAAGGACGGGTTGGTTCTCGCCGAGGGCCTGGTGCGCTTCGATGATTTCTCGGACGGATGGCGCCTCAACCTGAAGCGCCTCACCGATCTGACCAAGGCGCTCGAGCGCCAGGCCCGCCGCATCCTCATCAAGTGGCCGGCGGGCGCCGATGACGCCTCGCTGCAGCGCCGGCTCGGGGAGCTGCTCGAGCGCTTCCGACCGGGACCGTGTCCGATACTCATCGAGTACGCCTGTGGCTGCGCCAGGGGCCGCCTGGCGCTCGCCGCGGAGTGGTCCGTGAAGCCCTCCGCGGAGCTGATCGAGGGCCTCGAGGGGCTGCTCGGGGCGGGCGCCGTGGAGCCGCTCTATGCCGCGCCCGTCGCCGGCGCACAGCTGTCGGCGGACGGTTAGGGAGCCTCCTTGAAGGGCGGCAGCCGCAGGCGCCGTGACTTGCGCCCGGACCGGTCCGCCCGTACCCTCGCGCCCAGACAGCAACAGCCCCGGTAAAGCGCATGGCCGTCGCCTTCCTCGATTTCGAACAACCCATCGCCGAGCTCGAAGCCAAGATCGAGGAGCTCAGGCACGTCACCTGCGACCCCGAGGTCAACATCCAGGAGGAGATCACGCGCCTGCAGGCGAAGAGCCGCCAGCTGACGACCAGCATCTTCGCCAACCTCACCCCCTGGCAGATCACCCAGCTCGCACGCCATCCGCACCGTCCCTACACGCTCGATTACGTGAGTGCCATCTGCACGGACTTTCACGAGCTGCACGGGGACAGGATGTTCGCCGACGATCACGCCATCGTGGGCGGGCTCGCGCGCATCGAGGGCCGCGCGCTGATGATCATCGGGCATCAAAAAGGGCGCGACACCAAGGAGAGGGTGCGCCGCAACTACGGCATGCCGAGGCCGGAGGGCTATCGCAAAGCGCTGCGCCTGATGCACATGGCCGAGCGGTTCGGGCTGCCGCTGGTGACTCTGATCGATACCCAGGGCGCCTATCCGGGCGTGGGCGCGGAGGAGCGCGGGCAGAGCGAGGCGATCGCCCGCAACCTTCAGGAGATGTCCCGGCTCGGCGTGCCCATCGTCACGGTGGTGACGGGCGAGGGCGGCTCGGGCGGGGCGCTCGCGATCGGGGTGTGCGACCGGCTGCTGATGCTGCAGTACAGCATCTACTCGGTGATCTCGCCCGAGGGCTGCGCGTCGATCCTGTGGAAGAGCCAGGAGAAGCGGGAGGTGGCGGCCGAGGCGCTCAACATGACGGCCGATAAGCTGAGGAAGCTCGCTCTGGTGGACGAGGTCATCGAGGAGCCCCTCGGCGGGGCGCATCGGGATCCGGCGGCGATGTCCTCGAGCTTGAAGACGGCGCTGCTTGCGCACCTCGATGCGCTGGAGGCGATGCCGCGCGAGGCGCTGCTCGAGGCGCGCGCCCGCCGGATCGGCTCCTTCGGTGTATTCAGCGAGAGTCCCTCGTGAATGATTCACCGGCGGCGAATCATGAGGGCGCCAACGGCCGGGCCCGAAGGGGCGAGGCCCGGGAAAGGCCGGGCAACGACGCTCATCCCCGCGGGCGCCGGCGGGTGAGCGCAGCCTTCGGCCCCGAGTGGCTGCTCGAGCGCCTGACTCAGCTGCTGCCCGGGTTTCCCGACGTGTCGGTCTGTGTTGCCTTGAGCGGCGGGGTCGATTCGACCGCGCTCCTCGCGGCGCTCTCGGGCGCGCGCGCCCAGGGGCTCAGGCTGCGCGCCGTGCATGTCGATCACCGCCTGCAGCCGGCCTCGCGGCGCTGGAGCGGACATTGCCGGCGTCTGGCGCGCACGCTCGGGGTGCCGCTGAGAGTCTCGACCGTCACGGTGCAGCGCAAGCGCGGCGGGTCGTTGGAGGAGGCGGCGCGCATCGCCCGATATCGATGTCTCGCCGCGCAGCTGCGCCAGGGGGAGGCGCTGCTCACGGCGCACACCCAGGACGATCAGCTCGAGACGGTCCTGCTGCAACTGTTCCGCGGTTGCGGGCTGGCGGGGCTCGCCGCGATGCCCGCGGCGGCGCCCTTCGGGACGGGGCTGCACGTGCGGCCGCTGCTCGAGCGCACGCGCGAGGAGATCGAGACGTGGGTGCGCGGCCGGGGCCTTGCGTGGATCGAGGACGACTCGAATGCCGATGAGCGCTTCGATCGCAATTATCTGCGACGGCGGGTGTTGCCCGCGGTGCGCGCGCGCTGGAGCGGAGTGGCGGCGGCGGTGGCCCGATCGGCGCGCCACGCGGCCGAGGCGCAGCAGCTGCTCGAATCGCTGGCCCGAGCGGACGTCGAGCGCGCCAGCGACGGGTCGGCGTTGTCGGCGAAGGCGCTGCGCACGCTGCCGATGCCGCGGCGGCGCAACGCGCTGCGATTCTGGATCGCGGCGCGCGGCCGGGTGGCGCCCGATACGCGCCGCCTGGAGGAGATCGCAGGCTCTGTGATCGATGCCCGGGCCGATGCCCATCCGTATGTCGAGTGGGGGAACACGCGCCTCGAGCGGTACGCGGACCGGCTTTCGATCGGCGAGGCCGGCGGGATGTCAGAGGCGCGGCGGGCTCCGCAGGAGCTCGCCTGGGACCTGAGCGTCTCGCTGCGGTGCGAGCTGCCGCAGGAGCGGGGCACGCTCGAGCTCGCGCCCGATGCGCACGGCCCGCTCGATCTCGATGCGCTGCCGGCGCGGCTCAGCGTACGCTGGCGGCGCGGCGGAGAACGGCTGCGCGTGCGCCGCGGCGGCGCGCGGCGCGCGCTGAAGAGCCTGCTTCAGGAAGAGCGGGTGCCGCTTGCGGAGCGAGCGCGCATGCCTTTGATCTTCGGCGAGGGCACGCTGCTCGCCGCCGGCGATCTGTGGCTCGATGAATCCGTGCGCGCCGGGCCGGGCACCACCCGCCGCGGCCGGCTCACCTGGAAGAGGGCGCCGCCCGCATCACGCTGAGGCCCGTCCATCCGGCCGCCGGATCACTCCGGGCGTGAATAGTTCAGGCGGGGCGCCGTGGTGTGATAGACTGTGCTCCCGTCGTGCCCCGGGCTTCAGGCTCCGACAGTGGTCTCACAACGGCGGGTCATCCTCAACGCATTCATCCTATGACGCGATTCGTATTCGTCACCGGCGGCGTCGTGTCCTCATTGGGCAAGGGCATCGCGAGCGCCTCGCTCGGCGCGATTCTCGAGGCCCGCGGGCTCAAGGTCGCGATGGTCAAGCTCGATCCGTACATCAATGTCGATCCGGGCACGATGAGTCCCTTCCAGCACGGGGAGGTGTTCGTCACTCAGGACGGCACCGAGACCGATCTTGACCTCGGGCACTACGAGCGCTTCGTGCGCACCACCACCGGGCGCAACAGCAACTTCACCACGGGACGGATCTACGAGCGGGTGATCGCCAAGGAGCGCCGCGGCGATTACCTCGGCGCCACCGTCCAGGTCATCCCGCACATCACCGATGAGATCAAGCGCAGCATCGAGCTCGGGGCCGAGGGGGCCGACGTGTGCATGGTCGAGATCGGCGGCACCGTGGGCGACATCGAATCGCTCCCCTTTCTCGAGGCCATCCGCCAGATGGGTGTGGAGCTCGGGCGGGGCTTGTGCGTCTACATGCACCTGACGCTGGTGCCCGTGGTCGGCGGCTCGGGGGAGATCAAGACCAAGCCCACGCAGCACTCGGTGAAGGAGCTGCGCGGCATCGGCATCCAGCCGGATGTGCTGCTGTGCCGGTGCAAGCACCCTTTGCCGGAGGAGCAGCGGCGCAAGATCGCGCTGTTCACCAACGTGGAGGAGCGCGCCGTCATCTCCGCGGTCGACGCCGAGGATATCTATCAGATCCCGATGCTGCTGCACGAGCAGGGGCTCGATGACATCGTGGTCGGCAAGCTCGGGATCACGGCGCCGCCGACCGACCTCACCGAGTGGCGCCAGGTGGTCAACGCCAAGGCAAATCCCGACGGCCAGGTGGACATCGCCATGGTCGGCAAGTACGTGCAGATCCGCGACTCGTACCTGTCCTTGCACGAGGCGCTGATGCACGGCGGGTTGAAAACGCGCACGCGTGTCAACATCCACTACATCGAGTCCACCGACATCGAGCAGCACGACACGCACGCGTTGCAGGGGATGGATGCGATTCTCGTGCCCGGCGGCTTCGGCGAGCGCGGCATCGAGGGCAAGATCCTCTCGGCCCGCTACGCGCGCGAGCACGGCGTGCCCTATCTCGGCATCTGCCTCGGCATGCAGGTGGCCATCGTCGAGTTCGGCCGGCACGTCCTCGGGCTCACCGGCGCCAACAGCACGGAATTCAACCGCGTGACCCCGCATCCGGTGATCGCCCTGATCAGCGAGTGGCGCGACCAGGTGCGCGGAATGCAGACCCGCGATGAGGCTTCCTCCAAGGGCGGCACCATGCGCCTCGGCGCCCAGGAGGTGCTGCTCGGGGCCGGCACGCGCGCCCGGGAGATCTTCGGCAAGGACGTGATCCTCGAGCGCCACCGCCACCGCTACGAGTTCAACAACAACTATCTCGACCGCTACCGCCAGGGCGGCTTCAGATTCTCCGGCTTCTCGCGCGATGAGCTGGTGGAGGTGATCGAGCTGCCGAACCATCCGTGGTTCGTCGCGACCCAGTTCCACCCGGAGTTCACCTCGACGCCGCGGGACGGCCATCCGCTGTTCAGCGGGTTCATCCGCGCCGCGCGTGCCCGGCGCTCGGCCGCGCAGCTGCCGCAGGCCGCGCTCGCCTAGGGAGCCTCCTTGGCATGAGACTCGCCGGCGAGGACATCGGAATCGAGCGGCCGCTTTTCCTGATCGCGGGGCCGTGCGTCATCGAGAGCGCCGATCTCACCCAGCACGTCGCCGGACGGCTGAAGGAGATCACCAGCCGGCTCGGCATCCCGTTCGTGTTCAAGGCGTCCTTCGACAAGGCCAACCGCTCCTCGCGCGGGAGCTTTCGCGGTCCGGGGCTCGAGCAGGGCCTGAAAGTGCTGCAGGACGTGCGGCGCTCGATCGGCGTGCCGGTGCTGACCGACGTGCACGAGGACACGCCCCTCGATGAGGTGGCCGCCGTCGTCGACGTGCTGCAGACCCCCGCCTTCCTCTGCCGGCAGACCAATTTCATCGTGGGCGTCGCCTCGCGCGGCAAGCCGGTCAACATCAAGAAAGGCCAGTTTCTCTCGCCCTGGGAGATGCGCAACGTCGTCGAGAAGGCCCGCTCGACCGGCAACCGCGACATCCTGGTTTGCGAGCGCGGCTTCACCTTCGGGTACAACAACCTGGTGTCCGACATGCGCTCGCTGTCGATCCTGCGCGAGACGGACTGCCCGGTGGTGTTCGACGCCACCCACTCGGTGCAGCTGCCCGGCGGGCGCGGCTCAAGCTCCGGCGGTGAGCGCGAGTTCGTGCCGGTGCTCGCCCGCGCCGCGGTCGCCGCCGGAGTGGCCGGGGTGTTCATGGAGACCCACCCGCAGCCGGACAAGGCGCTCTCGGACGGACCGAACGCCTGGCCGCTCGATCGCATGGAGCCGCTGCTCGCGACCCTGAAATCCCTCGATACGGCCGTCAAATCCCGGCCGCTCGAGGAGACACTGCTGGCGCGGGAAGGCGGGTAGGGGCGGGCGTGCGGCTGCGGGCCCGGCGCGCCCCGGGAGGGGCCGAGCCAGGCAAGCGCGCCGGGAAGCCGATCTGAAGACCGTTTGTATTTGACGCACGTTAGAGGACTTTGAGCATGAGCCGAATCGCCGACATCCGCGGCCGCGAAATTCTCGATTCCCGGGGCAATCCCACTGTCGAGTGCGATCTGATCCTCGACTCCGGCGCCCTGGGGCGCGCGGCTGTCCCCTCGGGCGCCTCGACCGGCACGCGCGAGGCGGTGGAGCTGCGCGACGGGGACAAGAAGCGCTACCTCGGCAAGGGGGTGCTGAAGGCCGTGGAGCACGTGAACACGGTGCTGCGATCGGCCCTGCTCGGAGCCGACGCGCGCGATCAGGCGGAAATCGACCGCAAGATGATCGAGCTCGACGGCTCGGACAACAAAGGCAGGCTCGGCGCCAACGCCATACTGTCGGTGTCGCTTGCCGCGGCGCGAGCCTGCGCGTGCGAGGCCGGCCAGGGGCTGCATCGCTACCTCGGGGCGCGCCAGTGCGCCGGGCGCGAGCCGGTGATGCCCGTGCCGATGATGAACATCATCAACGGCGGCGCTCACGCCGACAACAGCCTGGACATCCAGGAGTTCATGATCCTGCCGGTCGGCGCGCCGAGCTTTCGCGAGGCGCTGCGCTACGGTGCGGAGGTGTTCCATCAGCTGAAGAGGATCCTGCACGAGCGCGGCCTTGCGACCTCGGTGGGCGATGAGGGCGGGTTCGCACCCAATCTCGATTCGAACGAGGAGGCGCTCGAGGTCATCGTGCGGGCGATCGAGAAGGCCGGCTACGCGCCCGGACGGGACATCTGCCTGGGGCTCGATGCGGCGAGCTCGGAGTTCTTCCGCGACGGCAGCTATGAGCTCAAGGGCGAGGGGCGGCGTTTCTCGAGCGGGGAGTTCACGCGCTACCTCGCCGATCTCGCCGGCCGCTTTCCCATCGTCACGATTGAGGACGGCATGGCAGAGGGCGACTGGGACGGCTGGGCGCAGCTCACGCGCGCGCTCGGGGAGACGCACCAGCTCGTGGGCGATGACATATTCGTCACCAACACCCGCATCCTCGAGGAAGGCATAGAGAAGCACATCGCCAACGCCATCCTGATCAAGCCCAACCAGATCGGCACACTCACCGAGACGCTCGCGGCCATAGACATGGCGGACCACGCGCACTACGCCGCCGTCATCTCGCACCGCTCGGGCGAGACGGAGGACAGCACCATCGCCGATCTCGCGGTGGCCACCGCGGCCACCCAGATCAAAACCGGCTCGCTCTCGCGCTCGGACCGCATCGCCAAGTACAACCAGTTGCTGCGCATCGAGGCCGAGCTCGGCAAGGTCCGCTACGCCGGCCGCGACGCCTTTCCCGTGAAGGTGTGACCGGGTGCCGCGCGGCCCTCACTTCTTTCGTGTGCGGGGCTCACCGCGGGGCGGC
>JAJZLX010000779.1 GCA_021850555.1 Pseudomonadota bacterium | reverse complement strand
CAAGAATTACCCCACACAGTGCCGCTTCGACAACTCGCCCTACGATTCGCTGCAGCCCAAGCGGTCAAGATACAGCGTCTATCTCAACGGCGCCTACGTTCTCACGCACTCGAGCCAGCTCTACGGAAACGTGCTTTTCTCGCAGGTGAGGCAGACGACCTACACGCAGCCGGTGCCGCTCGCGTTCCTGAACCCGATCCTGCCCGGAAACCCGTACATCGGTTACCTCGCCAACCTGCTGGCCACCCAGTATCCCGGATATGACAATCCGGACGCGAAGCCCGGACAGGGCGCGTTCCTGCTGCCGCCCACCAGCCCCTATTATCCGACGGCCTGGGCCGCCCAGCACGGGCTGGCCGGCCAGCCGCTCAATCTCATCTATCGCGATTTCGCGAACGGCATCCGCCAGACGCTCGACATCACCAATACGACGCGCGTGGTGGGCGGCATCAAGGGCCATGGGATCGGGTGGCATTACAACGCCTCGCTCCTCTACGGCCAGGTGGCCCTGTCGGACAACCTCGAGCACGGCTGGCCGCTTTATTCGAAGATCATGCCGCTGCTGGATTCCGGGGTCATCAATCCCTTCGGTCCCACGCAGGATCAGAGTGCGCTCGCACAGGCGAACGCGGACCAGTTCATCGGCCAGGACTACTCGTCCAAGACCTCGCTCACGAGCCTCGATGCCGGCGCCACCCGCAAGATCGCGCAGCTGCCGACCGGGCCGCTGCGGGTGGCGGTCGGCGCGGAGCTGCGCCGCGAAACCTACGACTACTCCCCCGCGCTCGTCCTGCAGCAGGGAAACGTCGGCGGGCTCGGCGGCAACTCGCTGCCGGAGTCCTCCTCGCGGACCGCGCAGGCCGCGTATTTCGAGCTCAACGGCTATCTCGCTCACTCGTTGCAGGCTGACGTGGCCGTACGTTGGGACCACTACCAGAGCGTCGGCAGCACGGTCAATCCCCAGCTCTGGATGCACTGGCGGCCGCTGCGATGGCTGCAGCTGCGCGGCTCGGCGGGAACGGGCTTTCGCGCGCCCTCGCTCCCTGATCTTTATGCGCCGCAGACCTTCAACGTGACATCGAACGGAACCCGGGATCCCATCCAGTGCCCGGTATTCAACCCGAACAATCCCGCCTGCAGCGAGCAATTCACGACCGTCATCGGCGGCAACCCGCACTTGAAGCCGGAGAAGTCGGTCAATTACACCCTGGGCACGGTGCTCGAGCCGGTGCGCAACCTGCGCCTCGAACTGGACTCATTCTGGATCTTTCTGCGTCATGAGATCGTGGTCGGCGGCCTTCCTTATTCGGTCATTCTGCAGAATGCCCAGACGGCCGCGGAATTCTCGGGATTCGTCACTCGCGATGCGGCGGGCAACATCGTCTCGATCAGCCAGACCAACCAGAATCTCTTCAAGACCTACCTGAGCGGCCTCGATATCAACCTGAGTTACGACTGGCGGCTCGGGCCCGGCGAGATCTTCGTGCGCGGCAACGGCACGTATTTCTACAAGTACGCCGTTCAGAACTACAACGGCACCTGGACCAGCGTGATCAATCAGGGCCTGTCGCAGGTCGGGACCGAGGGCGGGGTCATCGTGCGGTGGCGGCACACCTTGACGATCGGGTACACGACCCCGTCCTGGGAGCTGTCGGTGACGCAGCAGTACCAGGAGCCCTACCTGGATACTCCCTCGACGGTCACGCAGGTGCCGCGCCACGTCTCGGCATACGACACGATCAACACGCAGGCGTCCTACACGGGGCTGCGCCACTTCGACTTCACGCTCGGCGTGATCAATCTGTTCAACCAGAACCCGCCGTACGCGAACTATGCGTCCATCGCCAACAATTTCGTCGGCGGATACGATCTCACCTATGGGGATCCGCGCGGCCGCTACATCTATGCGACGATCCGCTATCACCTGCGTTGATGGCAGCCCGCGCCGTATCACCCCTCGAGGACCGCGGAGGCTCACTTGAGAAGACTAGCACCGCTCATCGCGGCGGCGGCCGTGGTCGGCGCCGCCGCCGCACCGGTCTTCGCCGGCGCACCGCCGGATTTCCCCGTGCTGAGCCGGATCGTCGCAGTGTCGGGCTACGAGCAGCAGCTCTCGGCGGCGATCTCACATCAGCTGCAAGGGCAGGGACTGCGCCCGCACACGGACAACATGGATGACGTATGGGTGAGGGTCGGCAGCGGGGCTCCGCACCGGCTCATCGTCGCGGCCATCGATCAGCCCGGCTTCATCGTGGGCGCCATCGATTCGCGGGGCTATCTGCGCGTGCAGAGCCTGCCGATGCGCAAGCCGAATCCCGTGTTCGATACCTTGGAGTTTGCGCAGCCGGTGTACGTCGTGACGCCCAAGGGGCTTTTGAACGGCGGCTTTGCCGGGCTCAGCATCCATCTGGCCCCGGGGCACCTCAATCCGCCTTCGATGTCCCACGTCGGCAATCTGTACGTGGATATCGGGGCGGATTCCGCGGCCCAGGCGCGCGCCGCGGGCGTCGATCTGCTCGACCCGGTCGAGCTTTCGCAGCCGCCGATCACCATCGGCGCGGACGATGAGGCGGGCGCTTGGGCCGGTGACCGCTTCGGCTGGGAGGCACTGCTCGAGGCGGCGCAGGGGCTCGCGCACGCGCGCTTGCGCGGCACCACGACCCTCGCGTTCGTGACGCAACAGTGGCTCGGCGGACGAGGGCTTGCGCGGATCCTCACGGAGTTGCCGGCCGAGGAGATGATCTTCGTCGGTCGGATCGATCCGCAATCGCCCGGCAAGGGTGGAACCATAGCGGGCCTGCGACCCGGCGACGGCGTGGTAATCGGGACGAGCGCCCCTTCCGGTCCGGGGAGCCTGCCCGATGCGCTCATGCGTCTGGCGCTCAGTCACCACATTGCCGCGCGCATCGTGGCGGCCCGGCCGCCCGTCATCCGCGGCTTCGGGCCCATGCCGAAGCTTCCGGAGCGGTCTGCGCAGCTCGGCGTGCCGACCCTTTTCCCGGTCACGCCGGCGGAGACGTTCTCGCGGGCGGACCTGCGCAAGCTGACCCGGTTGATCGAGGAGTACCTCAGGGAGCCGGTGACACCGATGAGCGCGACGGACGATCCGTTCGATGCAGCGCGCGTGCCCGGCACCGGGACGGGACTGAAGGTGCTGGATCGGGCGCGTGCCCCGAGCGCGCGCCTGCTGAGAACGCTTCGGACCATGACCACCGCCTACGGGGCGAGCGGCCACGAGCAGGGCGCCCGCGAGGCCATCTTGAGCCGCTTGCCGGCCTGGGCGCGCAAGCTCGCGCACGTCGATCCGGCGGGCAATCTGGTGCTGCACATCGGGCATGCGGCGCCGGGCGTGCATGTGCCGACGATCCTGTTCGACGCCCACATGGATGAGATCGGCTATCAGGTCACGCGCATCCGGCGTGACGGGGATCTGCGCGTGCGCGAGCTGGGCGGCTTCTACGGCCGCTATTACCTGGGTCACGTCATGCTGGTTCACCTGCCCGATGGGCGCAGCGTCGGCGCGGCGCTGGGGTTGCCCTCGGGTTGGGACCGGCCGGGGTTCAAGTGGCCGGCGCCGATGAGCACGCTCAATGAGCCGGCCGATGCCTATGTCGGCACCGACTCCAGGGCGGCTACCGAGCGGCTCGGCATCCGGGTGGGGGATTTCCTCACCATGCCGAAAGTCTACCGGCCGCTGCTTGGCTCGCACTTCGAGATCCGCAGCATCGATGACCGGGCCGGTGATACGGCGCTGATCGAGACGGTGCGTGCGCTGGGGCCGGACTTTGCGCGCGAGCATCCCGGTCGGCAGCTGACTTTCCTGTGGGCGACGCGCGAGGAAATCGGGCTCGAGGGGGCGGCCGCCTATGCCGCGCGGGTGGCCAAGCTCGGCCGAGAGCCGGATGTCGTGTTTGCCGTCGATATGTTCGTGAGCAGCCAATCCCCCCTCGAGACCGGGCGCTATGGCGATCAGCCGCTCGGGAAGGGTTTCGTGGTCCGGGCGGTCGATTTTTCCCACATCGACCCGCCGGCGGATGTGGCGCGCGTGGTTGCCCTGGCTCGCGCCCATCACATTGCCGTGCAGTACGGGGCGACCGGCGGTGGCAATGATGCGGCGGTGTACACGCGCTACGGCGCCAACGCCATCGCACTCGGTTGGCCGACGAAGTACTCCCATTCCCCGGCCGAGCAGTCCGACACGAAGGATGTCTACGCGCTCAGCCGCATCTGCACCGTGCTCGCCAAGGACTGGTAGGCTCGACTCCGGGGCAGTCCTCACAGGGCGCGTGAGATCGACGGTCCATGCGGCTCGCCGCAGCGGGCCGGGTGTCCGGCTCAGCGGGCGCCGTCGGACGCAGCCCCCCCTTGGGCATCCGCAGCCCCCTTGCCGGACCGGCACCGCTGCCTCTTGGCCGGGTGCGCCGCGCCGACAGCTGAGCAAACCTCGGCCGGGCAGGCATAATGTCGAGAAGCCGGAGGAGGGAGGTCTCGCGGAGCTCGGCAGTCAAGCGCCGCGGATCCACTCGACAGAGAACGCAATTGGGGCCTGTGGCAATGCTCGATGGGCACACTCCATTCCAGGTGACGGGACGGCTGGGGCTTGCCCTCGCAATGGCCGTGTTCATGGGACTCGCCTTCGAGGGGATCTACAAGCAGGAACCGCGTGCGAGCCCGGGCGGGATCCGCACGTTCCCCATGCTCACCATCCTCGGGGCTCTGCTGTACCTGCTCGAGCCCCATTCGCTCGTACCGTATCTGGTCGGCCTGGGCGCGGTTGCCGTGTGGCTCTACGCGCACCTGCGGGCGGCGGGCGAGGCGGGGGTGCAGCAGCCGACCCTGATGGTCCCGACGGCGAATGTGCTGGCCTATGTGTTCGGTCCGATCGCCCTCACCCAGCCGCCGTGGCTCCTCGTCCTGGCCGCGGTGGCGGCAGTGTTGTTTCTCGAGAGCCGTGAGGCCCTGCACCGGGTCGCCCAGCAGGTGGCCCGAGAGGAGATTTACACACTCGGCAAGTTCTTGATCCTGGTCGGGATCGTGTTGCCGTTGGTGCCGGATCAGCCGATCGTGTCCTGGACGCCCATCACCCCGTTTGAGGTCTGGCTGGCGCTGGTCGCGGTGTCGTCGCTCTCTTACCTGAGCTACCTGCTGCAGCGATATCTGCCGCACAGAGGCGCCCTGGTTCCCTCGATTCTGGGCGGCGCCTACTCCTCGACTGCGACCACGGTCGCGCTCGCGCGCGAGCAGCGGGCCTCCGGGACGGCGCGTCCGGAGGCGACGGTGGGCATCGTGATCGCCACGGCGGTGATGTATCTGCGCATTGATCTGGTCATCGCGCTGTTCAATCGGCCGCTCGCATGGCTGCTGTTGCCGCGGGTGGCCGCGCTCTCGGCGCTCGCCGGGGCCATTGCGGGGTGGCAGTGGCTGCGCCGCGATAAAGTGTCGCCGGTCTCCGCCGGGAAGCTGCCGGTGATGAACCCGCTGCAGCTTGCGGCGGCAGTGACCTTTGCGGCCCTGTTCGTGGTCGTGGCGCTCGCCTCGAGCTGGGTGCGCAGCCGATTCGGCAGCCCGGGGGTTTACGCACTGGGCGGCATCGCAGGCGTCTCGGACATCAATCCGTTCGTTCTCAGCCTGGCGCAGGGCAGCGTCGCCGGGATGCCGGTGGCGGGCATCGGGGTGGCGATCCTGATCGCGGCCGCATCCAACAACGTGATGAATGCGGTCTATGCGCTCACTTTCGGAGGCTGGCGAGCCTGCCTGAAGCCGGCGCTCGCGCTGCTCGTGACGGCCGCCGCCGGCCTCGTCCTGGCGCTGATGACCCTGCCGCGCTAGGGGCAAGCCCGGCCCGCACTCTTGCAATCGCGCCACGACGGACATAACCTAGATCGGTACGACAGTGGTCGTAAATCGGACCCATGGGACAGTGATGGCTCCTGCCAAGACCGTGCGAAGCGGGGGCAAGGCCCCAATGTGCGCGCAGCGCCGCCGGCTGGTGCTTTACGGATTCCTGTGCGCGCTGCCGATGCGCGCCGTGCTGCTGCCGGCACACGCCCTCAACGAGGGCCGGCCGGCCCTGCCGCTCGCCGCCGCGGTCGCCACCGCGCTGCGCGTGGCGCCGCAGGTGCAGCAGGCCGAGGACCTGCGCAGGGCGGGGCGGTACGGGGCGCGCGCCGGTCGCGCGACCTTGCTGCCGCACCTGTCCGTGATCGCGGGCCGCTACTGGACCGCAACACGCAATGGTCAGCCGCTTTACGCGCACGCCAATGGCTCGCGAGAGACGATCGGCCTGCTCAATCTGTCGCTGCCGCTGTATTCGCCGCAGCTGCGCGCGCTCGCCCGGCTGGCCCGGGATGAGGAGGCGCTCGCCCGCAGCGAGCGGGCGCAGGCCCGCTTGAGCGTGGCCGCGCAGGTCGCCGACGCCTGGTACCAACTTGCGCTGTTGCGCGCCCGCGTACGGATCTGGAGGAGCACGCTGCGATCGGTCGATATCCTTTATCGCGGCACTCGACAGGAATACTCGGTCGGGGCCGCCGCGGTCCTCGATCTGGCGCAGACGCGGCTCTTGCGGCACAACGCGCAAAGCGGCCTGCAGCAGGCGCTCGCACAACGTCGCGCCGCGCGGCGCACGCTCAACCTGCTGCTCGCCCGCGCCCCATCGGCCCCCATCCTCATGCCGGCGCTGCATCCGGCCTCGCGCCCGCTGCCGAGAGAGCCGCTGTGGATCGAGAAGGCCCGCAGGGCACAGCCGCTGCTGCGCATCGCGGCACGCCAGATCGCCGTCGGACACGCCCAGGCGGACAGCCTGCGCGCAACTCGACTGCCGACCATCACGGCGAATGTGAGCTACGGTGTCGATTCGCCCACGACTCCCGTTTCGCACGAGCTCGGGTGGGAGGTCTTTCTCGGCGCAACCATGCCCATTTTTGATTTTGGCGCCCATCGCGATCGCGTGGCCGAGGCCGAGGAGCGTGTGGCGGCGCTGCGCGCTGCTCGGCGCTCGGTGCTGCTGCAGATCCGTACGACCATCGCGCGCGATTACGGGAACGCCCAGGCGGCCGGGCGTGCATACGGGCAGGCGGTCAAGCAGCTGCGAGACGCACGCTCGGTCTATGCCATGACCCGTGACGGCTACAAGGCCGGGACGCTCAACGCGCTCGATCTGGCCCAGGCCGAAAACACCTGGCTGCAGGCGCGCCTGCAGGTGGCGAGCACGCTCGTCATGCTGCGCATGGCACATACCCAGCTGCGGCTCGATGCGGGAGCCTACCCCGGAGAGCGATCGCCCACATGAATGCAACCCGTCCTGCCACGGCCCGATTCGATCGCGTCCTCGCTCTGGCCACAACGGCGTTGCTGCTCGGGGTGTCGGCAGCCGCCCGGGCGGCAGTGCCGGTGCGGACCGCCCCGGTGGAGCGCTCCTTGTGGCGCCCTCTGGTGCGCGCCATCGCCCGGGTGCGCAGCGTCAACCATGTCGTGCTGGGCTCCCCCTTGAGTGGCAGGGTCTGGGAGCCGGGGCGGCCCGTGGGGGAGGTTCCCGCCGGGACGCTGCTCGCGCGCATCACACCGCCCGGCTTGCAGGCGAGCCTGCAGGCGGCGCGCACCCAGCTGCGCCTTGCGCAGATCAACGTGCAGCGCTATCGCACGCTGTATCGCGACGGCGTGGTGTCACTGCAGGTGTTGCAGAGCAGCCGCGCGACGGAGAAGCAGATGCAGGCCCAGGCGCTGGCCCTGCAGGGCCAGCTCGCCAACCAGGCGATCCGCGCGCCTTTCGCCGGCCTTCTGAATTACCAGGTCCCCTCCGGAGCGGTGGTGAGCGCCGGTACGCCCATCGTAACGCTCGATGGACGCGGCAGGCCATGGATCGAAGCACTGCTGTCCCCGATGAGCGCGATGCGCCTCACCCGCGCAGAGCCCGTGCGGATCGGTTTCGCCGGCTGGTCGGGCACGGGGCGCCTGCGCAGCGTCGGCCACAGCGCGCGGCAATCCGGCCTGGTCGCCGTGTATGTGACGCCGCCGCCGCACGCTCCGCTGTTGCCGGGAGAGTGGGTGAACCTGCGCTTCCTCCAGCGGCCCGTCCCCGCCTTCGAAGTGCCCCAGTCGGCGGTGGTCATGCAGGGCGCGGACGCGATGGTGTTTTGCGATCAAGCCGGGCGCGCGCGGCGGGTGCCGGTTGCGGTGCTCGGCACGCGTGGGTCCGGCGCCTGGATCAAAGGCGCGCTGCGGGCCGGTGAGCCGGTGGTCGTACGCGGCGCCGGGCGACTCGCGGATGGCACACCGCTCACCGTAAAGCCATGATCCGCCGCTACCTGCGATTCCAGTGGGAGAATCGCTACACGGTGGCGCTGCTTGCCGCGGTGCTCCTGCTCTGTGGGTGGGTCGCGTTCGAGCACTTGCCGCAGAGCATTTTCCCGTCGGTGAACTTCCCGAAGGTCTCGGTCATCGTGCACACCGATGACCTGCCGGTGAAGTACATGCTGCTCGCGGTCACCGAGCCGATGGAGCAGGCCGCCAAGGGCGAGCCGGGGGTCACCCTGGTGCGCTCGCAGTCTGGCATCGGGCTGACCAAGCTGCATGTCTATTTCAGCTCCAAGACCAACCCCGAGACCGCCTACCTGCTGCTGCAGGCGCGGCTTGCGCACATTCCGCTGCCCCCGGGCGCGACGATCAGCGTGCGCCTGATGAGACCCAACATCTATCCGCTCGCCCAATACGCTCTGGTCTCCAACACCGTGCACAGCTGGGCGATGAAGCCCGTCTTCGCGTTCACGTTGCGTCCAGCCATCCTTTCGGTCCGCGGCGTGTATCGCGCCCTGGACACCGGGCGGGGCTGGCCGGAAGTGCGCATCAAGCTCAGCCCGCGGCGCCTCGCCGAATATCACCTGAGCGCGGGCGAAGTCGTCGCGGCGCTGCGCGCCTACCAGGGGCCGTTCTTCTCAGGGATGCTGCACGCCTTTCACCAGCAGTTCATCGTGGCGACGACGCCGCGCCCGGCGAGCCCCGCCGCACTGGCTCGCCTGCCGCTGCCGCTTGGCCCGATGGGGGCCGGAGGCTCGCGCACCACGCTGACGCTCGGCGCGCTCGGCTCGGTGCACATGGGGGGGCCGCCGCTCATTCGTGCCGCCGCAGTGGCCGGCTACCGCCACGCCGTGATCATCGACATCTCTCCACAGCAGGGCGCGAACCAAGTGGCGGTGGCGGCGCGGGTGCGCGCGAAGCTGCGCACCGTGGCCGCTCATCTGCCCCCTCATGTCCACCTGGTGCGCATCTATGACTTGAGCCGCCTCATCCGCTCGAGCCTCACCGACGTCTGGACCGCCCTCGGGCTCGGCAGCCTCATCGCGTTCCTGGTCGTGTATCTGTTCCTCGGGCGCGGCGATGGGGCCATGGCCACCGTGGTCGTGGTGCCTCTGTCGGTCGCCGCCACCATGCTCGTGCTCGACATGCTCGGCATGGGAATCAACATCATGACCTTGGGCGGCATCACCGCCGCCATCGGCGCACTGATCGATCACGCCATCGTGATCGTCGAG
>JAJZLX010000302.1:4919-9539 GCA_021850555.1 Pseudomonadota bacterium | reverse complement strand
GAGTATCTCGACGCGATCATCGCCGCGCGCGTGGTCGACGGAGTGGAGGGCGCGATCGCGCACATCGCCCGTTACGGCTCGGCGCACACCGAGTCGATCGTCACCGAGAATCAGGGGACTGCCGAGCGCTTTCTGCAGCAGGTCGACAGCGCGATCGTGCTGCACAACGCCTCGACGCAGTTTGCCGATGGCGGGGAATTCGGCATGGGCGCGGAGATCGGCATCTCCACCGATCGGTTCCACGCCCGCGGCCCGGTCGGGGTCGAGCAGCTCACCAGCTACAAATACGTCGTGCGCGGGGCGGGCCAGATCAGACCCTAGCCCAGTGCGGCCAGTCCGCCCCGCAGCGAGAAGATCGGAGCGCGCCCGCGCGCGCGCAGCTCATGCGCCGCCGCCAGGCTGCGCGCGCCGGCGGCGCACACCAGCAGGTACTTCGAGGCAGGCGGCAGAGCCGCGCCGCCATGGAGCAGCTCGTTCATCGGAATCGAGTGCACTGGCACCTCCGCGACGGGCCGCAGCGCCTGCTCGCGCCGCTCGCGTATGTCGACGATGAGGTAGCCCGCGGCGCTCGCCTCATGCAGCGATTCGAACTCGAGCTCGACAGACTCGTTCGCGGCGAATGGCGCGCGGTCCCCGGCCAGAGCGTGCCGCGGGCATTGCGGTGATCGCCGGGTGCGGATGCGGCTGATGTTCAGCGTCAGAAGATCGAAGATCAACAGCGTCTCGGTGAGTTGTCCGGGCAGGTCGAGCAGCAGCTTCAACGCCTCGAGCGCCTGCAGAGTTCCGAGCGTGCCCGGCACCGGGCCCAGCACGCCGGCTGCGGCGCAATTGCCCACCAGCCCGTCGCGCACCGCTTCGGGCCACAGACACCGCAGGCACGGCCCGCCCGGCTGCACGATCTGCAGCTGCCCCTCGTATTGATAGACGCTCGCGAATACGGCTGGTTTACCGGCGCGAATACATGCATCGTTCAGCGCCAGCTTGGTCGCGATATTGTCCGTGCATTCGATGATGACGTCGTAGTCCGCCACCAGCCCGGCAGCGTTGTCTGCATCGAGCCGTACGGGATATGTGCGCACGTCCACCGCGGGATTGAGCGCGCGCAGCCGCTCGGCCGCGAGCTCCACCTTCTGGCGCCCGCAATCCCGCAGCGCATACAACGGCTGGCGATGCAGGTTGGATGCCTCGAGCAGGTCGGCGTCGACGAGACCCAATCGTCCGATGCCGGCGCCCGCCAGGTAACTCATGGCGGGCACGCCGAGTCCGCCGCACCCGACGATCAACGCGCGCGAGGCGCCGAGTCGTGCCTGTCCAGCGGCGCCGACTTCCCGCAGAGCGCTCTGGCGGGAGTAATCGGGTGCGGCGGGCGCGAGCGCCGGCGGCGCGTGCGCCTCAGTGCCGCCGTGCATTTCGGGCGCCTCGCTTGCGCAGCGTTCGCAGTTGACCCAACCGGAGTCGCCCTCGCGGTAGTGCTCCTTCTTCCAGACCGGCACGCGGTGCTTGACCGCGTCGATGATGTAACGGCAGGCGAGAAACGCCTCGTGGCGGTGCGGCGCCGACGCGCCGACCCACACGGCCAGCTCACCGATTCCAAGCGTGCCGAGACGATGGACGCAGGCGGCACGCGCGATGCCGAACCGCTCGATCGCTTCGGCGATGATTCGCTCGCCCTCCTTGACCGCGAGAGCCTCGAACGCCTCGTACTCAAGACGCCGCACCTCGCGTCCGGCGTTGCAATCGCGGACCCAACCTTCGAAGCTGGCGTAGCCGCCGCAGGCCGGATTGGCGAGCGCGGCGCGCAGGGCGGAAGGATCGATCGGCTCGAGACTGAATTGAAACGTGTTGACCATGTCTATCCGTGCAATAACCCCGCGCGGCTCGTGCCTCGGGCCTTCCCGGGCGGTAGAAACCGGCCCGGACAGCGTGCCCGCGCGCGCGCTCACCCGCCCGCCACCGGCGGGATGAACACCACCGTGTCGCCATCGGCAAGCGGGTGCGACCACTCCGCGAACTCCGCGTTGACCGCCACGCGCAGCAGCTGCGGCGGCAGCGTGAAGGGATGGCGGGCACGGAGTTCGCGATACAGCTCGTTCGGGGTGCCGGCGGCGGTCCGTACCGACTCGCCGCTGCATTGGGCCTGCTCGCGCAGCAACGCGTAATACTGCACGGCGATGCGCTTCGGGCCCGCGCCGGCGCGGCCTGCGAGCGCTGCGCTTACTCGCTCGAACTCCTCCGGCGTGTTGACGTTCTCGAGCGCGCGCGGGTCGGGAGGGTCGATCAGCAGGACATCGGCGCCGATGAGGAACTTGCGCGGGCAGCGCTGACCGCCCTGTACCGCGCGGGAGAGCGTGGCGCGGCTCGCCGGCTCGTAGATGGCGCACAGGGGTTCGGGCAGGCCGTCGCGGGCCGAGCGATAAGCCGTGGCGGTGCGCTCGGGTGCGCGCGCGACGATCAGATGGTTGAGCGTGCGGCCGTCCAGAAAAGGCAGGTCGCAGGCGAGGACCAGCCACGCGGCCTGCGGATAGCGGCTCTGCGCGGCCAGAATGCCGCCACAGGGGCCGAGGCCCTCCTGTTCGTCAACGATGAGCGCATGGCGCGCCCGCCCGGAATCGGTCTGTTGTGCGGCGCGCACCGACACGAAGGCATGTGCGACGCGGCCGTCGAGCAACGCCATCGTGCGCTCGAGCTGGCTGCGGCCCTGGTACTCGAGGGTCGCTTTGTCGCGCTGCATCCGGCTGCTGTGCCCGCCGGCGAGCACCAGTCCGTACAGCGGCGCGTCCGATGCCGTCGCGCCGTTCATCGGCGGCCCCCCGGGCGCCGGACGATCCGCTTGTAGGCGCGCTTGCCGCCGGTTTTTTCCAATAGGCGGATGCCACCGATCTCGATGTCGTGCGAGAGGGCCTTGCACATGTCGTATATCGTCAGGGCGGCGACCGAGGCTCCCGTGAGCGCCTCCATCTCGACGCCGGTGCGATGATGAACCACGACACGGCAGCGCACGCGGATTTCTCCGCTCGTGCGCTGGTCGACCTCGATCGAGCAATGCTCGAGCCCGAGCGGATGGCAGAACGGGATCAGCTCATGGGTGCGCTTGGCGGCCATCACGCCCGCAATGACTGCGGTGTCGAATACCGGGCCCTTGTGTGTTCGGTGACCACTGCGGCGCAGTGCGGCGGCGACCGGCCGCGGCAGTTTGACGCGCGCTTCCGCGAGTGCCTCGCGCAAGCTGACCTGTTTGACGCCCACGTCCACCATGGTCGGGCGGTTCTCGCGATCCAGATGGGACAGTGCCCGCTTCGCCATCAGCCACCGATATAGAACATTTCGACCTTACGCTCCCCGGCGGCGTCGGCCAGCCGCGTCCGCCGTTGCTCGCTGTAATTGTCCGACCGCGCGCGCCACGTAGCGCGCAGTAAATCGAGGAGGCTGTCGTCACTGGCGCCGCTGCGTAGTTTGTCGCGCAGCGCTACCCCGTGCGTGGCGAAGAGGCAGGTATAGAGTACGCCGTCGGACGACAGACGCGCACGGGAGCAATCGCCGCAGAAAGGCTGGGTGATCGACGAGATGAATCCCACTTCGCCGCCTCCGTCGGTGAAGGCATAGCGTTCCGCGACTTCCCCGCGATAGGACGGTTGCAGGGGCTCGAGGGGCCAGTGCCGCGCGATGCGGGCCAGCAGCTCGCTCGAGTGGACGACGGCGTCCGAGCGCCAATGGTTGCGGTTCCCTACGTCCATGTACTCGATGAACCGCACGATCACGCCGGTTCCCCGAAAGCGCTCCAATAGCTGCACCACCGTGTGATCGTTCAGGCCGCGCTGCACGACCACGTTCACCTTGATTGGCCCGAGGCCGGCGCGGCGCGCCTGCTCGATACCCCCGAGCGCCTCCTCGAGACCGCCGAACCCCCCACTCATCCGTTGAAATACCTCGGGGTCGAGGCTGTCCAGGCTCACCGTGACACGGTGCAGGCCGGCGGCGCGCAGCTCGAAGGCGTGCTTGGCCAGAAGCGTGCCATTGGTCGTGAGGGCAACGTCCTCGACGCCATCGATGGCGGTCAGATCGCCGATGAGGTCGGTCAGGTTCGGCCGCAGCAGCGGCTCGCCACCGGTCAGGCGCAGCTTGCGCACGCCGAGCCGCACCATCAGCCGGGCCAGGCGGACGATCTCATCGAAGGACAACCGTTCGTGCGAGCCGAGGAAACGATAGCCGTCGTGAAACGTCTCGCGGGGCATGCAGTAGGGGCAGCGGAAATTGCACCGGTCCATGACCGATATACGCAAGTCATGCAGAACGCGCCCGCGCTGATCGCGCAGTCGCAGCTCGGCGTGGACGGAATCCCGGGCGGTCATGAAAATAGCTTTACCACTCGCCGATCCGGATTGCCATCCATCGGTCGGGACGGGGCGGCCTGTGCGTCTCGAGCACTACCAGCGGTACAGGCACGTCACAAATCCCCGGGGGTAGGTTCTCGGTCCGGGGGGTAACTCGATGAATCCGTCCGTGCCGGCGAGGCTGGTGAAGTCTCCCGAGCCGTGGGTCGGCTGTGGCAGGGCCGCGCGCGCCCCCTGCTCATCGGTCGACACCCGCACTGGCAGGAAGAGCGTCAGCGCCGGGGCAACC
>JAJZLX010000302.1:0-4909 GCA_021850555.1 Pseudomonadota bacterium | reverse complement strand
CGCCGGCAGCACGTATCGGGACACGCACACGGCAGTCGAGACGGGGTTCCCGGGGAGCGCAAATACGACCGCCCCGCTGGGGGCCACGCCAAACCAGAGGGGTTTGCCGGGACGCTGCGCGATTTTGTGAAACACGCGGCGCACCCCGAGCTTGTCGAGCGCTTGGGGCACCAGGTCGAGCCGCCCCATCGAGACCCCGCCGCTCAATACCAGCACGTCGTGGGTCTCGAGATAGAACTTCAGGCGCTCCTGGAGCTGCGCGCTCTCGTCGCGAATATGGTCGAGTCCGACGCGCGGGTAGCCGCGCAGGATCAGCGCCGCGGCGATGGCGTAGGCATTCGACCGGCGCACTTGATGCGCAAGAATGGGCTCCCCCGGCTCGATCAGCTCATTACCCGTCGAGATTACGGCCAGCATCGGCTGGCTCGCGACCCGCACACGGGCCATGCCCGCGGCGGCGGCCAAGGCGATTTCCACCGGCCCGAGCCGCGTACCCGCCGTCAACAGCCGCGCGCCTTCGCGGGCGTCCGTGCCGCGCCGGTGGACGTTCTGCCATGCCTCGACTCCGACCTCATCGGACAGGCTGGCCGTCCCGTCCTGCACGGTGATCTGCTCAACGGGGATCACGCAATCGCAGCCGTGGGGCAGCGGAGTTCCGGTCATCACCTCGATGCAGCCTTGCGGGGACGACAGAGTGCCCGCGGCCTCGCCAGCCGCCTGTGTCGCCTCGATGCGAAAGCGGCGCGTGCCCGTGCTCACCGCCGTGCTGCACAGGGCAATGCCATCCATGGTGACGCGGTCGAAGGGCGGCTGGTCGCGCTCGGCGTGGATGGTTTCGCGCAAGACCGCGCCGGCGCACTGCAGCAGCGGTAACGAGACCTCGGGCAGGCAGACCGTATGCCGCGCGATCAACGCGTCGGCCTCAGCGGGCGTGAGCATGCGCGGGGCCCCGTCAGGCATCGTGATTGTTACTACTTGCCGTGCTTGTGCTTCTTCTTGAAAATCAGCACCTCGGCATTGAACTGTTTGGCCACGGCCATCAGTTGTTCGACCGCCGCGTTGTGCCGCTGGCGGTCCATGGACCGCATTTCGGCGATCTGCTTCTTGGTGAGCTTCAGGGCGGCCTGGGCAATCTCCTTGTCCTGCTGGTTTTTCAGGCAGTGCAGATAGGAGACCATCTGGGTGTTGTAGACCTTTACGGCCTGCTCGCCGGCGAGCATCTGCGCGAGCGTCGCGGTGCTCCCGTCGGGAATGTGATCAGGCGCATGCGGATAGACGCAGCCGGCGTAGGCGGGCGCCAGGATCAGTGCCGCGAGGGTTGCCGCGGCAAACAGTGATTTCATACGAGATCCTCAAGGCAGTGAGCGCATTATCTTATAAGGTGGGGCTTGATCCAGGCTACTGATTCTCATCCGCCGCGGGCTGCGGCGGGGGAGTCTGCGCTTCGCGGGAGCCTTGGACCGAACCGGGGGCGCACGGCACAACCTGATAGAATGCGCGCCGGCGCGTGAGCAGGTGGGCCGTCGCGGGAGGGTCTCATCGGGTTCGAACCCGGCCCGTCGAGCGCCGCGGTGCGCCCGTAGCTCAGTTGGATAGAGTACCTGGCTTCGAACCAGGTGGTCGGGGGTTCGAATCCCTCCGGGCGCGCCAATAACTCCTTGATAATCAATCGATTCAGTGCAATGCGGGAACCGTGGCAGTGGCCTGCGCCACAGTTGCGCGGCATCTGCCGCTCGAGTCAAGCGCCCGTCATAGGCTCGTACATGGTCTTATCCAAAGCAGGGTTGCGGCGGTTCGAGCACAGCGGCGCTGCGTTATCGTCATGGTCTGGCGGCCGCGTGCTTCACCAGCAGCGTCGCGATCGCGCAGGATGCCAACCGGGTCCGGGTGTCGTCGGCGCGACTGGTGAGCATGATCGGCACGCGTGCCCCGAGCACAATGCCGGCCAGCTCGGCGCCGGCCAGGTATTCCAGCTGTTTGGCGAGCATGTTGCCCGCTTCGAGGTCCGGTACGACGAAGATGTCGGCACGGCCGACCACGGGCGAGGCGATGGATTTGGTCGCGGCGGCCTCGCGTGACACGGCGTTGTCGAACGCCAGCGGTCCATCGAGCACGCCGCCGGTAATCTGGCCCCGATCGGCCATCTTGCACAGCGCCGCGGCGTCGAGCGTGGACTTGATGCGGGCGGTCACCAGCTCCACGGCGGACAGGATGGCTACGCGCGGCGTGCGGACTCCGACGGCACGCGCCAGATCGATCGCGTTCTGAACAATGTCGCGCTTCTCGTCCAGAGACGGGTAGATGTTGACCGCGGCGTCCGTGATGAACAAGAGCCGCGGATAGCGCGGCGTATCCATCACGAACACATGGCTGACGCGACGCTCCGTGCGCAGCCCGTTTTCGGGGTCGACCACGCAGTGCATCAACTCGCTGGTGTGCAGCGCGCCCTTCATGATCGCGTCGACTTCTCCGTGCCGCGCCAGCTGCACGGCGCAGGCCGCGGCGGCGTGGCTGTGTTCGACCGGTGTGATGGCGCAGGCGGTCAGATCGAGGCGCGCCGTCCGGGCAGCGGCGCGGATCCGCCCCTCCGGGCCGATCAGGACCGGTACGATCAGGCCGGTGCGGGCTGCCTCGAGCGCTCCGGTCAGCGAGACCGGCTCGACCGGGTGCACCACCGCCGTGCGCAGCGGCGCAAGGCGCCGTGCCTTCGCGAGCAGATGATCGAGACGATGGGGGACGTCCGACTCTCTTGCACGGGCTGCACAGCGGCTGTGGCTCGTCATACGTTCGGTCATCGAGCGGGTCCTCCGTGCGCGTGCAGACGACGCAATGGCTCGGCACGCCCCGGCGCGGGCGGTCTCGGGCGGGACGCCACCGGATCCGGCCCACGGAATCCGAGTTTCCATGTGTCCTGCGAGCGTCTCGGGTTCGGCCGCCGCGCGGCTGCGCAAGTTGCGAGCGGTGGTGTTCCCGCGGACATCATACCGGCGTACGACGGCGTACGCACTCGGCCGGCCGCAGTCGATGCGGGTGGCCGTCGCCGTGGCTGAGGCCCTTGGAGGTCACGGACGAGTCTGATATCCGTGGCTCGGCGGCCCAACTCAGGAGTCGGCCGCGAACCGTTGCCGGCATTCGACCGCGGGCACGAGCGGCAGGTCGAGTTCGGCTCGGTGCAACCCGCAAGCCCGGACGCCTACCTCGAGGAGCACGTCGTCCGGTTCAGGCGCCGCACCGCCTCGATGAACGGTTGCATCGGTCCGCGCGGCTGTATAAAGTATCAGCCAGGTGAAAACCGCTACCGCCGAGCAGGCGGGAAGTGAAGCGCGTGGAGCGAATCCGAGACGCCGCTCGGTTCGACCGAGCGAGGCAAGTCCGACCGCTGAGAAGCGTGAACCGGATGGAAGGTCCCACGGGACCGAGACCCTAGTAACGCGACACACAAGTATCGCAACGCTCCGCGTAGAGCGGAGGCAGTGCCGATGGTTACTGGTCGCGGCCAATTGCTGCCCTGACGTTGCGAAATTACGGTGTCGTAACACTAGGCGTGTGATCAGGAACAGCTAAGCGCAGGGTCAAGTTTTGGGTGCTAAAACATCCCGGTTCATCGAGGCGCGTGTGCGCGGGGCGCGCCTCGAGCGCGGGGGCCGTGCCATTCTGCGCGAGGTGAGCTGGACGATCCGTCCGGGGCAGCGCTGGGTTCTGGTAGGAGCGAACGGCGCCGGCAAGACTCAGCTGCTGAAGCTCGTGGCGGGGTCGGTCTGGCCGACACCCGATCGACCCGGTGTGCGCGAATATCTCTGGCGGGGTGAACGGTGGCGCACACCTCAGCAGGTGCGCGAGGAGATCGCGTATCTCGGTCCGGAACTCCAGGACAAGTACGCGCGCTACGGCTGGAATCATACCGTCGATCAGGTGGTGGCCACCGGCGTGCATCGTTCCGACATTCCATTGCGGCCGCTCGATGAGCGTGAGCGCCGACTCGTGGCGCGCACGCTGCGGCGCCTGCGCATCGAGTCGCTGGCCACGCGCCGATTCCTGACACTGTCCTATGGTGAGCGCCGTCTGGCGCTGCTTGCGCGCGCGCTCGCGTCCCGGCCGAAGCTGCTGTTGCTCGATGAGCTGTTGAGCGGGCTCGACGAGCACAACCGCGCCCGGGCGCTGCGCTGGTTGCAGAGCACGGCCGGGACCGCGCTGCCTTGGGTGCTGGCGACCCACCGTGCGGAAGAGGTGCCCTCGTCGGCTACGCACGCGTTGATTCTCGAGCGTGGCAGGGTCCTCTACCGCGGTCCGCGCCGGCGCGCGCCGCTCGCCCGCCGATTGCAGAAGGGAGCCCGCCGAGCGGCGCCGAGTCCGTCGCCGCGCGTACGGTCGAGCGCGGACCGGCCGCCCGGCCGGGTGCTCGTGCGCTTGAGGGATGCGAGTGTCTATCTCGACGAGCATGCCGCGCTGCAGGAGGTGACGATCACCATACGCGCAGGCGAATGCTGGGTGGTGCACGGCCACAACGGCTCGGGCAAGACGACGCTGCTGCGAACGCTCTACGGCGACCACGGAGTTGCCGCGCATGGGCGGATCGAGCGGGCCGGCATCCGCCCGGGGGTTGCACTGCACAGCTTCCAGCGGCGCGTTGGCCTGGTCGCGCCGCATCTGCAGACCGATCATCCGCAGTATCTGACCGTCGCCGAGGTCGTTCAGTCAGGCCGTCACGCGAGCATCGGGCTGAATGAGGCCCCCAGTGGGGCCGATCGTGCCGCGGCCCGCCGCGCCATGCGTGAATTCGATCTCCTGCCGCTCGCGACCCGCACGCTTCGCGAACTCTCCTATGGGCAACTGCGCCGGGCGTTGTTCGCGCGCGCCTGGGTGCGCAGGCCGGCTCTCCTGGTGCTCGATCAGCCGTTTGCGGGTTTGG
>JAJZLX010000738.1 GCA_021850555.1 Pseudomonadota bacterium | reverse complement strand
CTGTCGGTCTCGGCCTCGGAGAGGCCCTGTTGCAAGGCATTGCTCATCCCGCTCAGACCTCGTCGCTCGGGTCCTTGATCTCGAGCTTGAACTGCCAGCCCTCGTAGGACATCAGAATCCGCCCGAATTCCTCCCATGCGACCTCGCGGCCGTCGATGACAACGAGCGGGAGATGGCCTTCCTCGTTTTCATCCCAGTCGATCCGGCCGCGCACGAGGAACTCGGCGATCTGCAGTCTCGCTGATCCCTCATCGCGCTGGAGATGACGTCGGGCCAGAGCGCGGCCCATGCGCTCCACGAGCTGCGCCATGAGGGCAAAGAGATCCCCCTCGGGATCGCCGAGGATCTCGAACTTGTAGCCTCCGGGCGCGCCGTCCTTGAGCTCGAACCCTTCGAGCGCGACGTGCTCCCCGATGAGGCGCGCACAGAAATGGAACCGGTGTGGCTCGCCGCCGGCGTCCGTCATCTCCATGGGCTCGAATTGGACGTGCTCGAACTTGAGCCCGCCGAGGCGCGCCACCTCCTCGTTGAAGCAGCGGCTGCAGAGGTCGCGATAGCCCGTCTCGAGCGACCCGTAATGGACCGATTCGTAGCCGGCGATCCTCTCGCGGCAGGTGTGGCAGACAAGGGGTGTCGTCATGGGGCTGAGCGTCCGGGCCGGATGAGCGGGTCGCAAATTTTTGAGCCGACTGATCACCTTGGTGGCCATGTCAGGCACTCAAACGGGTCGCCATTCGCCGCTCGCCTGGATGGCTCGATACATGGCATCCGGCGCCAGATCGATCTCTCCGGGCCATGTGACGGCGCCGTACTCGAGGCGGACCTGATCGAACAGGGCGCGATCGCGCAAGCTGGCGAAAACGCCGGCCTGGGGCGAGGTGACGAGGTCGCGGAGGTCGACGATGCCGGTCAGGCCGTCCATGAATTCCACCGAGAGCCGGTATTCCGGCAAGGCGGCAACGGTTCGAACCCGCCACGGCGCCGAGGGCCGCACGGGCGGAATCACTTCAGCGGCGCGATCTTCTTGGGAGGCTCTCTGCGAGTGCATATATTCCAATCCTCCATCAGTTCGGCGCGATGCTCCTGCGCCCACTCGAGCACCAGGGCGTGCGCCCGGCGCGGGAGACTCCCGCCGATGACTTCCAGCGTCCTGATGTCGATCAGCGCCTCGTGCTCGGCGTAGAGCGCGTGGAAATGCGGCGGGGCATGATCTTGCCAGAACATTTGGATCAGGATTCCGTAGAAGGTGCAGATGGTCGGCATGGCGGCTCCTGGAGTCATTCTGGACCAAGGGGACAGCGAAGCGGTAGCCCAGGAGCCGGCGGCGCCGATGCACCGCCGGCCGGCGAGGTCAGTCGATCCGGTCCTGCATCAACCGCCGGATCAGGGCTTCGAGGTCGCGCTTGCGAAGCCCCCTTCGGTGACCTGCGCGATCCTCGCCAGAACCTCGTCCTGCGGGGCGCTATCGCGATCGAATTCGATGACGAGCCGCCCGCGGCTCACGTGCACCTTGACCGGGACGTCGGCGCCAAATCCGGCGCGCTGGAGCCAGGCTCCCCGCAGGAGCAGCTGGGGAGCGCACATCGGGCGTCCGTTCGGGCCCCGGATGTCGCGCAGCGAGTTGCACACCGTGAGCCGTCGGACCGCCGGGTCACGGCTGTCTTTCTGGGTGAAATCACGAGAAATGGAGTCCTGTGCCGATGCCGGTGTCGGAATAGAGTGCACGGTAACCATGGTCAAACTACCTCGGGATATGGCTGTGGTCAGGCGCCGGACGGTGCTTCAACGCCGTCTGGTGCCGCTTTGTGGCCTGGGGGCGGGATTGCCCGAGTTGGGAACCCCACGCCGCAGCGCAGCCGTCAAGGCCGCCGCGGTAGCGGCGCTCGCGAGCACGGGCCGGGAGGCCCGCGCGCAGGCCTTTACGGCAAGAACGTGCGTGGGACAATGGGACGAGAGGCAAGCCCGCCCCACGTCTGGATGTAAGAGGGCTCAGTGGTGCCTATTGTGGAATGGCCAGGCCCGCGGCCGAAAAACGGCCGCATAGGCAGGTGGTGGAGCCGTGATCGAGGGGGTACCCGCTACCTGGGTATCCCCACGAAAAATCCCCCCGTCTGTGACGGGCTACGTCATGAACCGATCGCTTGGAGCTCGCATCCCCTTATCGGCGCCGCCCATCGGGCAGCGGCAGGGCAACCACATTGCCGCCTTCCGGGGTCACGCTATGTGCATCGATATCGGCCCGCTCGAGAAGCTGCGGTGAAACGTTCCAGCGTTGCCCGTCGTCGGTGACGATGCTGACGGTCTTCCTGTTGTAACGGGTGACCATGCCAGTCACCGACGGTCGACCTTCCGGGTGGAACCTCACGCGCTCGCCGATCCGAAACTCGAGCATGGTGACGTGCGTCTCGAGCTGCCGTAGGAAACGCAGCCGGGCGACGATCCGGTGGTTGAGGTCGATCAGCTCGGCCTCGGTCAGCTTGTCGATGTCGATCATGCGCCTGCATTCAGCACGAAATCGACATGGATCGCCTCATACGGAAAGAGAACCCGTGCCTCGGGCGTCCTGCTGACGATGCCCGCCTGGAGCAACGCATGTACGTCAGCATGCACGGCCTTGACATCCCGATGAACTCGCCGGGCAATCTCGCGAATGCTGAGCGCGCCGGCTCCCGTCATCGCCTTCAGGATCTCCCATCGCTTCGCCGTCAGCACCTGCCATAGGAGCTCCGCCGAGGCAAAGCTGATCCGCGCCGCGCCCATTGCCCGGCGGCTCTTTGCCGCGGCGGCAGCATCCTTCAGCGAGTCCTGCAGCGATCTCACCTCAAGCGTCACGGTTTTCATTTCGCCACCTCACAATGTCCCGCTCGAAATCGGCCGTCAACTTCTCGATGCTCTCGAAGCGATAGGTCCGCTCCGTGCCGCCGGCATGCCGATGATCGCCTTTTCCGGCCTCGTTGTCATAGCGCAGAACGCATTCGCCATCCACGACGAACGCGAGCCGGCATTTCAACCCGTGACCGCTGCCGTGCACCGGTACGGGAACTTCCCAAATGACGATCTCGGCGAATTCCCGCCCGGATAAGGATGATCCGCTGGTCGACGAGAAGCCGCGCCCGCATGTTGGACATGATGACAACACTTTAGGCCGTTGTCAATTACTCCAACGCAGAGGCGGGCACTCCTGGAGCCCGACCGGCGCATCCCGGCTGCCCGTCTGCGGACGATACCCGGCTCGAGCCGCGCTTGCGTCAGAGGCACGAGCCGGTCGCGAATGGTCTGTTCCTGCGCATAGGTCGTGTCAGTGGCGGCGGCCGCGCATTCCATTGCAGCACGCAGCGCCGCTCCAGTCAGACGAGCCACCGGCTCCAGGATCTTCCCCGCCACCTCGGCACGAAACTGCCCCGAGTCGAAATCCTCGCTCCCCTGCAAGTCCAGCCAGCTCTTCTCGGTCGATGGAGTTCCCAGGACCCCCAGATAGAAGCTCGGATAAGGATCCCCATGGGAGCACGGAGGGTTTCCCGCCTGCCGTGCTGGCGGCTGGTCAACAGGCGAAAGACCACGTCCCCTCCGCGCAGCGCCGCAGGCCCCGCCAGATACTTCGGCAACAGACCCCCGGTGGTCTCGTCGCGATAGAAACGGGTGTGCCGATCGATCGCGCCGGGCGTCGCTCCCGGGGGCAGCGCCGCCGCCACAGATTACTGCCCCGGCGCCGAGCGGATGGCTTCGAATTCGTCCGCGGCCTCGAGGACGGCCTCGCGATTGGGATCGTCGTCAGCGACTGCGAGCCTGTAGTTGATGGTGTGATCGTTCCCCTCGCCGCCGGCCCATACCTTTTCCCACGCGCCGTTCTCAACATGCGTGACGTCGATCATCTTCTCCGACAGCGTGTCGCGGTACCGGGTGGCAATCTGCTCCACCAGAGACAGCTCGCGCTTGGAGAAAGAGCTCGGGTCGAATGCGATATTCGCAGTGACCTCGTATCGCTCGTAATCGATGACCTTCGTCGGCCGGATCGTAATCGCAGCGGCGAGATCCCCCTCCAGCTCGTCCCATTCCTGCATGAGCTCGATGGGAACCGGACCCATTTTCCATACCCGGTACTCCATGCCCGTGACACTGCGTCCGGTCTGGCGGAAATGCTCGAAGTCCAGGAGTGTAGAGCAGCTTGAAGAGCTTGATCTTCCCCAACGCACGCGTGTTGCGCGCCAGGTAAACGATCGCCTGGATCAGCTTTTCCCGATTACGATTGTGCAGCATGGACTTTGGCGGGGCTTGCGAGCGATCTCGGCCAGTGGGGGTAATGCCCATTTCAGACGAGGGTCGCAATGCCGAGCGGCGCCTCCATAGCCTCCAGGTTGGCCAAAATCATAGCAGTCAGGACCGGTCGAGCTCGCAATTTCACCGCTCCGTCACGGATCAGATCGCGCCGGAACCAAACGATCACTGCCGACGCTGAGACTGACGTCCCTCGTCGCCTTCGTGATTTGCTGGGCGGCGACAGCTTCGGACACGGACGCGGAGTCTCAACACGTTCGTCGCTGTGCCGCCGGCAAGGCCCTCAGAACAGCTTCTTGGCGATCTTCTCGCGGCGGCGCTCGTCCCGGGACAGGCGCGTCATGGCCCCGATCAGGTCCTGCGTCAGTTCCTCGATCTGGGAGGAATGCGAGTCCGGTGGCTCGGGGCCAAGCCGCCGGGAGGAGTCTTTCCCGCTGCCGCTCGAGGTGATGGACGAGCCTTTGCTTGATCTGCTCATGGTGCCATCTGATCTCGATGCGGCAAGATGTTCTCAGCGCCTCCCCACCGCGGGCTCGGCGAGGCCGTCGGTGAGGCGCGATGCCTACAATCCGCGCACCACGGCGATGGGTGGACCGCCCGGCAGCCTCGCGAGCTGCGGCTTGTCATCGAGCTTTATGCAGACGTGCCGCTCCTTGTCCACCTGACACGGGACGAGCTCGGCCACCGCCGCCCGCAGCTGCTGGCTCGAGAGGCCGTCCGCTTGCGGCGTAAGGGCATTCACGCCCAGCGCGATGACCAACACGACACCCAAACCGACGCCGACGCCCCATTTCAGCGCCGTAATCCAGTGAAATCGCCTCGTCACGCGCTCGACATCGGCGCCCAGGGCCTTTAGCCGCTTCTCAAGCCCGGCGCCGATCCTCTCTCCAAATTCCTGAGCCATCCCCGCACCCGACGCCTTGGCGTTCTCCTCGATGTTGAACCACCAATTCTCGCGCAGCATCTCGAGCGCCTGGCGCTGCTCATCGGCTGTCTCCTCGGCGCGTTTGACTAGCTTGCGAAGGATCGCTCGCGCGTCGGCCGCCTCGGCGCGGGCCTCGCTGCTCGCCAGGCGCTGGGCACTCACCGCCTCCCCGAGCCGCTTCTCGAATTCCCGGAACAGCTCCTTCATCGCACCGAGGACTTCCGTCGCCTCCGCCTCTAGGCGTTCGATGGCTGCATCGTTCATGCGACCTCCTCCCCTGCTCTCTTGGTTCTTTCCGCGTCGGCCTCAGGGCTCGAGCCCGTGGTCTTTCTTTCGCGTCTGGGTACGCTGCTCTTGCCGCTCGAGGTCGCGCTGCTTCTCTTGCGCACCTTCCCGCTCCTGCGCGATCTCGCGCGCCGGCCGCTCTCGCTCACGCTCGGCCGCGAGCTCGCCGGCGCGCTGTTCGACCTTCACGCGCAGCCGCTCGAGAGTGCTCATTTCCGCGGGCAGCCGGGATTGCAGCCACTGCGGCATGCTCTTCGACCGGTATCGGGAGTGATCACGCTCACGTACCAATACCAGACGGCGACGCTTCTCGCTGTTGTCCAGAATGAGGGTCCGGTCGGCAAGTGCCATCGCATCCGGCAGGTTCCCGAGACTGCGCTCGAAGCGACGGGCGACATCAGATGCTGGGACGGTATGCCCGCCGGCAGCCACCCGCTCGGTGATGCGGAGCATGGAGAGACCCGGATCGCGGACGCCGATGAATACCAGGTTGACCTTGTACCCCGCATCCCTGGCTTCGCGCATCAACGCCAGCTCGCGATGGCCAGAGAGTGTCGTCTCCCACCCGAAGCTTTCGCGCTTGAGCAAATGCTCCCGCTGCCGCTCAATGGCCAGTCTCCCGGCTCGCCCCGGGCCGATGCCCGGTTGCTCGAACGCAATGTTGTCCGGATTGATGACCGGGATCCGGCCGGCCAGATAACGATCAGCCAGGGTGCTTTTCCCGGCGCCATTCGGGCCGGCGATCACCCAAAGCTGAGGCCTCACAGTGATCGGACGGCCCTCACGCGCCCATCGCCGTCGACGGCGACGAGCTCCCGCCGTCCGTCCGGCCATTCACGCACGATGGCGTCGGGATACCGGTCGTCGCAGTAATGAATGGGTCGACCGGCGGCTAGATGGGACCGCGCCGCCTGGTCGTCATCCTGGGCCAGCGCCTGTTCCAGGTCTTCCCAGCGGGGCTGCTCTTCTGCGTTCGTCATTTGTCGGCTCGCCCCCGGAAATCGACGTTGACCTGACGTAGGAGCTCCGCTGCATCGATCTCGCCACGCGTGAAGGCGTCAAGCACCTCAGCATGGTCGGGGTGCTCGTGCCAGCCATCCATCGCGATGGACACGCGCGACAAGCGGACGGCTTCGACACGCCGCACGACGCTGTCTTCGTCGAGTCGAGGCATATGTGGAGCCTCCTGGCAGCGGGTGAATGCCGGGTTGGACGATTTTAGCAAACGTACCGACGTAACAGCCCACCGCGAGGTCGCTCCAGGTGGCGCGTGCCTACTCCAGCTCCAAGCCGTCATCGCGCCGCTCGAGAGACTGGCGTTTCTCCTGCTCAAGGCGCCTCTCCTCCTCGAGCCGGCGCTTCTCCTCGAGCTGTTCCCGCCCGATCTCCTCGAGCGAGGATCGGCTCCGGTCATGATCGGCGGCGAGCTCCCGGGCCCGCCGGTCGACCTTCGTGCGCAGCCGCTCGGCGGCGGTGAGGGTCCTTTCCCCGACTCTCGATCCGGCCGAGTGCCCGCTGCCACGGCCGCACTCGCGGTGAAGAGCGGCGAGCTGCGCGGAGAGTTCGAGGATCGATCGATCCAGCCCCAGGCGCTCGCGCTCGAGCCGCGCGGCGAGGGATTCCGCCGCCGGCCTCTCCTCTAGCGTGCGCTCCCGAACAGGCTCGTGAATTTGGCTCATCGGCTCGCGCTCGAGATAGTCATGCGCCAACGCCTTCAGTCGCTCCCGCGACAGCGTGGCTCTGAAGCGCTCCTCCACCGTGCCCCGGCGCTCCCGGAAATCCTCCCGCCCGTAGAAGACGCTCGCCTCCTCCCGGTGCCGGGAGAGCGCGACATAGGTCGAGTGCCGGTCATAGTGCGGCGTGGCCAGCACGTAGGATCGATCGACCGTGGTGCCCTGGGCCTTGTAGACAGTCGCGGCATAACCGTGGTCGAGATGCCGATACCAGCGGGTGTCCACCACTACCCGCCGTTCCCCTTCCCCGTCCAGCCGCACCTGCAGGACTCCGTCCCGAATCTTCTCCACCGTGCCGAGCGAGCCGTTCTTCACTCCAAGTGCCCGCTCGTTCCTGAGGAAGTACAGGCGATCGCCAGTGGCAAACTCCCGCGCACCCCGTTCGGTCTCGATCACCTCGCCCTTCCCCAGCTCCCCGTTCGCCGCGCGGAGCGCCCGGGCGCCGGCATTGAGCGCCTGCACATCATCCCGGGTGTAGGCGAGCATGAGTCGGGACTCGCCGGGAGTCTCCCGTCCATCCTTCACCCAGGCCGTCAGCATGGCCTCGCGGGCCGCCTCCCGCGTGGGGGCCTCCATCACCCCTCCCCGGCCGGTGTAGGCCTCCAGCGCCTCGCCAGTGCGTCCTGTGGCCAGATGCCGGGTAGCCTCCTTCTGCCAGGCCCTCCTCTGCCGCCGTACCTCGGAAAGCTCAACCATTCCCGCCTGACTCGCCAGCCCGCGGAACGGCGCGCCCGCCTCGATGGCCTGCAGCTGCTCCGGATCTCCCACCAGCACCACCTTGGCGCCGGCGCCCTCGGCACGCTCGAGCACGCCGGCGAGCTGCCGGGTTCCGACGAGGCCGGCCTCGTCGATCACCAACACATCGCGAGCGGTAAGTGCCTCGCGCCCACCCGACCAGGCCAGCTCCAGGCTCGCCAGGGTCCTCGAGGAAATGCCGCTCGAGGTCTCGAGGTTCTCGGCCGCGATCCCGGAAAGCGCCGCACCCTTCACCGTCAGTCCCTGCGCCTCCCACGCCCGCCTGGCGCTCTCGAGCATGGTGCTCTTGCCAGCGCCGGCCACCCCGACCACCACGGAAAGATCGGCGCCGCCGGTCACGTGCTCGAAGGCCTCGCGCTGCTCAGCGGAAAGCCGCCCATCGGCCAGGACCTGCTCCCGATGCGCCACGGACACCTCGTGCCTTTGAGAACGCGCCAGTCGCTCACCGCGATCGAGGAGCGAGCGCTCGCGGCGTAGCATCTCCTGGGTGGTATATCGGGTCTCTCCCCGCTCGTCCTTGCCCAGCGCGACGAGCTCGTCGGCGGTCTTCACCTTGAGGAAGACCGCCTGGAACTGCTCGGAGCCGTCGGTCTTGGTGTTGAGGTACCTGGCGAGATCCCGCTCGGTGAAAGTCGCCTGACTGTAGGTCAGCGCCGTCAGGGCGATCCCAGGATCCTCGAGGATCCGCCGGCCGTTCTCGGCGGCGATCGCGCGACTCTCGGCCACCCGGTCGGCGAGATTGCGCGGCAGCTCCGGCTCCTGCTGGCGCTCGAGCGACAGGCCGATCTTCCGGCCCGGCACCAGATCGATCCCCTGCGCCTCGAGCGTCCGGTGATCGATGCGGATGTCGAGCCCGGCGCGCGCCAAGTGCTCGTTGGCCGACTGGGCCCATGCCTCTCGCCAGGCGACCAGCTCCCTCTTCGCGTTCCAGTCCCGCCGCTTCAACCCGAAGCCGGTCTCGGTCAGCGACCGCGTCGTGAGCAAGAGGTGGGCGTGGGGATTCTCCGGGTTGTCCCGGTGGATGGCGAAGTCGGCCACCATGCCCTTCGCGACGAATGAGCGCCGGACAAAATCGCGCATGAGCTCGACCTGCTGGTCCTTCGAGAGCTCCACCGGCAACGCGATCTCGAGCTCGCGGGCCACCTGCGCATCCTTGCGCCGCTCGCTGCGCTCAACGGTGTTCCACAACGTCGTCCGGTCGTACACCCAGCCCGCAGCACCCTCCGGCGCGATGATCTCCGTGTGCTCCACACCCGGCTTGTCGGTGTAATCGAAGCTGTATCCGGTCCGCTCGTCGGTGAGACACGAGCCCGAGCGATAGGCGGCGGCACCGACGGCGGATCGCCCATCGGCGCGGGAGACCATCTTGGCGTGCAGGTGGTAGATGGCCACGGGACCCTCTCAACTCCGCTCTGGCGGCCCACCGGGCCGCTCCTATCCCTGACGTCGCGCAGCGACGTATAAGTGCGCAGTACGCACCAACGCTGCTTCCAGCTAGCCTACGCCAAGGCACAGCAGTACGCTACTCTGAATGCCGCGCGAGTCGTGCGCGCACCGGACGGGAAGGCTCGAGCAAGCCGGAACGCC
>JAJZLX010000115.1 GCA_021850555.1 Pseudomonadota bacterium | reverse complement strand
TCGTTCATGCCCAGCTGCGGGCCAAGGGCTATGAGCTGTTTCTGCCCCTGGTAGGCGCGTGGAATCGCCGGCGCGGGATGCGCCGCTGGAGCGCCATGCCGCTGTTCCCGGGGTATCTGTTCCTGCGTCACGCCATGGACAAATACAGCTACCTCGAGGTGTGCAAGGTGCGCGGCTTGGTGCGGCTGCTCGGCGTCCGCTGGGACCGGCTCGCCGTCGTGCCCGATCGGCAGATCGAGTCGGTCCGCAGGGTCTTGCAGTCCGACTCGCCGGCGCGCCGCTACGGCTATCTGTGCGAGGGCCAATTGGTGCGCATCGCCGACGGCCCGCTCGCCAACATCGAGGGCCGGCTGTTGCGGGCGGACCAGCGCAAGGGACTGCTGGTGGTGTCCATCGAGCTGCTCAAGCGCAGCGTGGCCGTTGAAGTCGACTACAGCCTGATTGTGCCGGCCTGAATGCCGAGCATCAACCTGAAACTCTCGGGTAAGGTCCGGCGTCATCCGCCGTCATGGCGCGGGTTGACGACCGCGCTGATGGCGCTTGCCGGCGGGTTGCCGGCCGCGGCGCTCGCGCAGACGCGATACTCGCTCGCCCCGTCGGTGGCGGTCGGCGGGATGTACGACGACAACGTCTTCGAGACGGCCACGCAGCGCCGCGCCGACGGGCTGGTGCGCGTCAGCCCGGTGCTGGCCGGGTCGCTGCGATCCCCCAAGCTCGATCTGAGCGGCTTCGTCAGCGTCGATATGGAGCGCCATGACCCATGTGGGCCGCTCGACAGCCCGCAGACACGCAAGAGCGGCGGGCTGTATGTCGAGTATCGTCCGACCCAACGCCTCGGACTGGAACCGGCCGGGAGACGAATATGAGTGCACGGGCGCTGATCCTCGGTTCCAATGCGTTGGCGCGCGAGTTGATGGGGCAGATGATGGCGCGCCCGAATTGCGGCCACACCGTGGTCGGTATGATCAGCGACGAGGAGCGCGCCACGGTCGGGGACCTGCGCCGTCTCATCAGTGTCTACGAGCCCGACGAGATCATCGTCGCCGATCCGCAGAGGCTCGGCTGTTACCCGATCGATCCGCTCATCGATGCCCAGATGCGCAAGGTTGCCCGAGTGCAGAGCGCGTGTGAATTCTACGAGCGCCTGACCGGCAAACTCTCGCTGGAAGCACTGAACGCCCCTGCCGTGCTCTTTACCCGGCAATTCCATCCGGGCCGGGTGCGCCAGGGGCTCGCGCACGCGCTCAGCGTGCTCGGCGCGGCGCTCGGTCTGGCGGTTTGTCTGCCGCTGATGGCGGTGCTTGCGCTGCTGATCACGCTCGATTCGCGCGGTCCGGTGCTGTTCGTGCAGGAGCGCTGCGGTCGCAACGGCAGGACCTTCAAGCTGTGGAAATTCCGCACGATGCGGGCGGATCTGCCGGCGAAATCGGAGTGGGAGCGCGACAATGGCGAGCGGATCACGCGCGTCGGCCGGTGGCTGCGCAAATACCGTCTGGACGAATTGCCGCAGTTCCTGAACGTGTTGCGTGGAGACATGAATCTCGTCGGTCCGCGGCCGCATCCCACCACGAGCAGCGACCTGATTGCCATCGTGGCTCGCAACATTCCGGAGCAGGGCGAACCCATCCCGTATTACTCGCTGCGGCTGGCGGTTCGGCCGGGCATGACCGGCTGGGCCCAGATCCGCTACAAATACGCCAACGGTCTCGGCGAAGAGGTCGAGAAGCTTCGCTACGACCTTTATTACATCAAGCACTACTCGCTGCTGCTCGATCTGTACATCCTGGTGGAGACTGTCCGTGTCGTGCTGTTCGGGCACCGGACGGTCGAGCCCGCGCCGGCACGCCGGCATGCGCGGCCGGCGGCCCGGACCGCGTCGCAGGCGCTCGAGACGCCGCTTGCATCACTGTCGCGGCGCTAGCGCCGATGCCGCAGCCAAGCGGATCACTCCCGTCCTCGCCCGCACGCCGACCGCCCCGCGCGCGGCCGCTGCTCTCGGGGCGCGCAACGCTACTGTCTCGAGCGTATGAGTGCCGCGACCCCCAGGACCTGTTTCCGAGCATGATCGCAAACCGAAGCGGTAAGCCGCGCCTGAGCGTCGCGCTGCCCTGACGCGAGCCAACCGGAGATCCCCATGCCAAGCGACCTCGAGAGTGTGCACATCGAGTTCTTTTCAACCGCGCCGTCCATCGATCACGACGACGCGGCCCGCTACCTGATCCGCGTGTCGGACGTCGCACGCTGGAGCGAGCGGGCGGGCTGTCGCGGCATGCTGATCTACTCGGACAACTCGCAGGCCGATCCCTGGCTGATTGCCGATACGGTCATTCAGAGCACACGTCGCCTATGCCCGCTGGTGACCGTTCAACCGATGTACATGCATCCGTACACGGTGGCCAAGATCGTGGCAACGCTCGCGAGCGTATTCGGCCGGCGCGTTTACTTGAATCTGATTGCCAGTGGGTTCGTCGAGGATCTCAGGGCGTTAGGCGAGTGCACGCCCGAGGACAGACGCTATGACCGGCTGGTCGAATACTCGCAAGTCATCCTGCAGTTGCTGTGTGGCGAGGGACCGGTGACCTGCAACGGCGAGTTCTATCGAGTGCGGGAGTTGCGCCTGCTGCCGCAGTGCCCGGCGGGACTCTATCCCGGATTGATGATGTCCGGGTCGTCGGAGGCGTCGCTGAAGGCGGCGGCGGCAATCGGCGCAACCACCATCCATTATCCGAGACCGTCGCACGAGTACCCCGAGGGGCCGGGGGAGCGGATGCGGGACTGCGGAATCCGGGTCGGGATCATTGCCCGTGACGTTTCGCACGAGGCTTGGGAGGTCGCGTACAGCCGCTTCCCCCGCAACCGCCGCGGCGAGCTCACCCAACAGCTGGCGATGAAGGTGTGCGAGTCGGTACGGCATCGGCAATCATCGGATCTGGCCCGCGGGCGCCCGGTGCATCCATATTGGCTGGTGCCTCTCCAGCAGTACAAGACCATGTGTCCGTATCTGGTGGGCAGCCACGCGGAGGTCGCCGGGGAGTTGGCGCGCTACATCACGGCTGGCCATCGCACTTTCATAATCGATGCTGCGGAGACGGCGGAGGATCTCGAGCACATCCGTACGGCTTTCGAGTATGCGCGCGGCAAGGCCGGCATCCGGCCTGCGGCGCGCCGTGACGAGCGAGCAGGGGTTGCGCCGGCCTGAGACGTCGGCCATCGTTGCCGCGAGTGGTGAATCAGCACGGTGTTCTCTGTCATGAGTGACATCGAGCGGCCACGGACCAATGCTCGGAGTTGGGCTCTTCGAGGAGGAGGCGCGGTTCGCGCGTCTGGGCTGCCGATGGCCGGTGCTCCGTGCCTTGAGCGCCGGAGATTGGCCGTTCCTCACCTGGCAGTGGCTGTCGACGTGGTGGCGGCATCTGTGCGCAACCCTGCGTCTGCACGTGCTCGCGCTGCGCGAGGGCGCGGATCTGGTCGGGTCGCGCCATTTGCACTGCGTCCGCAGCAGCCGCGGCGACTGCCGCCATTTCGGTTTCTGGAATTTCTCGGCACCGACTACGTCGGCTCGGATTATCTCGACTTGATCGTCGCGCGCGGCAGACCGCTCGATCTGCAGCTGTGGACTTTGCTGTCCTTCGAGCTGTGGTGGCGCACATTCCTCGATGGGGCGAGTCGGCAAGGCAGCAGGGCGCAGGCTCCGGGGCCGCAAGCACGGGCCGCGCGGTTCCACGCGATGCCGCGCGCCGCGGGGGCCGGCCATGGTGGTTGATGTGCGTGACATGCAAATGGGGGCGCAGGTCGTGTCCCGGGCAGATCGACTCGCCCCGCCTGGGGAGCGCATCGTGATCGTGGCGCCAAGTCTGGACATTCCCGGCGGACAAGGGGTGCAGGCCGAAGCGCTGCGCACGCACTTGATGCGCGAGGGCTATGACGTGACGCTCCTGCCGATCAATCCGCGCTTCCCGCGTGGCCTGCGTTTCCTGCGGCGCTATCGGTATGTGCGCACCGTCGTCAATCAATTGCTGTTTCTGCCGAGTCTCGTGCGGCTGCGGCATGCGGACGTGGCGCACATCTTCTCGGCGTCGTACGGGTCCTTCCTGCTCGCCTCGGCGCCGGCGCTGTGCGTCGCGCGTCTTCTGCGCAAACGCACACTGCTCCATTATCACAGCGGCGAGGCACAGGACCATCTGTCTCGCTGGGGAATGCGCGTGCACCCATGGCTGCGGCTGGCTGACGAGATTGTCGTTGCCTCGGAGTACCTGCGTGCGATCTTCGGACGGCACGGGTACCAGGCACGGGTGGTTCGCAATGTCGTCGCGCTGGAATGCTTTCGCTACCGTAAACGCGAACCGTTGCGTCCGCGGCTTGTGTGCACGCGCAATTTCGAGCCGCGTTATGGCGTTGACGTGCTCATCCGCGCCTTCGCCCTGGTGCATGCACGTTTTCCGGACTCGACTCTGCTGCTTGCCGGATACGGCTCGGAGGGCGAACGGCTGCGGCGGCTGGCCGAGGCCGTTGCCCCGGGCAGCATTCGTTTCCTGGGGCGGGTCGAGCGGCTGCGCGCGGCTGACGTGTACGATCGGGCCGACATCTTCGTGAACGCGGCATTGATCGACAATCAGCCGGTCTCGGTTCTGGAGGCGTTCGCGGCCGGATTGCCGGTGGTGTCCAGCGCGGTCGGCGATTTGCCCGAGATGCTCGAGGGCGGTTCATCGGGCTGCCTCGTTCCACCGGGAGATGCGCCCGCGATCGCCGCGGCGGTGGTGCGGCTGCTGGAGGATCCGCAGCCGGCGAGGGCCATGAGTCGGCGGGCCCGCGCCCGCGCCGTGCAATACAGCTGGAACAGCGTGCGCCAGCAGTGGATGTCGCTCTATGACAGGAGTGCGGCGTGATGTGGCGACGCCTGCTGCGCGGCAGCCTGAGTGACAGTGCGGGCCGGGACCTCCGGAGCTGTACAAAACCCTCGCTCGGCCCGGGCTTGCGCCGGACGGCTTGCCCTGCTGGGGTTCGACGATGTCCCGATCGGAACTCCGATCGACTGGCATTGCAATCCGGTCACGGGACCGTGCGCGCCCCGGGTGCGCTGGAGCCGCATCGATGCGCTCGATGCCCCGAGGCCTGGGGACAGCACCTTCATCTGGGAATTCAACCGACATCAGTGGGTTGTCTATCTCGGTGAGGCTTATAAGGTGACGGGTGACGATCGTTATGCCGCGGCCTGGACGCAGGCCGTGCAGTCCTGGCTCGTGGCGAACCTGCCCGAGATCGGCAGCAATGGGGCAAGCAGTCTCGAGCCCGCGTACCGTCTGATTTCCTGGAGCTGGAGCCCCAGCGGTGAAATCGTGACCGTCGATACGCATGCGCTGCGCCTCGAACGGCCGGGGCGGCCATGTGGGCTCACACTTTGAGGACGCAAGAGCGATGGGCGGTATTGCCGGGATCCTAAACTACGCCCCCGAGGCTCTTGTGGAGGAAAGCCGACTGAGACGCATGCAGCAGGTTCTGGTGCATCGCGGTCCGGACGGCGAGGGGACGGCGGTGCTCGGTCAGGTTGGACTGGCGCATCGGCGTCTGTCGATCATCGACGTGCACAACGGCCGACAGCCGATGTGCGATCCGGAGCAATCCGTGTGGATCACGTTCAATGGCGAGATCTACAACTTCCAGGGGCTTCGGCGGGATCTCGGGCGCCTGGGTTATGCATTCCGCACCCGATCCGACACGGAGGTAATTCTCAACGCGTACGAGCATTACGGCGAGGAGTGCGTGCGGCATCTGCGTGGCATGTTCGCATTCGCCCTCTGGGATCGAGCACGCGGCAAGCTGCTGCTGGCGCGCGACCGGCTCGGCATCAAGCCGCTGTATTATTGCCGGCACGGCGATACGCTGCTGTTCGCCTCGGAGATCAAGGCGATCCTTGCTGCCGGGGTTGCGGCCGTGTTCAATCGGCAAATACTGACGGAATTCCTGGCGACGCGGCTCGTCGGCGGTGCCGAAACGTTCTACCAGGGCATCGAGACACTGCTGCCAGGTACCATCCTCACTTGGACGGCCGAGACCGGATTACGCTGCCGCCGCTACTGGCAGCTTCCGCGGTCTCTCGAGCCCGAGCCGCCGGCGCTGCTCGAGCGCGCGCGGCTCGTCCGGCAAGATCTCGAGGAAGCGATCCAGTATCACCTGGTGAGTGACGTGCCGGTGGGCTTGTGCCTCTCCGGCGGGATCGACTCAAGCGCCATAGGCGCCTTGATGGCGCGCCGGACCGGGGGCGCTTTGCACAGTTTCGCGGTCGGCTTCGATGAGCGCGGGTGCGACGAGTTGCATTATGCCCGGCTGGCCGCCGGTGCGATCGGCGCGCGGCACCATGAGGCGACCCTCACCGCGGATGCGTTCTTTGCCGCCTTGCCGCGCCTGGTCTGGCACGAGGATGAGCCGATCGCGTTCCCCTCGAGCGTTGCTTGGTATTTTGTCGCTCGCCTGGCTCATGCGCACGTGAACGTCGTATTGACGGGCGAGGGGGCCGATGAGCTGTTTCTCGGCTACAACCGCTATCGCGTTATGGTGTGGAACGAGCGGCTCGGCCGTCCCTATCACGGCGCGATACCTGAAGTTCTGCGCGAGCAGGTGCGTCATGGCGTGCAACGGCTGCCCGGCCCGATGCGCCGATACGCGGTACGGACGTTCCTTGGCGTGAGGCCGGGGATCTGCAGTCTGCTCTACGACAACTTCTCGGTATTTCCGCAGGCATGGCCTGCGGCCCTGCTGACGGACGACAGTTTGATGTCGCGCGATCCGTATCGGCGTGAACTCGCGTGCTTCCATGATGCTCCCGGGGGTCTGCTCGAGCGAATGAGTTACGTGGACATGCAGACGTGCCTCGTTGAGGTGCTGAAAGAGCAGGACCGGATGAGCATGGCAGCCTCGGTGGAAAACCGCGTTCCGTTTCTCGACCAGCGCCTCGTCGAGCGTGCCGCCGCCATCCCGGGACGCTACAAGTTGCGGGGCTGGCGAACCAAAGCGGTACTGCGCGACGCCGTGCGGGACATCCTGCCGAGGGAAATCATGACCCGGCGAAAGATGGGAGTCCCGGTTCCGCTCGGCCCCTGGTTGCAGGGCCGGTACGGATCATTGGCCGAGAGTCTGGTGCTCGGGCCGCGGGCGCGGGCCCGTGGCATGTTCAATCCACAATTCGTCGCGCATATGCTGCATGAGCACCGCGCGGGCAGAGCGAACCATGCCGATAGGCTGTGGTTGCTGATGAACCTCGAAATCTGGCAACGGGTGGTCCTCGAAGGCGAGGAGCCCGAGGCGGTACTCGCTTGCGAGCTGGCGCAGTGCGCGCGGGCGGCATAGCGAACCTCGGGCTGGTCGGTGTCGTTCCGGCCCGAGCCCGCTCGCGCCGCAACCGGATGTCGCGGGTGAGTCGAATCGTGCGCGGTTCGGTCGCGGGTCGCCGTGGGAGTGTGACAGGAATGCACGGCTGGACGCGGCTGCACATCAGGCTGCTTGCATCCGGGTGAATTCTCGGCAAGTTGGGGTGTTTCCCCGCTTCTTGTGCGGGAGGACTTTGCACTTTAATTGCCGCTCGCGGACCGCACAGACGGCGCAACGACGAGCGGTGCCGCAGGGCTGCCTTGGGTGGATCAGCGGCATTTCGTGTGCGCCGATGGGCTGCGGGCATCCGCGGAAGCGGTCGTTTCGCTGCTGCGAAGTCCGGCCCGAGGCGGCGAGTTCGGCGCAACGGATGTGATGGCGTGCGGGCGCGCTACTGCCGGAGTCAGGTCACCAGGAGAGTCGATGCCTTGTGCAGGGAAACCTGCCAATTGCAGCGCGGTGCCGGCCCGAGGCGGCGCGCCGCGTAACGCTGGCGTTCGGATGATGTTCGCGCAACTGGCTGGGCGGCGGAGGTAGTGCACCATGAGAGTCAGCGTATTCGGTCTCGGTCACGTCGGCTGCGTCACCGCGGCGCGGCTGGCGGAAGCCGGTCACAAGGTCATCGGGGTGGATGTCAATGGCGAGAAGGTCGCGCGGGTGAATTCCGGCCTCTCCCCGATCGTCGAGCCGGGTCTGGGGGACCTTCTCGGCCGGGTGAAGGCCACCGGTCACCTGCGCGCGACGTGCTCGTGCGAGGAGGCGGTGGCGGCGAGCGACCTGGCGCTGATCTGCGTCGGCACTCCGACTCAGAGCAATGGGCGCATGAGCGCCGAGTCTCTGGCGCGGGTGTGTCGTGGAATAGGCAATGTTCTGGGCGCGACCCGCAAGCCGTATACCGTGGTGGTGCGCAGCACGGTGATGCCCGGAACGACGGCGGAAGTGATCGTGCCGGCCCTGCGCGCCGGTATCGGCAACGGCGAGCGACCGGATGTGAAGGTGGCGGTCAATCCCGAGTTCATGCGGGAAGGTTCCGCGCTGCGAGATTTCAACTCTCCGCCGTTCACCCTGGTCGGATGCGAGGACAAGCCGACCAGCTGGCAACTGCGCGAGTTGTACGACAAGGTGGACGCGCAGTTCGTGCACACCTCGGTGCGCACGGCCGAGATGCTCAAGTATGCCTCGAACGCGTTTCACGCGCTGAAGGTCTGCTTTGCGAACGAGATCGGCGATCTGTGCGAGGCAATGCGCGTCGACGCGCGCGAGGTCATGCGCGTCTTCTGTCTCGATCACAAGCTCAATCTATCGGATGCGTACCTGAAGCCAGGGTTCGCCTTCGGGGGCTCGTGCCTGCCGAAGGACATCCGGGCGCTGAATCACGCGGCGCGCGCGGCCGATGTCGACACGCCGGTTCTCGCGACACTGCTGCCGGCCAATGTGGCACGGATCCGGGCGGCGGCGGCCACGATTCTCGCCACCCGCAGGCGGCGCATCGGCGTGGTGGGCCTCGCGTTCAAGAGCGGCACGGACGACTTACGCGAAAGTCCGATCGTTGCGGTCGTGGAGTGTCTGATCGGCAAGGGTCTGCAGGTGCGGATCCTGGATCACAACGTGGCGGTGGCGCGGCTGACGGGCGCGAATGGCCGCTACATCGAAGGGGCGATTCCGCACATATCGAGTCTCATGTGCGAGAGCGCCGAGGAGTTGCTGGAGCATGCGGAAGTTCTGCTGATCGGCAATGCCGATGAGCAGAGCGAAGCGGTTGTTGGCGCGGCTCGGCCGGGCCAGGTCATCGTGGATCTGACGCGCAGCTTGCGTGCGCGCCCCGTCTTTGCCGCCGCGGATGGTTCAGAATGCGTATCAGTGCCAATCGAGCCGGTTTCGCCGCGCCCCGCATTGCCCTTGGTCCACTGATCGGCGGATACCCGCGGCCCCCCGGGGGTTTGGCCCGCGCGGCGAGGGCGCCGGCGCTGCCACAGGTCGTGGTGAGCACCGTACTGCTTGCGCCGCCCGGCAGGACGATCCTGGTCAAGGCCGGCCAGTGCGGGCCGTGGACAACGCCCAGGCGGCCGGGGTGGGGCGGTGGAGCGACCGCGGGCGAGGCCGGCTGCTCAGGCCTTGATGACGCCGCGGCGAATGGCGTAGCGAACCAGCCCGGCCGTCTCGTGTATCCCCAGCTTCTGCATGATCCGCGTCCGGTGCGAGTCGGCCGTCTTGACGCTCAAGCCGAG
>JAJZLX010000346.1 GCA_021850555.1 Pseudomonadota bacterium | reverse complement strand
CACCGGTCACGTAGAGCACGCGCCGCTCGCGCGCGAGCAGTGCACCGGATTGCAGCAGCAAGGTCGATTTGCCGATCCCGGGGTCGCCACCGATCAACAGTACAGAACCTGCGACAAGCCCGCCGCCAAGCACCCGGTCGAATTCGGCAATGCCCGTCGATGTGCGCGGCAGCTCCTCCGGCCGGCAGTCAGACAGGGAGCGGACCGGGGCGAGCGTGCCGCTCCAGGCCGCCCTCCGGCTGGCGGCTTTCGTTGCGCTCGGCATCGCACGCTCTTCCTCGAGCGTGTTCCAGGCTCGGCACTCGGAACACTGGCCGTTCCACTTCGGATGCTCCGCGCCGCACTCGCTGCAGCGGTAGACGGTCTTCGCCTTGGCGAGGCCCATGGTAGCTACTCCGTGGCCGCGGCCGCGGCGGGGGATACGAGCGCCAGCGCCGAGCGCAGATCCGCGCACTCTGGACAGTCCTCCTCGGCGCCGTCCGGTGAGGGCTGCTCCTTCAAATGCCGCCCGGTGCCTTCGCATTCGGCGCACTCCGATGCGCAGCGCTCGAGGAGTCCCACGAGTACCGGGATCACCGTGGTGAGGCGCGTGAGTTGCGCATTCTCGTGCTTCAGCCGCGCGAGTTCTTCGGCCGTGAGCGGAAACCAGCGCTCGAGGCTCGCGTCCTGGTGCCAGTCCGCCGGCAGAGTCTTCAGGTACTGCTCTACGGTGTAGATTCGCCCGGTGCCCTGGCAGGTCGCACAGGCTTTATTCTGATCGCTCCAGCCCGTCCCTTCGTCGTAGTGCTGCGGCTCGACGCCCTTGCCCCCGCAGTGCACGCAGAGGATGCCGGTCGGCCGAGGTACAGCGTCCAGCAATCGCTCGAGTCCGGTCGCCCCACGCCGACGGCCTGGCCGGCGTGTGATTTGAACATCGTGTTTCTTCAGTTTATCCATCTTTCAGCGAACCGCGCGTGAAATCGCCGCGCGCTCGGCGCGTGCCCATCTCGCCACGCGAGCCAGCGCTTTGAGTTTTCCCTGACTCGCCTTCTCGACGAGCTCCCTGCGCAGCTGCTCGAGCGCCTTGCCGTCCCGCGGCTCGTAGCTCCAGAGCTGATCGGACAGACGCGTCCACCATGACGCGCGGCCCGGCCCGTATTTCTTGAGAAACTCGTAGACCCCAACGCCCACGGTCACCGCCGTGATAAACCGCGCGAGCCCCCAGTCGGCTGGAATGAGCGCGTAAATCAGCACCATGTAGATGAACGTGTAGCCACGGGCCAGCAGCACCCGTGGGGCTGCGACCCCGGCGCGCATGCACTCGATCGTGACCAAGATCGCATCGAGTTTCCGCCGCCTCCCGTCAATTTTTTCTTTATCCATGGCCTTGTGTTGTGGTTGTGATTCCTGCCTATGCTTATATTTTATCCAAAACCCAGATTTCTGACTAGTCTGCGGCACTGCACATTTCCGACGAATCGTCGGATTTATCCGCTCGCCCTGGGCGCGGACCTGGATTATCCTGAAGATGTGGCCGACATGCTCTGACCTTCGTTCGCGAGCACGCTCTGATTGCCTTTGCTAATCAAGCGGTTGCGCGAACGGCATGCCGGCGAAGGTTGCCAACAAGGCAAGGAGGTAAGTAGTTGAGCAAAAAGACGATTCTGGCGGGAAGCGCACGGTTTATCGCCGCGTAGGCGATCGAAAGGTATGTCAGTTTGTCGAGACAGCGGGAGGACGTGTTTATCGCCGCGTAGGCGATCGAAAGGAATGCACAGTCACACCACGCGAGCCCAGCCAGGTTTATCGCCGCGTAGGCGATCGAAAGGGTTGGTGATGCTCCGAAAATGCCCGCCGAAAGTTTATCGCCGCGTAGGCGATCGAAAGGTCAAAGTTCATTTTTTTCACTCTCCGCCCGCAGTTTATCGCCGCGTAGGCGATCGAGAGGGCACGCAGTGAGCTCAGTAGGAGAGGCAGGCGATTAATCCGGGGCGGTCCGCCTCGGATTTTTTATATCTGAGTGCCGCAGGACCGCCACTGAACGATGAAGAGCCCGCCGGCTGTGACTCCATGGAGCTCCAAGCAGCTCTACTGAGTTACCGAGCTCAATTTCCGTAGGAATCGTCGGATAAAATCTCTATCGAGATCACAAAGTTTGGCTTAGGATAAAAGACTGAATCGTCTTTTTGGAGAGATTCCGTGACCCCAGTCGAATTCGCGTATGAGCATTTTGGCCGGCACATCGCGCCCGAGAGTCCGACGGCATGGCTGCGTAAACCCGGACTGCTGCTGAAAGACAGCTCGAGCCGCAAGGCAGGTACTCGCAGCGCGGGCACGGGCGGCACGGTCGTGTGGATCGCTGAGTCTTGCGCTAAGGTCTACGGTCCGGATCACCGGGATAAAGGCTACCCGGCTTGCGGGGATTCCAAAGAAGGCCGGACTTTTGTCACGCAGATGTGCCTGACAGTGCCGCAGGAACCTTGGCTGGCGGTGATCTTCGGCAAACCCGGCGCAGACCCCTCCAAGCTCGTGCTGAACGGCATGGGCTGCTCGACGACGGCTTACTACGACACGAAGTTTGGTCTGCGCTGGTTTGAACCGAAAGCGCTCGCGCTCGCCGCCTCCGGGTTCGGCGACCTCAGCATCAGTGAAGTGATGGACACACTGCGCATAGTCGAGGCTCAGCGCGCGTGCAAGCTCTACTCGATCGACATCCCTCGCAATGATCTCGTGCGTCTCGAGAAAATACGTGGCAAGTGCCCGACCGCAGTGCGTGCCGCAGGTACGTTTTTGCGCGCGGGCACCATGCGCGCCGGGTTGCTCCGCGACTACCTCAAGACTGCCCGCCATGCTGCATGAGACAGTGATAAGGCTCGATTCTGTCCCTGGGACGCTCTACGCGCTGCACCAGCGTGTGTGGCAGATGCTCGCGTGCTCTAGCGTTCAGCAGCGCGATTTTCTCTATGCCCTCGACCAGGATCGCGGGGATCTCTACGTGCGAGCCGGGAGTGTGCGGCGTGACTTCGGACCCTGGCGCGAAGTCCCCCCGCTGACCGTAGGTTGCCGGTACGTTGTAATTGGGACGCTCGCAGTCGATGCGACACGTACTCGGGTTCGCGGCGAGCAAGCCCTCGGATGGCGTCATCCGCTCATGCTAGATCGGCGTGTATGGCCGATGTTCGAGCGGTTCATGCACCTCGAGTCTCTCTCGATCTCTCCAGCACGCTCGCTTCCGTTCGGCAAATCCGGGTGCCAGAAGATCTTTTTCACCCCGTTGCGAGTGCGCGCGGAGGGGATGGTGAGCGATGGTGAAATCGCCAACTATGCCCTCGAGCGTGGTATCGGCCGCGCGCGCGGCCTCGGATTTGGAGTGCTGCATTTTATTGCAGCGAAGGAGTAGCCCGCCGTGCAAAGCGCATTTCGCATTACCGCAGAACTCTCAACGCCGCTCCTCCTCAGCGGCGAGACATACCTCACCCTCGATGCGCTTCTCTCCGGCGTGCTGTTCGAGGACACCGGTAGCGTCGAGCGTGCGCTCACTGAGATCCCGCTCGATCGCACTGACGGAGTGTGGCACGGATCGAGCGTGTTTCTCGATTCATGCGCGATACGCGCCACCGCCCCGTTTCGATGCGGGATTGGTATGCGCGATCTTGAGAGCGGGGCGTTCGAGCGCCTGGCGCTCAAAACGATCAGTCGCGGCGAGCGGCGCGGCGAGATCGCTCATATCGATACCGTGCGCGGCACATACCAGTCCACTCTCGAATACTACAGCGTGTACCGCACGCCGCGCGTGCACTGGTTCGGCTGCGGGCGGATCGAGGCTGTCGAGGACTTGCTCAGGGGCGTGCCGGGGATCGGCAAGAAACGCCGTCAGGGCTACGGGCAAGTCGCGCACATCGAGATCGAGCCGATCGATGAGGATTTGTCTCTATCGAGAGTCGTGGACGGCACGCGCGCGGCAATGCGACCGATCGCGCTCGAGGACTGGCAGCGGTTCTATCCAAGCACCCCCTCGCCTGCGATCGGTTGCACTCGCGCTGCGCCACCGTACTTCAAAGGCGAGGCGCGCTTGTGCGCAATCCCTCCTGCGCGCGAAGTGTTCTGGGCCAAGTACGACAAACGATTCGTTCTGTAACTCAACTTCAAAGTCACACATCACATCAGAGGAACCCCCGTCATGCGTAGAGTCATCGTATTCAAGGGCGAGATTACCGCCGAGCAGCCCATTTCTTACAGCGTCCCCGGCGCGGCCAAGGGCACAGATCACACACTGCCGCGCATCGGCCGGCATCTGTACCTCACAGCGTCTGGGCTTCGCGGCGCGCTGCGACATGCGGCCACGGAAATCGTGATGGACCTGGTCGATGCCAATCCTGACGGTAAGAAACTCAATCTCGATGATTACTTCCTGCTCGCGATGGGCGGGGTGAAGGACGCGAAGGTATCAGCAAAGAAAGGCACTGCTGAGAAGAGCGCCGAGGACGAAGACGGTGATGATGCGGAGAAGTCGGTATCTGATACGGACATCGTCCGTATGCTGCGCGCCAATCGACACGTCCGGGCCCACAACCCACTAGTGGGTCTGTTCGGTTCAATGCGGCACGGCGTAAGCGGTTCGCTTTACTGCGCGCACGCGATCGCCCCGGAGGGGATTGAACCGACGCGCGTACGCTACGTGCGCTCGAACGACTTTCAGCGCGACCCTGGGGTGCTCGATCGCCTCGACGAGAGCGTGCTCGATGCGTTTATCGCACGACAAGCCGATGCGGCCGAGCGCACCGACGGCAACAACCGGAAAAAGGCCCTGGAGCAGGAGAAGAAGAAACTGCGTCGCGAAGGCGCAAGCGAGCGGCTGAAGGAGATCGACGCGGAGATCGCTGCGATCGAGGCAGCTCAGCCCAAAGACGTACAGCTGCAGCTGCCGAATATCACCTACCAGGTCATCCCCGCCGGTACTGTGTTCTCGCACGAGTTCACGCTCTCGAACCCGACGGACGCGGAAGTTGCGCTGTTGCTGCGCGCACTCGATCGTTTTGCGCTGAATCCTCTACTTGGCGGTCACCGCGCGCACGGACTCGGTAGGGTGAGCGGCCGTTGGAGCGTGCGGATGCGTGAGCAGGGCGAGCGTGAGTTCACAGAGGCAGGCGAGGTGTGGTTCAAGGGAGACTTCACTGGGCTTGAGCTGACAGGGCGTATCGCTGAGTTCACCAAGGTCTGGGATGCGCTCGTTGCTGCTCGGGACGCGCTCGAATTTACGGAAGCCGGAATCGCAGCGGCGTAGCCGCTGGCGGTTTTTTAGGAGTCGAATACCGTGCCCGAGCCAACACAATCAATCGATTGCGTGCGATCGGGTGCGCTATACCCCGAAAATCGCGGGGACGAGAGGCCAGGATACCTCCGGGTGACTCTGCGTACTGGTGCGCTATACCCCGAAAATCGCGGGGACGAGAGGGGAATCGGATGCACGCCGAACATCAGCCGCCGGTGCGCTATACCCCGAAAAGTGCGGGGAAATTGGATCGAATTGGATCGCTAGGAGTCTGTCATGTCGAAGACGTTGATTGCATCTGAAGTTCTCGCGGTACACGGCCGTGCTGTCGGATTAAGACGCAACCCGGTGCAGGGCGAGTATGCCGACTACGTCCAGCGCGGCCTCGCTGTGGCACGCAAAGAGGGCTACGGACAGCTGCTGGTCGAAGCCGAGACCGGCACCGGCAAGACGCTCGGGTATCTCATCGCCGCTGGACTCGATTGTGCGCGCAACAATTCGCGGGCGATCGTGGCGACACACACCGTCGCGCTGCAACGGCAGATCCTGCGCTTTGAGCCGAGCGGCAGGATCTGCCCGGAATGCGACATGGCTCGTGCGCTCACAATCCTCAAGGCCGCCACCGGCAAACAGCTCACCGCCGGGTTGCGGCTCGGAATGCGTAACTTCCTCGATACCGAACGGGCGCTGCGGGCTGTCGATCGAGTGCTCGGCAAGCGCGGCGTGAAACGCGAGATCCGCGAACAGGCGGAAACGTTCGCGGACTGGTCGCGGCTGAACTGCGGAGCGCAGATCCAGTCCTTCCTCGAGGAGGAGGACCTTGCGCAGCTTCCAGGCGGGCTGCTGTTCGAGGATGTGTGCATCACCGGTGCATCGCGAAAGAGCGATGTGTCGTACCTCAAGTACCTCGAGCACGTGGCGGCCTCGAAACACGCCGACATCCTGGTGACCAACCACGCGATGCTTATGACGAATTCCGTGCGCGGGCGCAACCGACTGCTGCACGCCGAGGACGACGATCGCGAAATCGGCGCACTCATCATCGATGAATGCGATCGCTTCGAGCGCGCGGCACGGTCGGCTACCAGTGATCTCGTGCCGATTCTGCCGATTGCGCAGGCCCTGGCGCAGTGGGCCACTGAGCACGGCGGCAAAAAGATCGAGATCGCTCAGGAGGCCGTGGAGAAACTGCGCGCGACGCTCGCCGAGCTGCGCACAGAAGATGAGGACAGCCGCGCCGAGGAGGTGCAGTTCTGGGACGAACTCGAGCCTGCTGTCCAGCGCCGAGTGCTCACCCGGCTTACCGCCGTACACACCGCGCTGATGCCATTTCTCGCCCTTGCCTCGAAAGAGTACGACGAGACACTGGAGGCGATCCAGAGCTACACAGAGGCGCTCGATAGCGTCATCGAGCGCATCGGCAAGGTGTCCGCAGACAGCACGAACGACGGGGTCGTGGCACTGCGGTGGTCGCCAACCCGCCACTACCCCTCCCTCCGCACCTTCCGGCTGCGGCCGGCCCGCCTGCTTAAGCGCATGTGGGATGTGTGGGTGAACGCGGAGGGCGAAGCGCAGGATGAGGACCCCTTGCGAGCCAAAGCGCTCGTGCTCACCTCCGCTACGGTCGGGATGCCCTCTGAGAGCGGCCGGGTGAACTTTACAGAAATGAGCACCGTGTACGGAATTTTCGGGCAGCGCAACCCTTGTACCGCGATGAACCTATCCGGCGAGGGCCAGTTCGCACCGAAGAAATTCGGCGCAGTCGAGTTCGTGTTCGCGCATCCAAGCGCCCCGGCTGTGTACCTCTCCGAGGAGGACGGGGAGGCGGAAGAGGGACATCGAGAGCTCAACCCGCAGTGGGTGAAGTACACGGTCAAAGCGATCCATGCCGCGCACGCTCGCGGCGGGCGCACGCTGGTACTGACGAACTCTTATAGGACGACAGAGGCGATCTGCGCTGAACTGCGCAAAGGGAAAAACCCGCTCAAGCCGATCGAGAAGACTCGCGGCGCCAATCCAGAGATGTGCACACGCGCGTTCGTCGCCGAGGCCGATGGCATACTCGTCTCGCCGAGCGCATGGGAGGGCTTCGATATCAGCCAGCGCATCGGTCCGGACGGCAAGCCGCTCGGCAACGCGATCAAACACGTCGTGATCACTCAGGCCCCGTTCAACGCGCCGGACGGCCCGTTCGGCAAAGCGCTCGACCGATATCTGCGCCAACGCGGATACAGCGAATCTCAGGCCACCGGCCTGCAGTTCAATCAGCGCTTCGCAGAGGCGGTGCGCAGATTTAAGCAGGGCTTCGGGCGGGGTATCCGCGGCGCACAGGACAGCTTCACGCTCTGGCTCACGGATCCGCGGTTACCGCGCTCGGAGCTCGCCGACATGCTGCCGAAATCGAGCAAGGTGACGCAACGCGTCGAGACTAAATTCCGACTCGCGATTCCGAAGCGATTTCGCGCCTCGGTGGACGGCGATTCGCCCTGGGATTGCGGCAGCGTGCTGATGCTCGATGGAACCGTGATCGACGTAGACACGCTCGCGGAAAAGGCGGATGCGGCGTAGGCCAGATGCGGGGGTCGATGCTTTTTTCGAGCGGAAGGGATTAAGCGCATCGGCCCGGGCCGCGTCGTGCCGCACGTGGGCGGCCGGCCGCGGTTTCGGTTCCTCGACACCGGGGAAGTGCCCCCTGAGCTCGGCAACCTTGATCTGTTCGCACGGATTCGGCTGAACGGTACGCTCACCCGGGAGCACGATCGACGCGGCGCTGCCGACCTTTGGGCTTGCGCTTCAAGTGCTGCGCGGGGTCTACCAGCCCCCGGATCACCTCGTGGCTTTTTATCCTCACCCCTGGTCCCTACAGAGGATTAGGTCATTAACGCGGTGAGAGGCCGCAGAGGATCGATGATGGCGAACAAGACGGTGTACATCGTGGCGGTGTACCTGTGCGACCGTGCCTACGGCGGCCCGGAGGAGGGCGGCTGGTGGTACAGCACCGGTGAGCTGGTGCGGATCATCCGCACGTTCAAGGACGAAGAGCGGGCGGCGGCCTATGCCACGCGCATGAATAGCTTGCTCAATTCGACGATCAATAAGGGGCGGCGGGACATCAGCAGCGTGCTCTCGGATGGGCGGTACTACGCAGAGGTGCACGAGAACATCGCGCCGCATCACTACCCCGAATGCAGGCCGCACTACGAGTAAGGGGATCTCTCATGAAAGTGGTCATTTCGATCGACAACGGCGAGGTCATCAGCGTCCAGGCCGACGTCGAGGACGTCGAGGTCCTGGTGGTAGAAGGCCCGGAGTGCAACATTCAGTCCTTCAAGGCCGAATTCTCCCCCACCGCGGTGCGGGTGGTGCAGGGCCTGCGCTGCGAGGAACGGCCAAGCGCGAACTGAGCGCGCCGGCACTCGAGTGACTCGGTTTTATCCCCGGGTGCGCTTTCGCGCCTCCGGGGATTTTCATGCGGGGAGTTCCTAGAGAAGAGTAGGTCATTAGACGGAGGACGTACTCATGAACATCGGACTGCACCGCCGGCCGTTTTGGCAGCGGCACGGCCTCGAGGTGCTCTACTCAGGAGCGCCGGTCACAGTGCTCGAAGCCAAGCCCGGGTGCATCGGCTGCTCAGTGGGCAATGCAGCGAACATGGTCGAGCTGTCGACCGAAGCGCTGCGCGTGCGCTATCGCGGCAAGGAGCTCACCTGGTGGCAGGCCACCGAGCGGTTCGAGCCGCGCGGCGGTCGCTGGAAAAGCCGGCGCTTCCAGCGCAATGGCACCGAGAACGGCAAGAGTGCCTACCTGATGCAGCGCAAGGCCGCCGGCGCCTGGATCACGATCGGCACGGTCGTGTACGAGGCGGAGGACTGGGTGCTGCGGTACTGCTCGTCCGGGCGCATCGAGCGCTACGAGACGCTCGCCGAGGCCAAAGATGCGGCGCTGAAGATCTGAACTTACCCCCGGGACCTGATCGGTCCCGGGGGTTTTCACGACCGCATTCCCTGAAGCGAAAAGGACTTCGCGCCCCGCCAACGAGTTGCGCAGAAGAACGGAGCGCGAGTGCCTGCGCAGAGTGAGGGTCTGTTCATGCCGCACGCTCATTGTTTGCATTTCCGAGTAATCGTCGGATTTAGAGTGAGCGGCGATAATGAGGGGGCGATAAAATAGGATCATGTCCTCGAGCGGTATCCTCACGTTGCGTCTGAAGGTGAAGCCGGAGTCCTATTCCTGGCTCGCCGCGGCCGCGGTCGAGGTCAACCAGGTGTGGAACTGGGCGAATGCGACCAGCGTGGATGCTGCTGATCGCAACCGGCGCGCCAACGCCAAGTTTCTTAGCGACTTCGATCTCATC
>JAJZLX010000359.1 GCA_021850555.1 Pseudomonadota bacterium | reverse complement strand
GCTGGGTCTTCGTGTACTACCTGGCATTCGCCGACTGGCCCGGGGCGCATAATCCCGCCGGACGGGGCGGCGGCACTCACGCGCCAGGCCAGCCCACAGCGCCGCCGCCAGGACCGGGAACGGGCCCGAGCACACCGGGACGCTGACCGGATCCCTACCTTGTTCGGGATGACGCCACAATCGGCACCCTATAGAATGCGCGGCCCGGCGCCGGGATAGCTCAGTTGGTAGAGCAGCGCATTCGTAATGCGCGGGTCGTAGGTTCGAATCCTATTCCCGGCACCAATAAATCAAGCACTTAGCCGCCTCGCCCTAACTCGCCGGACTCATGTAAGTGCCCAGTAAGGGCACCCAGCGGATCCTCTCTCGACTTCATTGCTCGGCGTTGCCAAGGCGCCGGTCCGGATGCGTCTACCCGCACCGAGCCGGCTGACTGGCGCCCGAACGATTGAGGTTCGAGTATGGCTACTGCTGATCCTATCTCGCCGCTGACGGCAGGGGTACCTGCCACCGTCCCCATCGCCACTATCCGCGCCTACCGCAAGACCGGCTGCGCCATCGTCACCATCGAGCGGCAGGGCCGCGCTCCCCACCGCCATCGCGTTTCCCTGCGCCGCTATGCCGCAATGCGGGAATGGACCATCGTCCGCGCCGCCCGGCGCTGGCGCACCAGCGGCTGGTGGGGCCGCGGTTCCATCGCCGTCTCACTGTGGGGCTTGCAGGCATGAGCATCGCCCTCCGCACCACGCGCGACCAACGCGTTTGGCACGTCGACAACGTGGCTGTGCTGGACCTCCCCGTTACGAATGCCATGACTTGCCATTAAGAGCATCCCGACATGAAACGCATCAGTCGCGTCATTTTCGCCGCTGTGTCGATCGCTGCCCTCGCGGGATGCAGCGTCCGGCGCTCAATTCGCTACTACGCGGACCATCCGCATTCTCGGAGGCACGAACTGCAGGGGTGTGTGCGGCACGAAAGCAGCAACGAGCTCGCTGACATCACGCTGCGGAACTGCCAAGCAGCCGGCGCCTCGCAGGCGTACAGCGCTGGCGGTGCACCCCCGATCCCGGTCAACTGAGGAGCGTGAGGAGAGCAACCGGGGCGGTTTCCGCCGCCCCGGCGGGAGGTCTCTCGCGAGTGTGGAGGTAGAAATGACACCTGATCTCGATCGACTGTTGTGCTCCCGATACCCAACGCTCTTCCAGCGCCGGAATCTGCCAATGGACAAGAGCTGCATGTATTGGGGATTCTCGGCCGGCAACGGCTGGTTCGATCTTATTGACACGCTTGCCGAGCGCCTGCAGTTTTGGGCCGATCGCCGCGCGCCCTTGGCATTCTGGGTCGAAATCATCGTTTTTCAGCGCTCCCCGAAACTTGAATAGCGGTCGTTCTCGCTGCCGAGCCCAGAGTGGATTTCCGTTGCTCATATCAGTCATTGGTCAGGCAGTGCCATGGGCGTCCTCAGATGAACAGATCGGCCGCGACGTTGAACCGCCTGGCGAACTTCTTCGCGAGGTTCTTGCTGATGGCCCGTCGGCCGCTGAGAATGTCTGAAATCCGGCTCTGCGGCGCGCAGTCGACGAGATCCTCCTGCTTGAGCTCGTGCTGCTGCATCAGGAAACGCAGCGTCTCAGCCGGGGACGCCTCGGGGATGACCGTGTGCTCGTCCTCGTATGCCTTCACCTGATCGGAGAGATAATCGAGCACCTCGGCAAGGGGATGGCTCTCCTTGTCGCCGATCTCGTCAATCAGCGCATCGACGACGGACCGCGCGGCCGCGTATTCCGCCTCGGTCCGCACCGCAGTCACACCGATCGCCTTCTTGAACGGCATCCAGGCTCGCAGGATCGCCTGCGGGTCCGGGACAGTGTTGTGTGCATGGCGCATGTTCAGTTTCTCCGCTTCCACTTGTCGCGGTCGTACTCGGCCTGGGTGAGCACCTCGCGGATGTACACCTTGCGCCGGTTGTAATGGATCACCGCGATCAGGCGGTATTTGTTCCCGCCGATATTGAACACCGTGAACGGGTCAACGTAATCGGCGCTGCCAAAGGTCTCCCGCAGGACGTTGAAGTCCGCAAAGACCTCCCGGCGCATGATCCGGTACCACGCCTCGAGCGGCCCCTCGGCGTCCGGATGTTTTTTCCAGAATTCGACCAAGGCGGGCTTCGCGATGACGTGCATTGCGGTAAATATACCAACATGGTATTGCCGGTCAAGGCGGTGCGCATCACTCCGGCTGATTCAGCCGGATGTTGATCCCGCCAGCCTGTCCCTGATGCCGCAGGGCATCCTGTGCGTGCCCGAGACCGCGCGAGGCATGCTTGGCGACGTTTCACTGCGTGCTCGGCCGTCGCGCGGCTGAAAAAGCCCTGACCGTCCCCTGCGGGGGCAGTCTCCCGTGGATCGGCAATCCCATCCTGGCCGCCGGTTCCAGCGGCCGACGCACCGGGAGGCATAGCGCTTCCGGCAGGAGCGCCCGTATTGCCCGCTGCGCCGCGATCCTGTGCGGGCTGAGCTTGGGGGGTCCCGCCCGCCGGTCCTGTGGCGCCAGAGGCTGCGCTGGCACCCTCCTGCGTCAGTCCTTGAGTTGCATTTGGTGCACCCAAGTCCAGAATCACCCCGACCGGCTGCCGCACCCGTCCGGCGGCCGACGTGTGATCCGATCCTGAGCGCGCCGCATGGTTGAGCCATCCTCTCCTAGGATCTACATTCGAACCGCTGATTGCGCTCGCGTGCCTTATTTCCCAGCGCCGCCCTTGGCGGTCGGCGGCCGTACCGGTCTGTACGTCTTTGAGCATCGGGCGGTCGATGCCGGCAGTCTCGACGCCCATACTTTCGACGCGGACGTGCTGATGCTGCCTTTGGGCACCCAGGCCGTGCGTTTTCGCAGTCGGCTGAACGGACGGCAGATGTCGGGCCTGATCGAGCCCGAGCGCTTCCGGTTCCTGGCGCGCGGCGACACACTCTCGACCCGCTGGGACGCGCCCGTGCAGGGACTGTTCCTGACGCTTGCGCCCGCCTTGCTCGCCCAGTCGCTCGGCGACGATATTGGTCGTTGGCCAATGGAACTGCTCTCCCACATCCTGCCGCACCAGGATCTGATCCTGTGCCATCTCCTGAAATCCATTGCGGCCTGTTTTGCCGGCTCAGCCGTAGGCGGTCTCCTGTTCGAGCAATTGCTGTTGACCGCGACCGCGGTTCACGTTCAAACGCGCTATTCAACTGGACGGGTTTCGCACCGCTCGGCGCAGCCCTTGCCCAGATGGAAACAACTACGCCTCGCTGAGTACATCAAGGCGCATCTCGGCCAGGAGCTGACGCTGAACGAGCTTGCGGCCGTTGCCGGCCTCAGTCCGTATCACCTCGCGCGCGCATATAAAGCCTCGACCGGCCGCAGTCTCTGGCAAACCGTTCTCCAGAGCCGCGTGAATGAGGCGCGCCGACTCATCCTCGCCCGCGCGGACTTGCCGCTCGCGGTGATCGCCAGGGACTGCGGCTTCGACTCATACGGTCAGTTCATCGCGGCATTCCGGAAATTCTTTGGCCTATTGCCGAGCGAGTATCGCGACTCGTTGCGCACGAACTGATGGCGCCATCGTACCGCAATAAACCGCAATTGCCCGCAAGAAACCGCACTGCTTTCATCGCCGCCTGATTGAATTCTCGGCCGTCGCCATGCAATGCTTCCAACATGAACGCCGTGCTACGGCGCCGCACACAACGCCGGTACAGCGCTCAAGATCGGCGCCGCCGGGTGAAGAAGATGGTCCACCGCCCCCCCTGCTGTCGATTGATTGCCGCGTTTTTGGAAAACTCCCGGCACGGACGCCCGGCCCCGTGCGACGCGAGGGTGTCATGTGATGCTTTGCGCGCGGCTGGGGACGAAACTCCCCCGACCTACTCACGACATATCCGCGCTGCTCCCGTTCGCCTCGCCCCCGGAAGCTGCCGACGTTTTTGCCGAAGATACGGCACTTACGACTGAAGCCGCTCGGTAACACATTGAGCAAAAACCTCCGAAGGAGGTTCACCATGTCAGACTCGGCACCACCGCCCACCGACCCGCAGTCGCTCCTGCAGATGCACTTTGCGATGATGCCGTCGCGGGTGCTGGCGGTCGGCGTGCAGCTGGATCTGTTCTCCCGCCTGGCTGACGGGCTGGATCGTGTTCCCCGCCTCGCCACCGCGCTCGGCGCGAGCGAACGGGGGTTGCGCATGTTGCTTGATGCGTTGACGGCGCTGGGACTGCTCACCAAGACCGAGGGACGCTATGGGCTGACTGCGCTCGCGCGCGCCCACCTGGTGCGCTCGAGCCCGGACTATGTCGGCGCGATGCTCGAAACCGACGATATCTGGAACGTCTGGGGCCGCCTCGCCGAGGCGGTGCGCAGTGGGCGACCAGTGGACACAGTGGAGCGGCGCGAGCGCGCCGAGACATTCTTTCCGATGCTGATCCGCAGCCTGCATGTGACCAATCGTGCCCCGGCCGAGCGGCTCGCCGCCGCGCTCTGCGCCGATGGCGCACCCACCGCCCGCGTGGTGCTGGATGTTGCCTGCGGCTCGGGCATTTGGGGCATCGCGCTTGCCCTGACGGACCGCACAGCCCGCGTCACGGCGCACGACTTCCCTGCGGTGCTGGCTGAGACCCGCGGGTACGTCGCCCGATCCGGACTGACCGATCGATTCGACTACCTGGCCGGGGACCTGAATGAGGTGGACTTCGGAACCGACCGGTTCGACGTGGCGATCCTCGGCAACATCGTGCATTCCGAGGGCGAGCGATCCTCGCGCGCGCTGTTCGCCCGTCTGTACCGGGCGTTGCGGCCCGGCGGGCGAGTCGCGATCGTCGATCTGGTGCCGAACGAGGATCGCACCAGTCCGCCGGTGGCTTTGCTGTTTGCGCTGAATATGCTGCTCAACACCGAGCGTGGCGACACCTTCACGTTACCCGAATACACCGCCTGGCTGCGCGAGGCGGGCTTCGCGCGGGTGGAAACGGTGGAAATCGGCCTGCATATCGGCGCCAATGCGGCGGCGATTCTCGGCGAGAAGATCCTTGGTGCATGAGGATGCATGAGCATGAAAACGGCAACGTCCGAGACACCCCCGGATCCGTCGAAGATCATGCAGATCGGCATGGGCTTCTTCTCCTCCAAGACCCTGTTGAGCGCGGTTGAACTCGGCGTGTTCGAGATGCTCGGGACCGGGCCGCTCACCGGGCAGACCCTGCGCAACCGCCTCGGACTGCACGAGCGCGGCGCCGCGGACTTTCTCGATGCGCTGGTCGCCCTCGGCCTTCTGCGCCGCGACCGCGACGGGCCCGGCGCGCACTACGCCAACACACCCGATACAGCCGCGTTTCTCGACCCGGCGAGTCCGCGCTATCTCGGTGGCATTCTCAAAATGGCCAATAACCGCCTCTATCGTCAGTGGAGCAGCCTCACCGAGGCACTGCGCACCGGCCGGCCACAGAGCGAAGTCACGCAACGCGCAGACGGTGACACCTTCGCTGCGCTCTACGCCGACCCGCGGCGCCTGGCAGAATTCCTCGAAGCGATGGCCGGGGTGCAACAAGGCAATTTCCTCGCCTTGGCGGACCGGTTCGACTTCGACCGCTTCACGACGATCTGCGATGCCGGCGGTGCGAGCGGCGCTCTGTCGATCGCGATCGCACGGCGGCATGATTCGGTCGCATGCATCTCCTACGATCTGCCCGCCGTCACGGACCTTGCACGCAAGCGGATCGCGGCCGCGGGCCTCGGCGAAAGAATCACGGCACGGAGCGGCAATTTCCTGACCGAGGATCTACCGCACGCTGATGTCATCACCATGGGCAACATCCTGCATGACTGGGGCACCGAGACCAAGGAACAATTGATCCGTAAGGCATATGCCGCGCTGCCGGAGGGCGGCGCCTTCATCGCGATCGAAAACATCATCGACGATGCGCGGCGCCAAAACGCAGCCGGCCTACTGATGTCGCTCAATATGCTGATCGAGACGCCAGAAGGGTACGATTACACATTCGCTCAGTTCGATGGTTGGTGCCGGTCAGCCGGATTCACATCGACCGAGATATTGCCTCTCGCCGGGTCGGCAAGTGCGGCAATCGCGTGGAAATCGCGGTAAGGATGGCGCTGTCTTCTTCAGGCACAGACATTATGCGGCTTCGGCTGATCGGTGCGGGCTTTGGCAGGACCCGCACCATCGCGACCTGCATGGCGCTCGGGCCAGTCGACTTTCCGTCCGACCACCTGACCGAGGGGCTGACGCAAGGGCGCCAACGCGTCGCCGAGTACGCGGCACGACGGGGCGAGAGTCACGCCACGACGTACTGCAGATACAGCACCCAGTACGGATGCAGGTGTCATTCGGCAGTACCGGGGTGTAGCACCGCGGTAGCCGTCGCGCGCACCGTCTGCAACGGGGCCTGAAAAAAGCTGCCGTTCCGCAAGCGCCGGATGGCGCAGATCAAGCCCTCCGGCTCGCGATGGCGGATCTCGACCGGATCATGGTAGTCGCGCTCGATTCCCGGTCGGGATCGCGGCGATGAGGCGCCAGCGGCCCATGTAGCGCGCCAGATTGACGTGCGCGATTGGCGGAATCGGCTCGATTGCCGCCATGCTCCGGCAGACCGTGAGGCCGAGTGTGGCCAGCAGAGCAACGGTGGCGCGAACGGCCGCCATGGGCGCGATCAGCCACTCCTCGCCGCGGCCATAGCCGAACAGTTCCGCGCCGGCCATCCGGAAGATCCGCCAGCAGGCGCCCCCAGCCGTGCGTTCGCTCCGGGAACCTCGCGCTGCACCTCGAGATCATCTGCACGCGAAATCGAGCCGGATCGGCCCTGCAACGAGACTCCTGTTCCCCAGCTTCGGTCGAGGACGATTCGGGCCTCTGACCAGTCGAAAACCCTCCGGACACATTTTTTTCGCTTCGTCTTTGCATTGATACCAGAGCGTGCATTTCACCTGATAGGCCATCGAGCCGTTCGGCTGTTCGAACGGCTGCGTCGTCGTGCAGCCCGACAGGATCACACAGATCGCTCCCAGCGTTACGAGCGAACCGAATACGCCGGCTCTTGCTGATCTTCTCGGGCGCAGGCACATGTACCACCCTCCCAGGGAGACATTGCGGACACAACGGGCCCCCTTCAAAACAAGCCGAATGCACTTGGCGTTGCGGATGATGAGCCCGCATCCAGTGCCGCGACGAGTCCGGATATTCCTCGCTCAGGCGCGCGCCGTCCATGCCCACCGTGACCGGAGCCGGGGCGCGGACTGAACAGCGCCTAACCAGTACGTAAATCACCGAATAACATCCACCATGCCAATCCCCAAAGATGCATGAGTCCGAAACTGGACGCCGTTATCGCATTTTCACGGGAGTACCGCCATGAGCCTTGTACGCTGGGATCCATTCGCGGATGTCGAGAACCTGTTCAACCGGATGATGCCGCGGCGCGGCCACTGGCCCCGTCTGTCGGTCGAGGAGGACGGCGGCGTGACCTTCGAGTGGTCACCCTCCGCGGACATCAGCGAAACCGACAAGGAATTCGTCGTGCGCGCCGACCTGCCGGGACTGAACAAAGAGGACGTGAAGGTCACGTTCAACGATGGTCTGTTGACCATCCAGGGCGAGCGCAAGCAACACAAGGAGGAGACCAAAGCGAAATATCACCGGGTGGAGAATTACTACGGCAGCTTCAGCCGCGCATTCTCCCTGCCGGAAAACATCAAAGCCGAGGCCATCAGCTGCGAGAGCAAGGACGGGGTGTTGACCGTGCACATTCCCAAGAGCGAGCAGAAGAAGCCCAAGGAAATCACGATTCAGTAGCGGCATACCGCCACATCGTGCACCGAGGAGGGCATGGACTGGCAGGTCCATGCCCCCTGGTCCCTCGGACGGCGACGGCGGGACGGTGGCGGGCGGCTCAGGCCCGCCGCCATCCCGAGTCGGTGCGTCCGGTCCCTGTGTGCCCTCCACGGCGCTCGCCGCGCCGATCCTGCGGCGAATGGGGACGATGGGCTTCGCCGCTGCGCCGCGCGCCGCCGGTTGCTTGCCGCGCAGGCGATTCGCCCCGGCGGTGAGCCTGGGTGCTCTGACCATTACCAGGATGACGCTCGCGCGTGCCGGGCCGATGGCGCGAATCCTGCGGCGCCGAGCGCGGCCGCCGCTGTGGGACAGCGCGGTCGGCTCCTGCCCGCTCAGCACCTGGATCGGCTTCCGGGGTATTGAGGATCGGGAAGGCCGGCAACGGCGCGACGGGGATCGAGCGCTTGAGCAGCCTCTCGATATCGCGCAGCAGCGGCTCTTCGTCCGACGCCACCAGGGAGACAGCCGAGCCGCTGGCGCCCGCGCGGGCGGTACGCCCGATGCGATGGACGTAATCCTCGGGAACGTTCGGCAGCTCGTAGTTGACGACGTGCGGCAACTCCTTGATGTCGAGACCGCGGGCGGCGACTTCCGTGGCCACGAGCGCCGTGATCCGCACGCTCTTGAAGTCCTCGAGGGCGCGCACCCGCGCGTTCTGGCTCTTGTTGCCGTGGATCGCCCCGGTGGCGATGCCGGCGCCCTCGAGCTGTTTGGCCAGCCGGTTGGCGCCGTGTTTGGTGCGGGTGAACACCAGCACCTGCTGCCAATTGCCATCCTGGATCAGATGCGCCAGCAAGTGACGCTTGTTCTCCTTCGGCACCCGGTAAAGACACTGTGTCACCCGCTCGGCGGTGGCGTTGCGGCTTGCGACCTCGACGGTCACGGGGTCGCGTAAAATCCGCTGCGCCAGAGCACGGATGTCCTGCGAGTAAGTGGCCGAGAACATCATGTTCTGCCGCTCCCCGGGCAGAAGCTTCAGAACCCGGCGGATGGCATGAATGAAACCCATGTCCAGCATCCGGTCCGCCTCGTCCAGCACGAAGCAGCGGATCCGACTCAGGTCGAGGACGCGTTGCTCGCTCAGATCGAGCAGCCGGCCCGGCGTGGCGATGAGCAGGTCACAACCGCGACGCAGCTGATCGATCTGCGGATTGACGCCGACTCCGCCGTACACGACGGCGGTGCGCAGGGCGAGATAACGGCCGTATCCGGCGGCGTTGTCCGCGATCTGGGCGGCCAGCTCGCGCGTTGGAGTCAGCACGAGCGCGCGCGGCGCGCTGCGCGGGCCTCCCGGGACACCCTGGCTCAGCAGCTGCAGGATCGGCAGCACGAACGCGGCAGTCTTGCCGGTACCGGTCTGGGCGCCGGCCAGAACGTCGCGACCGGTGAGAATCGCGGGAATCGTGCCGGCCTGGATCGGGGTGGGCGTCGTATAGCCCTTTTCTTCGACGGCGCGAACCAGCTCGGGCAGCAACCCGAGTGTGGAAAATGACATGTATACCTCTGTAAAGCAACTCGCGCAAACGGCCGGGCCACCCGCAGCCCCGAGGGGCTGCGCGCAGGCCTTCTGATCAGCCGTGGCGGTCTCCGCAAGGGGATGTTTTAGGAATCGAAGCGAAGCCGGAATGGCTTGACCGCGAGCGAAGCAGGCGCAGACCGCTTGGCGCCTGTATAGTCTTGCGGCGTGCACTATACCGGTCCGGCGGCGGCACGTCCATTTGACTTAGACCCTTCCGATGTCTCTCATCACATTACGCGACGCCTGTCTTGCTTTCGGCGACCGTC
>JAJZLX010000046.1 GCA_021850555.1 Pseudomonadota bacterium | reverse complement strand
CGCGCTCTGGTTCTGGAAGACGCGGCAGTCGGCCGTGCGCGTGAGAAACCAGAACCACGGCCGCGTGACGGCCCGGTACTGGTGCATCCGCTCGTCGTAGCCGACCTGCTGGAATTTGGTGACCAGGCCGTGGAAGTAGCGCAGCGGCTTCTGCCCCGTCGTCGCGAGCGACACTACGAGCGGTTTGCCGAGGATCTTGTCAGGATCTAGATCCCCGCTCTCGCTGTGCAATGAAATGTCGCACTGGAAGGGCCGGCTCAGGTGCTGCGCGCTGGTCATGCTCGCGAACACGAGCACGTTCGGTCCGAAAGGACTCGTCACCTTGACGGACCGGTTGTCCTGGTACTTGGTGGTCATTGGTGTTCTCGTTGCGCCCGCAGCGGTCCTCCCGCGCAGACCGCCCCATCCGCCGCGCCGCGATCGGCATCGCGCCCGCCGGTCACTCGATCGTCTGCAGGCGCAGGCAACCTTCGTCGTTCTTCGAGTAGAAGTATAAACCGTCCGTGTCGAGCCCCTCGTCGATGATCACCGCAATGGCCTGCTCGAACTTCTGGCGGGCGATGGCGGTGGCGCCTACTTCATTGATTCCACGGGATTTTATGTAATCCACCCAGCGCTTGCCGTCCGCCTTGTCGATCCGCTTGCCCGCGTCGGTTGCACGGCGCATGAGCCCGATGAACTGGTAATAGTCGAACTCGACTACTTTCGCGCGCGCCATCGATGCTCCAGACGAAGCTGAGAAATTGCGATACACATAGCAGGAAAAGACATGAGTTTTCAAGGACTACCGCGGCTTAGTGCGATGTTCCCCTCGTTTCCGCGACGCATGATGCCTCAGATCGCTTCGCCAGGCACGATGAGACCTGCGACCTCCGCGCCGTTCCCGCCGGAGAATGCCGTGCTAGATGCAGATCCTGCCGAAGCCGGCCCCTTCCAGTGCCGAGTGGACACACCCCTCGCGCGAAATTGTCGAGCAGTTCGCACACGTACCGGCTCGCGGTCCGAGGCGGCGGCTCCGCAGCGGAAGTGGGAGCCGGCGTGTGAGGGCCAATGGGCCCCTCTGGCTCGTAGACCAGCTGCTCTCGGGCTCGGTGGGACGCGAGGCGATGAGGCGCGCGACATCGTTAGCCGCAGCGCAGCGCCGCCTCGTGGCTCTGCCGGATCCGCATCATTCCCCGTGTTCTCAGGTAACCTCGGGATTGAGGCGAATGATCTTCTCGCAGGTGTCCGAGGTCACGAAGTCGTGCGAGACCACGTTCGCCGGAATCCTGCGGCCATTGTTGTCGTATATCCGCTTGAGCTCCGCGGCGAAGTCAGCGAGATTCGCATGCGTGCCGCCGCTCCACTGCTTGCCGGGCTTGCGCGGCGCCACCGTGGTCTTGAACACGTCCTTCTCGCCGATGATGCCGGCGGTCTGCTGCCAGTAGACGAAGTGCAGATGTCCGGGATCGGGCGGATGCGCCAAGTGCTTGTTTACCGCGTCGATCGCCCCCTCGTGCACTTTCGACATCTTGAGGGAGCTCGAAAACGTCCCGCAGGTCGCCAGTCCGCTGATGTTGGTGAGGCCGTCGGAATACTTCTTGAAGCGCAGGATGCCCTCGGTCGGCGTGATGTGATGGTTGAACTGCTCGTCGAAGACCATGATCACCTTGCCGCGCAGGTCGCCGATGCGGCGCGTGGCGAGATTGCCCTGCTCCTTGAACACCGCGTTGGCGTAGCGCTGGTCGCCGATGATGTTCTTGATCTCGTGCACGCACTCCGTGGGATGATAGGTATGCGAGAAGCGCAGGATGATGAATTCGGTCGGATGGGCCAGCACGAACTCGAGGGCATCGCGCAGGATCACCGCGAGCGTGCCGCCGAAGCCGCCCATCTTGGGCTGCACGGCGCCCTTCACCTTCTCCCGCGCGAAGTGGCCTAGGGTATTCTCGTACTTCTGCGACGCCTGCCCCGACTTCCCGTAAAGCTGTTTGCCCGCACGCTCGGCCTGGGGAAGCTTGCGAAAGAATACCCGGCAGTCGAAGAAGCGGGATCCGGCCGTAGCCTGCTTGGAAAAATCCGAGTGCTGGCAGACCGTGTACTCCCGCTTGACGAGCGAAGTCGTGCGCAGAACGACCTGCGCCGTGCCGTAGACACCGGCGTCATGGCTGCCCGGCATGATGATCTGACGCAGCCATTTGTCGTCCGGCAGATCGCGCATCCACATCGTTGGATTCACCTGTTATCTCCTCGCGGTGCCATTGCGCCGCTTTTGTGCACTGAACGTGTTGATATAGACATCGCCGGACTGCTAGGCGAAGGAATACCCGAAATCGCTGTCCTTGACCGATATCGCGACCTCGCGCGTCGCCATGCCCTGGGAGATGCGCTCGAGGAATTCTCGGCTCACCTGCGGCAGCAGCGTGTTGGTGAGGATTGCATCGATCATGCGGCCGCCGCTCTCGGGCTCGGCGCAGCGCGCGGCGATGAGGCGCACGACATCCTCGTCGTAGCGCAGCGCCGCCGCGTGATTCTGCCGGATGCGCGCCACAACACGATCGAGCTGCAACCGGATGATGCTCTGCAGCACCGCATCGGCGAGTGGGTAGTAGGGAATCACTACGATCCTGCCGAGGAGCGCCGCCGGGAAGCTCTTCAACATGGGCGGGCGCAATGCCTTTGCGATGCCTTCGGGATCGGGCAGCAGCTGCGGGTCCTTGCACATCCCCATGATGAGGTCCGTGCCGACGTTGGTCGTGAGGATGATGAGGGTGTTCTTGAAGTCGATGAGCCGGCCCTCCCCGTCCTCCATGATCCCCTTGTCGAAGACCTGGAAGAAGATCTCGTGCACGTCGGAGTGGGCCTTTTCCACCTCGTCGAGCAGCACGACGCTGTAGGGTCTGCGGCGCACGGCCTCGGTGAGTACTCCGCCCTCCCCATAGCCGACATATCCGGGCGGTGCGCCCTTCAGCGTGGAGACCGTGTGCGCCTCCTGAAACTCGCTCATGTTGATAATGATGAGGTTCTGCTCGCCGCCGTAGAGCGCCTCGGCCAGCGCGAGCGCCGTCTCGGTCTTGCCGACACCCGAGGGTCCGGCCAGCATGAACACCCCTATCGGCTTGTTGGGATTCTCCAGGCTGGCGCGCGAGGTCTGAATCCGCCGGGTGATCATCTCGAGCGCGTGATCCTGGCCAACGACGCGCTGGCCCAAGGTCTTGGCGAGAGTGAGCACGGTCGCCACCTCGTCCTTCACCATGCGCCCGACCGGGATGCCGGTCCAGTCGGCGATCACCCCGGCGACCGCCTGCTCATCTACGCTCGGCAGCACGAGCGGCCGTTCCCCCTGCGTCTCGGCAAGCATTCCCTGCAGCTCCCGCAGGCGCGCGCGCGCGGCGGTCCGCTCGCTCTCAGTCAACGGCGCATCGGCGCCCGCAGCGTCCGTCGCACCCGCACTCGCAGGCACCGCGGCCGGCCCGCCTGTCGCTGTTGCCGCCGAGGCGTCCGCGGAAGCTCCCGATGCCCTGAGCTTCGCGCGCACCGAGAGGATCTCATCGACGATCGCCTTCTCCCGCGCCCACGCCGCCTGCAGCGTCTTCAGCCGCTCACGCTCCTCGCGCACCGCGGACTGCGCGCTCTCGGATCGCTCGCCAACCTCGACGCCGATGGCCGCCTCCCGCCCGATGATCTCGAGCTCCGTCTGGAGCGCCTCGATGCGACGCTGGCTGTCCTCGACTTCGGCGGGCGTCGCGTGGTGACTTACCGCGACCCGCGCGCACGCCGTATCGAGGAGGCTCACGGACTTGTCCGGCAGCTGTCGGTCGGGCACATAGCGATGGGCGAGCTTCACGGCCGCCTCGAGCGCCTCGTCGAGCACTTGCACGCGGTGGTGCTTTTCCATCACCGAGACGACCCCGCGCATCATCTGCACGGCCTTCGCTTCGCTCGGCTCCTCGATCTTGACGGTCTGAAATCGCCGCGTGAGCGCGGGGTCCTTCTCGATGTACTTCTTGTACTCCGCCCAGGTCGTCGCGCCGATGGTCCGCAACGTGCCGCGCGCCAGCGCGGGCTTCAGCAAGTTGGCCGCATCGCCGGTTCCCGCCGCGCCGCCCGCCCCGACCAGCGTGTGCACCTCGTCGATGAACAGCACGATCGGCTTCGGCGATGCCTGCACCTCGTCGATGACCTGACGCAGGCGCTGCTCGAACTCGCCTTTCATGCTCGCCCCGGCCTGCAGCAGCCCGACATCGAGCGCTCGCAGTGTCACCTCCCTCAGCGACGGTGGGACGTCCCCGGCGGCGATGCGGCGTGCGAAGCCCTCGACGACCGCCGTTTTTCCGACGCCCGCTTCGCCTGTCAGGATCGGATTGTTCTGGCGCCGTCGCATCAGGATGTCGACGATCTGGCGGATCTCCTCATCTCTGCCGACCACCGGATCGATCTTGCCGAGCCGCGCCTGCTCCGTCAGGTCCACCGTGAAGCGCTTGAGCGCCTCCTGCTTGCCGAGCTGTGCCGGAGGCAGCGCTCCGCTCGCCTCCCCGGGAGCCGCCGCTTCGGTGAGCTGACTGCCGTCGCTCGCCCCGAGGGTTTCCTCCGGGGAGCTGGCGACGATTTTCGCAAAATCGTCCGCGAGCTTGTCCGGATTCACTTTCTCGAACTCGCGCGACATCGCGAGCAGGGCGTTGCGCAAGTCCGAGGTCTTCGCGAGGGCCACGAGGACGTGGCCCGTGCGGATGCGCGACTCGCCGTATTTGAGGGTCGCCCAGACCCAGGCGCGCTCGGTGGCATCCTCGATGTGCGAGGACAGATCGGAGATCGAGCTCGCCCCGCGTGGCAGCCGGTCGAGCGCCTCGGTCATGTCGCGGGCGAGCCGGGCCGGATCGAGTCCGAAGGCGCGCACGGTCAGATGTACGTCGGAGCTCTGCAGCTGCAGGACCTGGTGCAGCCAGTGCACGAGCTCGACGTACGGATTACCCCGAAGCTTGCAAAATACAGTGGCGCTCTCGATCGCCTTGTAGGCGAGGCTGTTGAGCTTGCCGAAAAGCGCCACACGACTGATGTCACTCATGTCTTTATCTTCCGCACACTGCAGTCTGAAGTCGGTTCCTGGATCACCACATCGTCCGCCATCTGTCCCCGCCCGCCGAGCCAGGTGGTCCATCCGAGCTGTCCGGCGCTCCCCAGGCGCACCCCCGGCACCTCGACATCCCGCAGCAGCAGGCGCAGCTGCCAGCTCCACTCCTCGTTGGTATAGAGGCGCACGAGAGCGGCGAGCTCGGCGAGCCCGCGCGAGCCGGGAAGCAAGTCCCGGAAGCTCCTCAGATCGAGCGGCCCGATGACGATCTCGAACTTGTGCTGGCACTGCCAGCTCAGCGCGCCGAGGGCCGTCGTGCGCCCGAGCGAGACGGCTGCGGGATCCCGGCCAAGACGGCTGAAGAGCTCTGCGGGCACGGCCATCCACTCGCCGACGAACTGGCGCACCTCGACGGCAAGCCGGAAATACTCCGCAAGAATGCTCTCCAGGCCCTCCGCAGAGCGTGGCTGGGACGCGAAATGCGCCACCCGGCAGAGCTTCGCTCGATCGGGCGCGGCGTCGCGGGAAAACGCCGAGGATGTGCCGAGACCGGCCAGGGCGCCGAGGTACGAGGCGAAGCGATCGCTCTCGGGACGGTCGAAGCTCGTCGCCGGGTCGGACTCGGCCCAGGCACGATAGAAGAGCGAGATCAGCCGGTGCTGGAAGAGATTGACGAAATCGGTGAGGGTCGGGTCCTCGCGTTGCCGGTAGCGCTCGTAGGCGTGCTCGGTGAGATGCAGGGGCAGCGCCCCGTTGGGACCGAAGATGCCGAACGAGAACTGCTCGAGCCGCGCGGGCCTTTCTTCCGAGACGCCCTGAAAGCCGGCGACATCCGAGGGCGCAAACGACAGGCTGGGCTTCTGCCCGAGACGAACGGCATCGTCCGCGACCCTGCGCGACTCCCCGAGACGCGGACGGTCAGGGAAGCTCTGCTCGAGCAGCCGCAACGCGGCAAACAGCGTGAACCGATGCGGCTCGGTGCCCAGCTGCTCGAGCGCTGCGGAGCGCTTGGGCGCGGCCGCGCGCGCAGACGCTTCGGCGCTCACACGATCTGACGTCTGCCCGCTCGTACCGGCCATGTCTTGATCGTCCCGCGCGCCGCGGAGTCGAGGCGCGTCTGCGTGAACGAGTTGATGGAAACGTAGCGCGAGAAGAACCGCTCCAGAACCGTGGCCAGCACCACGACGCCAGCGCCCTCGAACGGCGCATCATCCAGCGTCAGGGTGATCTCGAGGCCGCGGCCGTAGCTGATGGGACCGGGGATGGGCATGCGCCGCACCAGCGGCCGATAGCCCACGCCCACCACGCCCTCGATCTGACGCGCCGCCGCCGAGTCATTCGGATCGCGGTAGAGCGCGAGCATGGCGCGCAGCATCTGCGCCGCGGCCGGGCTGCCCTCCTCGATGAGCGAGAGATAGTTGAGGGAGAGTTGCCCGATCAGCCTCCACGCCGTGTCGCCGAAAGCCGGCGATGGGCGCGGCGCGCTCGGACCGGCGATGCAACGGACGGACTCGACGGGGATGCCGCCCTCGATGAGAAAGCTCGTGCGTCCCTGTCCGACGGCGAGCTGCACCGGCAGATCCCGATTGGTGCACAGCACCTGCGCGTCGATCTGCCGGATCCGGCCTTCGAGCTGGCGCTGGGCGCTGTCGACGACCGAGACGAAGCACTCGCTGCCGACGTAAGCCGCCCGCGTACCGAATTGCTGCTGGCGTGCGGACGGCAATCGCGCTCGCCGCTGCATCGTGTAGTAGAGCGCGGGCGAGCCCAGGTCGCTCTGGTGATCGGTCGCGTAGAAGGGGCGGATCTCGCCGATCGGCTCACCATCGGTGTCGACGGCGCTCAGACGCTCGATGCCGAAGATCTCGAAATCCATCGGCCGGTTGCGGTCGGCGAGCAGATGCTGCTCGGTGTCGAACGGCTCGAGGTGAATGCGGTCGGCGGCGCGCGGGAAAAGGTTGACCGCGGGCGCGCAGAAGAGGCGGAAGTGGCTCGCATCGAGCGCGTTCTCGAGCGCCGCATTGGCGCGGCAGAGCGCCAGATGGATCTCGAGCTCCTCGCCCGCGCACTGCGCGATGCCCTCGCGCAGATGGTCGAGCGCGAAGAAATGGAAGCGCTCGGGAAAGGCGAAGTACTCCTGCAGCAAGCGATAGCCCTGGAAGCCGCGCCGGGTGACCGGCAGCAGCGCCTCCTCGTCCTCGAATCCGACCTGGCGCACGCTCGCGGCCGAGCGCGCGAGGACCGTGGCACCCTTCTGCGTCGAGCGCACGCAAAAGCCGAGGCAGTCGGCGGTGATCTGCTCATAGAGCGCCTGAGTGAGCCCGGGCGTCGCCTTGAGGAAAAATGTGAGGGAATCGAGATCCAGCGTGTCGATGCTCACCCCTGGGGCCGCTTTCAGCCGCAGGCGAATGCCCGCGCGGGCCCGGGCGTCGACCGGGATGTCCTGCATGGCGAGCGCGCCGGTGCCCGAGAGATACTTCGCCTCGATCAGCGTCAGCGGCCAGAGGCTCACCGCGTGACCGGTGCGAAACTCGCAAGCCGTCCGATCCCCCTTGCCGAGCGGCGTCCTCAGAACGGCGCCGCGGGGAATGGTGACACCGGCGAGCTGGGCGCCTTCCTTGGGATCGGGCGCGAACTCGACGACCGTGCAGGACGGCACGGGCGCGAGGAAATGCGGGTAGATCATCTCGAGCAGATGCTGCGTAAAATCCGGGTGGCGCGCATCGAGCTTCAGCTGAATGCGCGCGGCAAGGAACGCGAAGCCCTCGAGAAGCCGCTCGACGTACGGGTCCGCGCACTCGAGTCCCTCGAGCCCGAGGCGCGCGGCGATCCTCGGATAGGATTCGGCGAACTCCGCGCCCATCTCCTGGATAAACTGCAGCTCCCGGTTGTAGTACTCGAGGATGCGCGGGTCCATGGGCTCAACCTGCGCCGGAATCGCTGACGGAGACGTCGCCGGAGTCGGTCTCGATACGCGTTCTCAGGATGAGCTGCTGCGGCGCCGGCTGGCCCCAGAGCTCCGCGTCGATCCGGAAAGACAGCTGATGGCCTTCCCGCCGCTCGCCGCGCGTTTCGGGCGCGACGTGCACCTTGCGCAGCCGCGGCTCGAAGCGGCGGATGGCCTCCTCGATGCCCGCGGCCGCCGTGGCCGGATCGACCGCGGCCGCAGAGAGCCCCGCCAGCGAGCGCATGCCGTAGTTCAGCACCGAGCGCTGCACGCGCGGGTAGCGCTCGAGAGCGACGCTCGTCTCGAGGTTGAGCGCATTGAGGAGCGAGGCGACATCGCGTAGCACGCACTCGCGCAGCCGCCGCATCGACACGTTGCGCCGCTCGCTCGATTCGAGCATGGTGTTCGGCACGGTGTGCGTCTCGATCCCGCAGAACTCCTGCACCGCGATGCCCTGCGGCGCGCCCGGGGGCTTCAACACCAGCGCTTTGAGATGTGCCGGACTCACTCGCCCGCTCGGCGCAAAGAGCCGGGAGTGGAGCGGGTCCTCACCGGCGCGGTCCGCCGCCCCGTCCCGCTCATCCTCGACGATCCGCAGCCCCTGGGCAAAGAGGATCTCGAGCCATTCGCGCTCGGTGAGCTTCAGCCGCGCGAGTTGCGCGCGAGCGACCTCGACATGAAAGATCGTGAGGAATCGCTCGTCGTCCTCGAGCCGATCGAGCAACGCCGGTTGGAGACGCTCGCGCAAGCTGAGCTCGGCCATGGCTCGTGCTCAGTCGCTCTTAAGCACGAGCTCTCGCACCTCGAGCAGCCCCAACTCATCGCCGTTGGTCGCGAGCACCCGTTGGCCGATGCCGGCAAATGCGCCGTCTCCGATGGCCTGCCACTGCGTCCTGCGGCCCATTCGCACCCCGTCATCCTCACTGTGCTCGGAGCCCGGGTAGCGCGCGGGGATGAATCCCATCGCCTGACCCTCGTTGCTCCAGGTGAACTGAGCCGGCACCCACACGAGGTCCCTCGCGTCCGCCGGCGGCTCGATGACGATGCGCCGGATCCTCGAGAACGGTGCCCAGTAATACGCCCCGTTCAGGAACACCTCGAGCACCGGGCCCAAGCGCGAGTCGGCATCCGCGATCCAGTCGAACTCGGTGCCGTTCATGCGCCCTGCCGTCGCCTCAGCCTCCTCGAGCGCCTGCGCACGCAGCTGCGCGGACTCCTGCGCCCTGCCCTGCGCCAGCGCCGTCAGGGCCTGAAGCAGCACGGCGATCCACGTCGGCGGGTCGCCGAGGATGAGCGGGCGCTTCTCGCCGGCGAACACCGCCGCCCGCAGCCGCTCGCTGTCGATGGCCGCCGTGTAGGCATGCTTCATCGGCAGCGCCGACGCATCGAGCTCTGCGGCCACCTGCAGCTGATTGACGGCCCGGTCCCAATCGCCCGTCAGCATCAGCATCTGGGCGAGGAAGGTGCGCAGCTTCGCATCGGCCGGCGAAGCGCGCACCTCGCTCTGCAGCGCCGCGAGAGACTCGCGGAGCTTGCCGTTCCGGAACAGCTGCTGCGAGTCGCTCAAGACTTGGCGTTCTCGGCGATGTTCCAGTCGAAGCTCTGCGTTCCTTTCTTGCCGCCCTTGTCCGCCTGCTGCGCGTATTCGACCTTCACCTGGGCGAAGTTGAGGGACA
>JAJZLX010000350.1 GCA_021850555.1 Pseudomonadota bacterium | reverse complement strand
GGGCGCAGCTGTGCGCGAAGTGCAGCACTGCAGCCGTGGTGATGATGGACGGCTGCATGACGTGTCTCAACTGTGGCGACTCGAAATGTATGTAGTATGTCGGGGCCCGCAAAAGGAATGTGTCGGGTGTGGGTTGACTCAAAAGGCTGGACTTGGACCCCAGAAGGCCGGACTGCGGGCCTCATAAAGCTGGACCAATCTGGGTCGATTGTGAATTCGCGGCGAGGATCTCCTCGCCGCATTTCCTTTGGGAAGGTCGGTATTGAGTCAGGGTGCCGCGCGCAACCCGGTTTCAGCGCCGGGGTTTTGCCTTACGGAAATCACTTTGGCGCATGAAGTCGCTCAGCATCTTCGCGATCTCGGCATCCCCCTGGATCGCATGCCGTGGAATCTTACACTCCTCGGCGATCCTAAGAACGTTCGGTCGGCCCTGCCAACTCGGTAGCGGTGATCCCGCCTGTTTTAATCTCGCCAGATAATCCGCTACGACTTCCGCAGGCCTCAAGCATCGTTCCCTATGCATTTTGCGCTCCTTGCGGTCGAATTCGTCGAGCACGCGCTGAATACGGGCCTGTTTGTAGAACAGGTCTCGGGTGAAGCCGCATGCCGATGCAATGGCTCGCTTGATGGGAACGCCGCCCCTGCGCGGCAGACCTTGTCCGCCTTCGATCCTCCGCGTGCAAAAGGCGCGTAGCCGATCTTCGTGCTCCGCGAGGCTATTGACCCGCGGACGATGTGCAGCCTGGTCAGCGACATATTCGGCGACTGCAGCCATCAATGTCGACACCTGCGAGCGGCGGATGAATCCTTGTGGACTGGCGTGGTTCGCCCGATCGATGAACATGACAGACAGGCGCTTCTTGCGGATCAGCCTGGCCAGCAGGCGCGGTGACCGACGTTTCTTCCGTGCGACCTCTGCTAGCGGAAGGTACGTGGACCGGAACCGTTCCACCGATGCGACGGTGATGCGTTTGTTGCCCCTCACGACCGTCTGCACGAGATGACCGGCTCTGACCGCCCCCGCAATTGCGGACGAGCACAGACCGGTCCTCTGGGCGCACACCTTGAAGGAGCAGGTCGAACCGAGGAGCGGTCTCAGGTAGATGTCGATGAATGTGTCGACGTCCTGCTTCTTCAGCAGGATGCTGGCGGGACTCGGGCCGAAACGACACACGGGTTTCAGAGCACGGTTCAGAAGCGCAACTATTACCGCAACGCGCGCCTCAACCGGTAGCGTGCTCCTGCGCACCACTTCATTCAGCGTGACGGTGCGCGGCCGGTTACGACCCGACGAGGCCGGCACGAGAGCGAGCAACCTGGCTCGGAACGTTGCTGCTTCGTCCGCGAACCACGAGTGCGCATATCCACGCCGCTCGGCTGCCTCGTAGATTCCCTGCTCCCTGAGGCGCTTCAGCACGCGGACGGTGAGCCCCAGCCGCTTCGCGGCTTGCCTGACATTGAGCATCTTTGTGATCGGAGCCGGGATGGACGTGTTCTCGGCATCGACGACTGCGCGCGCGATACCCTTCATAGGGACCGTGATGCCCGCCAGTGCTCCTGAGACGGTCATCTTGCGCACCGTCGGCGCCCAGAGTCGATGCCGTCTTGCGAGCTCCGATCTCGATACGAACCGCGCATTCTTCAGCGCGGTCTTGTCGCGCAGCATCCGCGGATCGATGATGCCCTTGCCCCAGTGCTGAAGGCCAAAGGCGATGAATTCCTCCTTCAGAAACGCGAAATGCTCGCGCGTCGCGGGCCGGTTCTCGAAGAGCGTCTCGTAGAGGCCGGCGAACTGTACGCGCATGCTCACGGTGTTCCAGCCAGAAGCAAGAGCACGCTCGCCGAGCGCGCGGAGAAAGTCGTAATATCCATGCGGCCAGTTGCTCAGGATCTGGACAGCCGCTGCGATCTGCGCAGTGAGACGCCCCGGAGTGCACGACTTTGGTGGCTGCATCGCTGCTGTGGCTAACGAGCGCTGTGCAGTGGGCGCACGCAGGAGGCAAGCTTCTCTGTCCTCCTCCGAGGCTGCGATGTCGCCGAGCACGGCGATCAGATGGAGCAGCGCCCCAAACGGCATTGAGACCAAGTGCTCGCGGGGCAGGTCGCACGGATTTTCGATCTCGCCGTGCGTTTCGTGGAGCCTTGCCCGGAGCAGCGTCATGAGGTTAAGGACCGGTGGAGGCGCCCGTTGGGTCTGCGCGTCCCGGAGCGAGCCACCACAGCCGCAGATGAGCAGACCCGGCCGCTCCCATCCGATCCGATGCCCGCACGCCGGACACGCGGTGAGAACCGTCGATCCATGGATCGGACACGCCACGGCGGCGGAGAGATCCCAAAACGCGTCGATGTATCCCGCCTCGGAGACACATCGCGGGCAGAAAGCCGGATGCTTCAGCCTTAGCGGCTCGCCGCGCAAATCGTCTCCGAGGGAATGACCCAGGATCTTGAACGATCCGCGGCTCTTCAGGTCGGCGCGGTACGCCAGCGGATGTAATGCATCGCCCTTCAGTCCCAGGAGGGCGGCAAGCGGCTCGGTCGGGAATCGGGGAGCGAGATCGGAACCGCGAGGTAGGTCGGCGGCCTTCCAAATGTGACGCGGGGTGTCGTATCCGTTGGCCTCGCTCACGCGCAGGACGAAGCCGAACAGACTTTCCGTCTGATGCGGTCGCGGCGTGCGGCACAGCAAGCGCATCGCGCTGGCTCACGCGGCGGAGAGCACATCTCGAGCGTGCGCATGCCACACCTTGCGGCGGGACGGACGGCCCTCGGTCACCGCCGGCGCGGCAGCGCCAATCCGGGACACTTTGGTGAGCAGTTCCTCCGACGGCTCGGTGGCGAAGCGGGGGCCGAATGGATCCGGAGCATCGCCATAGTCGTGGCTGCTGCGCACGGAGTGCGCGAAGGCCTCGCGCAGATGCTTGAGGGTGACAACCTTCCGTTTGTCATCAATGGCGTCCCAGACCACCTGGCTGAGCAGCATGGCGAGATACCCGATCAGCCCGCCCGTCGCGCAGTACAGCCTGAACGCCATCTCCGCCGACGTGAAGTCCGGGAGATCGACGTGCTCGGCGAGCGCGTCATAAAACGCGCTCAGGATGGCGGCAAACTCTTCGCGATCTTCGGGACTTCTCCAGTCGAACCGTTCGAAGGTTACAGGCGTGCGGAACCGCCCCCGCAGCTGTTCGCTCTGCTCGACAGTAGCGAGGCAACCGGGAATGCCGGCGACCACGAGCCCGATCCCCGTGTCATCGACCAGGACCTTCAGCCAGTCGGCGGCGTGGTGCATGACCCTGTTCTGGCCTTTGTCGTAAAAGTGCTGGAACTCATCGATCATGGCCATGCGCGTTCCGCAGTTGCGCATCAGCGTCATGAGCCGCCCGGTGCGTGCGTTTTCTGTCCCCTTGTCGAATCGCGGATCGCCCATCTCCCGGAGCATGATCTCCGCCATTGACTTGACGGTAGGCTTGGATGGCGTCTTCACCCTTAGAATCGGCACTTCGAGCCCCTCGTCGGTGCGCACCATCGGATGTCCCGATGCGAACTGCTCCATGACGCTGGTCTTGCCGGTTCGCGAGGGCCCGACGATGGCCAGGCAGGCCGGATTGCCGTGTGCTTCCGCGTTCCGGTAGCACTGACTGATGCGGCGCAGCGCGCCCTGAAAGGCGGCGTGGGGGACCAGGATGCGATCAATGAGGTTTCTCGGCATGGCCATTGGATTACTCCTGAGCCACGGCTTCTGGGCGTGTGTGTTTGCGAAGAATCGCCGTGTACTTGCGGACAGGACCCTCCGTGAGCGGGTAGATGTCCTTCGTCGGCGCGACCGCCGGAATTGCCTCCGGATGCGCTGGCGACGCCGGAGCGGGCCCCGGGTCGACCGCTGTGGCCGAGGGGAGATCAGGGCGCGGTGGTGACGGCGGGGCAGGACGGGATGAGCCGTTGCCCTGATAGCGCGCAATGCGTTTGCGGGACTTCGATTTCCGATGCATGAGCTCTCGGTCGATCAGCTCGGCGATCTCCCGCTTCGCCTCGACCCAGCCCTGGAGATCGGAGTGGCCTGCTTCCCGTGCCGCGTAGCGCCGAATCACCTTGTGTTGCCATTCGCTAAGGCCGCAGGCGTAGTCCGTAGCCAGGGCGTGTGCTCGAATTAGCGGCCCCCGATCAGGCGGGAGAACGATGATTGCGCCGATATCGGTGGCGTCGACGCGGATCTCGACCTCGAACCGATCTCCGAGCCGCCGGCGCAGTGCCGTCAGCTCAGGGGAGTTGTAGAGGAGACCATTGAGCTCGATGCCCTTGTGGGTGAGCATCCGGGTTTCGCTCCGGCCTAGGATGGCATCCAGTCGCTCAGGATCGGTAGGAAGCCGAATGTCCTCGGTCGCGATGCTCTTGGTCCACATGAGCGCAGGCGGTACACCAAGTGCCCGGTGTGGCTTTTGGTGATAAACGTCCACGATCCACTTGTGGACGATCTCCAGCAGAGTCGACTGACGAACGATGGCATGCTTCGATGGGTCGTAGTCGTCCTTCTCGAAAATGTTCGCGAAGGTGGTTCCCGGCGTCCCGTGGGCCACCCCGCGATTGGCTGTGCCGATGAATCGCTCGACCTTGCCCTTGAACCAGGCAACCTTACGGGGGGCATAGTGGATCTCGATGCCCAGAGTGAAGCAGGCGTTCTCCAGGCTGATACTGTGGAATTCGGTGCCGTTGTCGACGACAAGTTCGCGCATCACCCCGTGCGCCAGCCACTGACACTTGATTGAGGGATATTTCTCGGGAAGCCAGATCTTGGGAAGAAGCGCTGTCTTGAGGCAGCGGGCAACGGTCAGGTAGCTCGGGGGCTCAAAGCCGACATATACCCCCAGCACACAGCGGCTGTAGTCATCGATGCTGACTGTCAGCCAAGGCCGCCCAAGGGGTAATCCGGTCCGATCATCGATCACGAACAGATCGAGCAGCGTGTGGTCGATCTCGACCCGCTCGAGCGGGGCGACCGTTACACGATGAGCCTGCACGGAGCGGAAAACCTTCATGGCGGCGATCCGTCCATGACGGGCCGCATAACGGTCAAACGCCGGAATCTCCTGAATCAGACGCTTGACAAGGCGGCGTGTGGGAAGTGGCAGTTGCATTGTCTGCGGACGCATAGCGTTTTCCCGGCACACACTGGCCGTGGCATAATTGACAACATCTTGAATGGTTCCGCGATGTAGCGTCATATATCGGGCATCTATCGCATCCTTTGCGAACTGTTCAACCTCTGCTGGATAGCGAGGCTTTTTGTTCCCTTTTGCTGCGTGGCGTTCGATCAGGGCTGTAATGTCCTTGCCGGCTTTGAGATACACCGATCGCCATTCCAGCACGGTGGAGGCTGCGGGTGGGCGATCAGGCTGGCGAAGGTTGTCCCACGTGGCTTGAATGACAGCCGCGATTGCTCGACGTGTTCCGGGCAGGCCGAGGATTGCATGCACGTACATACGTCGGATCTTCGCCCGCTCCCATTGCTCTGGGGGATAATCCGGGGGGCGGGGTTTCGATACCGAAGGCGAACCTTCGCGGTCATCCTCGCAGAATCCGAGTTTCCCCTGCACGTAGGCACTTTGCAGATCGCGCTCGGCGAGCTCGGTGATCCGTTTGCTGCGAACCTCCTCGAGCTGCCAGAGGTCCGCGTCGATCTTGCGTAAAAGTACGTGACGATGGCCGTCGATCTCGACGAGGGTCCCCGCGGAAAACGTCGAAGTACTCATGGTGCAAACCTCATGCGGGATAATGTGAATTGCGTATCGAGGCGGAGCTTTTCGTTGACATCGAAAGCCAGCGTGCCTTCGAGGACGAGGCGGCACAGTGAATGGCGGCCGGAGCGTCCTAGGGCGCCCGACACCGCGGCGCCCCATGTCACGGCGGGCAATCGATTCAGGATCGCGCGAATCCGCTCACGTTCTACGGCTGTAATCGGGCCGCGACCCCACTTGAGGATCTCGAGGGCATTCGAGAGGCGCGGTTGCCGGCGCAGCTCCTCCGCATAGACCATCCGGTATTCGTAGCCGTAGGTCGGCAAGGCGGCTTGCAGCAGGCGCGTTCTCGCGGCGACTTCTTCGCGAGCGGCATCCTTCGCCGACTTGACCTCCCAGAGTTCCTTCAGGTCGTTATCGCGCTCCACCAGTAGGTCGGGATAGTGAATCCGGCTTTCCCCGTTCAGTCGGTAACGAAGGGTCAGGGGTTGCTCGGCAAAGAAACGCACGAAGGGATCCGCATCGAGGAGCCGCATTGCGTTGAGCTCGGGGACGGATTCCCATTGGAGCATCCGGCCCATTTTCCAGGACGGGACCTTGCCCGTCGGTCGTGCCCGCGATCGCGTCACCACCTTTCGTGATCGGATCGCCTCTGGGAACTCGATTGTGATGAGCTCCGACACTTCCACCGCAGCAAGAATGATTGCGCTAATACTGCATAGGATATCGAATGATCATTCTATTGTCAAGCAGCATCGACGGATTGGCAAGTGTGTTCGGCGAGCGGTATAAAAATAAACTGCCAGTAGATGTAGTCCGCCATGCTCAATCGTGACCCCGAATACTTGGCCAAGCTTCGTGATTACTACGCCGAGCACAGGGTGCTGCCGTCGTTTTCAACCGTGGCGACCCTTCTGGGGCTTCGCTCGACATCCGCGGTGGCGGCCTTCGTCAAGCGGATGAAGGAAGCGGGCTTCTTGGACTCCGCTCCCGGCGGGCGCCTGCAGCCAGGTGATCGGTTCTTCGAGCGGCCAGTCTCCGATACCCAGCGCCAAGGAATACCGCATGCCGTGAACGACGTGCCGGTAGAGGGCCTGAATGTCGATGCGTATCTGGTCGATCAGCCTTCCCGGACAGTGCTGCTCACCGTAAAGGGTGACTCCATGATCGAGGCGGGATTGATGCCCGGAGATACGGTCGTGGTGAAAAGGGGAGCGCCGGCCAAGCCCGGCGACGTAGTGGTCGCCATCGTGGACAACGAGTTTACGGTGAAGTATCTGGCGCACGATCGCCGCGGCTTCTTCCTGAAACCCGGCAATAAGGCTCACGCGCCCATCCGGCCCAAGGATGACCTGGAAATCTACGGGCTAGTGGTGGGGATGTTCAGAAAGTATCAACAGCCCGGGAACATTCGCGCGGCTGGATAGAGGATAAGTGCGGGTTGACCACGACCACGGACCCTTCCGGCCGTCGTCGCACATTGTGGTATTTCCGAGCGCGCTTTCAGTGGTCCCTAAGGTGGCGTCAGTCTGGTTCCGCACAAGAGGTGCGAACGCGCTAAGTGATTGAAAGAAAAGCTACAAAGACCTAGCATTGACGCGAATCTAAGAATGAGGCCGGGTGCGCTCGCGCGGTGGTGCCCGGCAAAGGAAGGCAAGGCGGGCTCGCGCATGCACGGGGACCTCACCAGAATCTGCTTGGCGTCAACGAACCGCCGGGTGGCGCGCGTACGCCATGCCCGTACCATCTTTCGCCCCCGAATCATCGATGGCGATGCGCCCGAATTGATCGAGCGCGCATTCCGTCCCCCGTTACCTGTCAACCGACGATAGAGGAGAGCATAAGGCGCATGGCACGGACCAAAGGCAAGCAGAGCGACACGGCCGCCAACGTCGGCTACGAAGCACAGCTCTGGCAGATGGCAGACGCCCTGCGGGGCAGCATGGATGCCGCCGAGTACAAGCATGTCGTGCTCGGGCTCATCTTCCTCAAGTACATCTCGGACGCGTTCGAGGAGCAGCACGCGAAGCTGGAAGCGGAGAAAGCGAGCGGGGCCGATCCCGAGGACCAGGACGAGTACCGAGCGCTCTCGATCTTTTGGGTGCCGCCGGAGGCGCGCTGGGCGCACCTCAAGGCTCAGGCACGCCAGAGCACTATCGGGCAGCTTGTCGATGAAGCCATGGCTGGCATCGAACGCGACAACCCAGCCCTAAAGAGCGTTCTACCCAAGGATTACGCCCGACCTGCGCTCGATAAGACGCGCCTCGGCCAGCTGATCGATCTGATCAGCAATATCAAGATCGGTGACGAGGCAAGCCGCGCCAAGGACGTGCTCGGGCGCGTCTATGAATATTTCCTCTCCCAGTTCGCCAGCGCCGAGGGCAAGAAAGGCGGGGAGTTCTACACGCCCCGTTGTGTGGTGAAAGTCCTCGTCGAAATGCTCGAGCCCTATCGGGGGCGGGTCTATGACCCCTGCTGCGGGTCCTCTGGCATGTTCGTCCAGTCGGTAGAGTTCATCCGTGCTCATGCGAACGGGAACGGGAACGGCGGCAAGGCTAAATCCGATATCTCCATCTACGGCCAGGAATCGAATTACACGACCTGGCGTCTGGCGAAGATGAATCTCGCCATCCGAGGCATCGATGGCCAGATCGCCCATGGGGACACCTTCCACAACGATCGCCATCCGGATCTCAAGGCAGATTTCATCCTGGCTAATCCCCCCTTCAATATCTCCGACTGGGGCGGGGAGCGGCTCAGGGAAGACAAGCGTTGGCAGTACGGGACGCCGCCCGCGGGCAATGCGAACTTCGCCTGGGTGCAGCACATCGTCCACCATCTGGCGCCCGCTGGCGTAGGCGGCTTCGTGCTCGCGAATGGCTCGATGTCCTCGAATCAGTCCGGTGAAGGGGAGATCCGCAAGAATCTGATCGAGGCTGACCTCGTCGATTGCATGGTGGCGCTGCCGGGGCAGCTCTTTTACTCGACCCAGATTCCCGCCTGCCTGTGGTTTCTGGCGCGGGACCGTCAGAACGGGAAGTTCCGGGATCGTCGCGGCCACATTCTATTCATCGATGCGCGCAAGCTCGGTCGCATGGTTGATCGGACCCATCGCGAACTCACGGATGAAGACGTCGCCCGCATCGCCAATGCCTACCATGCCTGGCGCGGAGAGAAGGATGCGGGCGAGTACGCCGATGTCGCTGGGTTCTGCAAGAGCGCGACTCTAGAGGAAGTGCGCAAACACGGTCATGTTCTTACGCCGGGCCGATATGTCGGCGCAGAGGCGCAGGAAGATGATGGGGAGCCGTTCGAGGAGAAGATGAAGCGGCTAGTCGCGAAACTGCGCGAACAGCAGGTCGAGGCTGCGAAGCTTGACGCCGCTATTATCGCTACTCTGAAGGAGATTGGCTTTGGAGCTTAAAGGCGCGCCCACAACCCAACCAGCCGAGGTTGGCGAAGTGCCCGCGCATTGGACTGTGGGGCCGTTAGGTAACTTCGTCTCGCGTGTGACCTATGGGTTCACAAACCCCATGCCGACGACAGAAGAAGGTCCGATCATGGTGACCGCAAAGGATATCCGTGGCGGCCGCATTGATTATACAACTACACGTCACACGTCAGAGGATGCATATCGGGCTTCCATAACCGACAAAAGCCGGCCCCGCGTGGGGGATATCTTGCTTACGAAGGATGGAAGCATTGGTCGCGTTGCAATTTGTGATCGCCGGGATGTTTGCGTCAACCAATCAGTAGCAGTAATTCAGCCAATTGACTCGACAGACTCTCGCTTTATTAAGTACCTGCTTGAAGCACCTCACTATCAGAACCGAATGGAAGGAGATGCCGACGGGACAACGATCAAGCACATCTACATCACGCGAGTCGACAAAATGCAGGTTGCGGTGCCACCGCTTCTCGAACAACGCGCCATCGCTCACATACTAGGCACGCTTGATGACAAGATTGAGCTGAACCGAAAAATGAGCGA
>JAJZLX010000144.1 GCA_021850555.1 Pseudomonadota bacterium | reverse complement strand
GATCGGCTTGCCGAAATTGGGGCTGCCCGGAACATTGTCTATCAGCAATGGCGCATTGGTCTGCTGGCCGCTGTTCCAGGATGCCGCCGCATGCACCGACAGGCCGCGCATCGGCAATGCGTCGATCGCCAGCTCGATGCCGCGCACCCGGTAATTGGCGCCGTTGGTGGTGAAGGTCAGGTTGCCGAAGCCGCACTGCGGGCAGAACACCTGCACCTGCGTGTGGGTCCACATCTCCTGATAGACCGCGCCGTCCACCTGCAGCCGGTTGTCGAGCCAGCGGGTCTTCCAGCCGATCTCGTTGTTGGTCAGGTTGTCCGACAGATAGTCCGCCGGGCGCACCCACTGCGGCTGGCCGTTCGCGCCGTCGAGATAGTAGCCGGTGCCGCGATTGAAGCCGCCCGGCCGGAACCCCTGCGAGTAGGTGTAGTACGCCATGACCTGCGGAGTGATCCGCCAGGTCAGGTTGGCGCGCCCGCGCATGCCGGTCTGCAGCAGGTGATTGGTGGTCGTATACACCAGATGCGGATCGTTGATCAGCGGGCCGAGATTATGGTTGTTCGGGTTGAAGACCGTCACATTGGACGTCAGGCATTGCCCGAAATAGCTCGTTGGGCTGAACTGCTTGCAATAGAAGCTGCCCATGGAGCCACCCACCTCCGAATTGGACATGCGGAAGTAGCGGGCGCCCGCGGTGATGATCAGCTTGTGCGGCACGATGTCGAAGCTGCCGGAGAAGTAGACCGCCCGCTGGATGAAGGTGCGCTCGCTATCGTCGAAAAACGCCGGCTGGGTCGGGAACCCGTTGGGACCGGACTGATAGGGCATGCTGGGGAAGGTCACCTTCGGCAGGAAGCAGTTGCTGGTGGCGCCGGTCGGCGAGCAGTCCGGCAGGGTGTTGTAGTTCCACTGGGTGAGGCCGTAGAGCTTGTAGTCCTCGTAGTAGAGCCCGACCAGGCCCCGCAGCCGCCAGTCGCTCGGCGTGCTGAGGCGTATCTCCTGGGAGAAGTGCGTATTGTGCGTCGTGTCGTGCCAGGCCGACCGCGGTGAGTTGCAGGTCGCACCGGCATTGCCGCTGGTCGCGCTGTACGAGACGCCCGTGCACTGATAGTAATAGCCGTACCGGCCGCGGGCGTAGTTGGTGTAATCGCCGAGCTGCTGGGTATGGCGGTCGAGGTACGCGCCGGCGTAGACGAGGCTGAGCGGCCCCACCTTGCCGTCGACCCGCACCTCGGTGTTCTCCCAATGGTCCCTGTCGTAGGAGGGATTGAACAGGTTCACCGACAGCGGCGGCAGCGGCACGCCCCGATAGGGGCCGGCGATGACGCCCGAGGGATGCTGCGCGTCGATGCTGCCCGGGACGACGTAGGCTTGCGCCGAGCCCACGTTCGGCCCGTAGCTGCCGTAGGGCATCTCGTAGAACACCCCCTGCGCGTTCATGTCCTGGTACATCTCGCTGAGCAGCACGCTCCAGCGGTCGTTGATCTTGTATTTCAGCTCCAGGCGGCCGCCGCCGTAATCGACCGGATTGATGGCGTTGCCGGCGATCTGGAAGTTGTTGATCGTCACGCTGTTGGTCGGCACCACGCCGCCGTTCTCGTACACGAGGCCGACGTCGTGCGGGCTGCGGCTGAAGGTCGCCGGCAGGTTGTTGATGTACCCGCCGCGATGGTCCGTGAACCACACCAGTCGCGCGGCGAATCTGCCCGGAATGATGGGCCAATTGAACACCGCGCTCATGTGATGGTTCGGATCCCCGTGCGCGGTGATGCCATAGGCGCCGTTGACGTTCACCTCGTAGTGATAGAGGTCCGGCTTGTTGGTGATGTAGCGCACCACGCCGGCCTCGGCGCCGGCTCCGAAGAGGGTTCCCTGCGGGCCCTCCAGCACCTCGATGCGCTTCAGGTCCACCGCGTAGACATTCAGATCGCGGCCCGGCTGCATGACCGAGGAGTCATCGAGGTACACCGCGACGTTCGGGAAGGTGCCCACGGTGCCCTGGCCCTGAGCCCCGACGACGCCGTCTGACAGACCACGCATGAATATGATGCCGTTGCCGGGCCCCGCGCTGGCCGTGGTGACGTTCGGCAGGTACTTCACGAACTGCGAGAAGGTCTGCACGTTCAGCTGCTGCAGGGTCTTGCCGGTGAGGGCCTCCATCGTGATGGGCACGGATTGGATGTTCTGCGTGCGATGTTGCGCGGTGACAACAATCTCCTGCAGCTGTGGCGCGCCCATCGCAGAGGCGGTGGCGGCAGTGCCGTTCGTATTGGCGGCGAGCACCGCGTGGGCGGCCGATGCGCTCAGAATGGCGGCAACGGTGCGTGAGAGCTTGTGGTTCGATTTCATGCGCCTACCTCTGCACGTTATAAACTTTTTAGGGCATGGGCCCGGACCCCTCCGAGCTTCCCCCTCCGGTGCATGCCGCGCGCCGGAGCGCTCCGGTCTGATGCCGATCATGGTCGCGCATCCTTCCGATGGGTGACTTGTGATATTACGACGCCCATGTTGCGGCATTACGACATCGTGTCCCAGAGGGTTCCATAGATCCCGGGGTGATCCAAGCCGAGAATTTCTATGGCGGCATCGGGAAAAGGCATGGTCCTCGCATCCGCGGATTCGTATGCTGATGCAGGGGGCCGCACACCGTGCGGCCGGAACACCGATGCCGCAATACGACTACATCATCGTCGGTGCCGGATCCGCCGGCTGCGTGCTGGCGCGACGCCTGAGCGAGGCGGGGCAGCGTGTGCTGCTGCTCGAGGCGGGCGGCTCGGACCGAAGCCCCTGGATCCGCGTTCCGGTCGGGTATGCGCGCACCTTTACCGATCCGCGATACAACTGGATGTACGAGGCCGCGCCCGATCCCGGGCTCGATCACCGCAGCGCACACTGGCCGCGGGGCAAGGTGCTCGGCGGCTCGAGCTCCATCAACGCCATGGTGTTCGTGCGCGGACAGCCGGGCGATTACGATGACTGGCGCTCGGCGGGCAATCCCGGCTGGGGGTGGGCCGAGGTGCTGCCCTACTTCAGGAAGCTCGAGGATCACCCGCTCGGTCCCTCGCAATGGCATGGCGTGGGCGGGCCCGTGCACATCCACGACCCCTGCGAGGCCGTTCATCCCCTCTGCTCCGCGTTCATCGCCGCATGCGCCGACATCGGCATCCGCACGACCGCCGATTTCAACGGCGCGCAGCCGGAGGGCGCCGGCCTCTGGCAGGTCACGATCCACGACGGCGTGCGCGTCTCGGCCGCCAGCGCCTATCTGCGCCCCGTTCTGCGCCGGCCCGGCCTGCGGCTCGCCCTCAGGGCACACGTGTGCCGGTTGCTTTTCGAGGGCACGCGGGCGACGGGCGTCGAGTACATCCGCTCGGGCACGCGTGAGCTGGCCAGGGCCCGCGAGGTGATCGTGTCGGCCGGCGCCATCGGCTCACCGCAGCTGCTCGAGCTCTCCGGGATAGGCGATCCGGCGCTGCTCGGGCGCTTCGGCATCCCGCTCGTGGCGGCACTGCCGGCCGTCGGACAAGGGTTGCAGGATCATGTCTGCGTCTCCTACTTCTACCGCTCCAAGGTTCCCACCCTCAACGACGAGCTCGGTCCCTTCAGCGGCAAGCTCAAGGCGGCGCTACGCTATGCGCTGCACCGCGACGGCCCGCTCGCGATGAGCGTCAATCAGGCGGGCGCATTCGTGCGCAGCCGTCCCGGAATCGAGCGCCCCAACCTGCACATCTACTTCAATCCCGCCAGCTACTCCACCACCACTGCCGGCCAGAGCCGCCGGCTCATGAATCCCGATCCATTTCCGGGGTTCCTGATGTCCTTCAACACCTGCCGGCCCACGAGCCGCGGGAGCGTTCACATCCGCAGCGCCGATCCGTTCGCGAGCCCGGCGATTGCGCCGAACAGCCTCGCCACCGCCGAGGACATCGCGGATGTATACGAGGGGGCACGCCTGCTGAGGCGCATCGCCGGCGCGGCGCCGCTCGAGCGGCTTACCGAGTCCGAGCGCCTGCCCGGGGCGCAGGTCCGCACGGACGAGCAGGTGCTGGCGGATTTCCGCCGCCGCGCAGGCTCGGTGTTCCATCCGTGCGGCACGTGCGCGATGGGACCGGATCCGGCACACTCGGTGGTCGACGCGCGCCTGCGAGTGCATGGCACCGCGGGGCTGCGCGTCGTCGATGCGTCGGTTTTTCCTTCGGTCACGTCCGGCAATATCAACGCACCGACCCTGATGGTGGCCGAGAAAGCCGCCGCCCTCATCCTAGAGGACGGCGGCGCACGGTGAGAAGGCGGGTGCCGCGTGAGTGAAGTGCGTAGCGATGCGAGTGCCGATATGGAGCCTGTCGCGGCGGCGCACACGCATGGCACGCCGGCGGAGGAGGCCACCAGCCTGGCGCAGCGCTGGTACGTCGCGATCATGATGTGCCTCGTCTACACACTCAGCATCTCCGACCGATATTCGATCTCGACCGTGCTCGAGCCCATCCGGCGTCAACTGCACCTTTCGGATGCCAACGTCGCGTTTCTCACGGGCGTGTCGCTCGCGCTCTTCTACGTTTTTTTCGGACTGCCGCTGTCCTGGCTGATCGACCGCTACAGCCGCCGCAACATCATCGGGGCCTCGCTCGTGGCCTGGTCGGCCTTTACGACAGCCACGGGCCTCGCGCGCGGCTACGGGCAGCTGCTCCTGGCGCGGATCGGCGTCGGCGTCGGGGAGGCTGGCGGCACGCCCGGGGCCAGCTCGATCCTGTCGGATTATTTCCCCGCGCAGCGCCGCCCGATGGTGCTGCAGCTGTTCGCCCTCGGTGCGCCGATCGGCGCCTGGGTGGGCTCGCAGATCGCAGGCGAGCTCGCCTACCGGTTCGGCTGGCGCACCATGTTCCTGTTCCTGGGCATTCCCGGGATTGTCGCCGGCGTGCTCGTCTTCCTCACCATCCGCGAGCCGCGCCGCGGACGGCTCGATGTGGAAAGCCGTGCGGCCGCTCCGCCCTTGCGCGAGACGCTGCGATTCCTCTGGTCACAGCGCTCGGCGGTGCATCTGATGGTGGCGGGGGCGATCACGGCGCTCTGGGGCTGGGGACTGATGTGGTGGACGCCGGCCTTCCTGATGCGCTCGTACTCGCTCAACGTCGCGCAGGCGGGCGCCATCCTCGGGCCCGTGAACCTCATCGGGGGAAGCGCCGCGATGATCGGCAGCACCTGGCTGCTCTCGCGCCCGGCGTTCGCCGATCCCCGTCGCATCGTGCGCTGGCTCGGCGTCTACATCGGCTTCGCGACCATCGTCACGGCCGTGATCTACTCGACCTCCTCGCTCACACTCACCCGCTGGCTGTTCTGGCTGTACATCCCCGCGCTCTACGTCTACATCGGCTCGAGCTTCGGCATCCTCAACAACCTCGCCCTGCCGAAGATGCGCGCCATGTACTGCGCCATCACGCTGTTCATCGCCAACGTGTGCAACCTCATCATCGCGCCCCAGGCGGTGGGGTTCCTGAGCGACTGGTTCGCGCCGCACGGAGCGCCGACCGCGATGTCGCTGCGCCTGGCGCTGCTGTGCCTGGTGCCGACGGGCTTCTGGGCGAGCTGGCACTTCTTCCGCTGCGCCCGTGATCTGCTCGAGGACGAGCGGCGCGCCAGGAGCATCGCCGCCTAGCTCACCGGCGGCGCACCGCCCTCCTCCGTGCGCCGCGCGATGAACTCATCGAGCGCCGGCGCGCAGGCCGCCGCCGATGCCGGCGGCTCGAACTGCGCGAGCACCTGCTTCCACTTTTCCCGCGCCCGTTCGGTGGCGGTATGCTCGCCGTTTTCCTTCCAGGTGCCGAAGTTGGACACATCGGCGATCAGCGGCTCGTAGAACGCCGTGCGATAGCGCGCCATGGTGTGCGCCGCGGAGAAGAAATGGCCGCCGGGCTGCACCTCGGCGATCGCCTCGAAGCCGAGCGTATCCTCGTCCGCCGGCGGCGCCACGCACAGCTCCGCCAGCATCTGCAGCACCTCGATGTCGGTGATGCACTTCTCGTAGGAGTTGGTGAGCCCGCCCTCCATCCATCCGGCCGCGTGGATGCAGACCGTGGCCCCGGCGAGCACGCTCGCCCACAGCGAGAACTGCGTCTCCCAGGCCGACTGGGCATCGACCACGTTGGCCGCGGTGCCGGCTCCGGCCCGCCAGGGCAGCCCCACGAGCCGGGCGAGCTGGCCGGCCCCGAGCGTCGCCTGCAGGTGAGTCGGAGTGCCGAAGGCCGGAGAGCCGGATTTCATGTCGACATTGGAGAGGAAGCTGCCGTAGAGCACGGGCGCGCCGGGCTGCGCCAGCTGCGCGAGCGTGATGCCGGCGAGCGCTTCGGCGTGCTGCAGCGTCAGGGCGCCGGCGATGGTGATGGGCGCCATGGCGCCGGCCAGGCAGAACGGCGTCATGATCGTGAGCTGGCCGCTGCGGGCGAAGTCGATGAGGCCCTGCGCCATCGAGTTGTCGAGCGTGCGCGGGGAATTGCTGTTGATCACGGTGTAGGCGTAGACCCCGGCCCGGAACTGCTCCTCGGACAGGCCGCGCGCCAGGCGGATCATGGCAAAGCAATCCTCGACCTGCTCGGTGCCGCGTGCGGAAACCTGTGGCATCTTGTCGGACAGAGCCAGCTGCAGACGCATCGTGGCGTAGTGGCGCACGTGCACCGGCACGTCCTGCGCCTCCACGTGGTTTCCCAGCACGTGCAGGACGTCGAAGTGCTGACTGAGCTTGGTGAGATCGGTCAGATCGGCGAGCGATCCGGGCCTGCGCCCCCGTTCGAGGTCGCTCGCGTTGGGGCAGCTCGAGCCGCCGATGAACACCAGCGACCCGGGCGCGAACTCGACCGTGCGCCCCGGGTCGCCCCCGAAGCCCCGGAAGGCCCGCGGACAGCGCTCGAGGGCGTGCCCGATGATCTCGCGCCCCAGACGCACCATTCCGGTGCCCTCATCGACCAGTGCTCCCGCCTGACGGTAGAGCGCGCGCGCCTCGGGAAGCAGCACTTTGACGCCGAGCGTCTCGTTGATGCGCAGGGCGCTCTCGTGCATCGCCGCCACCGCCTCATCCGAATACGCCCGCTGTGGCGTGAATGGATTGTGCAACTGCCGGTAGGCTGTCTCGCGCTCGGGCGCGCCCTGCCGTGTGGACTGGCCGGGATGACGTCGGTTCTGCCTCATGCGCTGCCGCCGATCGTGAAGAGCTCACGCCGTCAATATACAAGCCGGGCGTCCCGGGCGTACCGCCCGGAATGATTCAGAAAACTCATGAGGCTATCGCGCCGGCGCATAATCGCCCCTCCGGGCGCCCCAGGGGGCACCGCGACCGGCGAATCCGGGAGTGCGCATGCAGCGCTCAGGCCGGCTCGAACACGAACCCGAACTGCGCCGCGCTGTCACGGATCGCCCCATGCAGGCTGCGGGCAAGACTGCGGCCGACCGAGATCTCGAACACCGCCTCGCCCCGGCTTAGGTCCTCGAGGCGCCACAGCGTCACCGCCATATGCCCGGCCGCAGTCTGTGCAACATCGTTCACCTGAAAGCTGCGCTCGTGCAGATCGACGGGTACCAGCCTGGCGAGAGCCTCTCTCACCCTCGCACCGGCAAGGCGCAGCATGACGCAGGCATCGCTCAGGTCGACCACTGCGGCGTGGGCCCCGATCGACTCGCGCAAGTCGATGGCGAAAGCGTTGCCGGCGCTCTCGCAAGTCATCAACCAGCACTCGGGGCCGATGCCGGCCGCGGCGAGCTGCCCTGAGCTTGCGCGCCGGGGGCCCCTCGGCAGGGCGAGATGGAAGCGTCTCTCGACCAGCCGCTCGAGCGCCGCCAGCTGCCGGTCGCGGGCCGTGATCCGCGCGACGCCGAGCCCGTCGCGCTCCCTCGCCACCACGCCATCTCCGGTGCCTGCGGTCGCCGGCAATCCGGCAAGCGCCGAGAGCGGTCCGTCTGTTGGATCGACCATACGGCTCAACTCCTCACCCGCTCGCCGGCAGGATCGTAAAAGACCGGGTGCGCGATCTTTACCTGCACGTCTTCGCCTCGCAGCGGATCGTAGGCGCGCATGCGCTCTCCGATGCGCTCCCGGCCCCGGCTCAAGAACCCGAGCCCGATCCAGTGCTTGAGGGTCGGGGAAAAGGCCGTCGAGCTGATGAAACCCTCATCGTGCGAGAGCGTCGCCGGCGCGCCGGCGCGCAGCAGGTGCGCGCCGGTGCTCAGGCGGGCACTGCGGTCGACGGGGGTGAGGCCGATCAGAGCGGGCCGGTCGGCGGCGGCAAGACCGGGTCTGCCCGCGAGCACCCGGCCGATGAAATCCTTCCGCGTCGACACCAGCCGGCCGAGTCCCAGATCGGCGGCGGTGGTCGTGCCGTTGATCTCGGCCCCCGCGGCATGGCCCTTCTCGATGCGCATCACCCCGAGCGCCTCGGTGCCGTAGGGCACGACACCCAGTGTCCCGCCCGCGGCCATGAGAGCGCGTACCACGGCCTCCCCGTAGCGCGCGGGCACCGCCAGCTCATAGGCAAGCTCCCCGGAGAAGGAGATGCGAAACAGCCTTGCAGGCCGGCCCTGCCAGAGAAATTCCTCGCAGGCAAGGTACGGAAACGCCGCGCCCGCGACGTCCACCGCATCCCCGAGCACACGCATCAGAAGCTCGCGGGAGCGGGGGCCCGCGATCGCGATCTGCGCCCATTGCTCGGTGACGGAGGCGAGCTGGACATCGAGCTGCGGCCAGAGTACCTCGCGGGCATGCGCCAGGTGGCGCATGACCCGGCCCGCATGGACCGTGCTCGTCGAGAGGAGGTAGTGGCCCTCTTGCAGACGCGCGACCGTTCCATCATCCAGCACGATGCCATCCTCGCGCAGCAAGACCCCGTAGCGCGTCCTGCCGACCGGCAGCGTCGAGATCATGTTGGCGTAGATCCGGTCGAGGAACGCCCCGGCATCGACTCCCTGGACGTCGATCTTGCCCAGCGTCGAGACGTCGCAAATGCCGACGCCGGCTCGAACACCCGTGACCTCTCGAGCCACCGTACTGCGCCAATCGGCCTCACCGGTCAGCGGGAACCACCGCGCCCGCCGCCACTCACCGGCATCGACAAAGACCGCGCCGCGCTCCTCGGCCCATCGATGGCTCGGAGTGAGCCGGCAGGGCTTGAACTGCGCCCCGCGCGCGCCCGCGGCGAGGGCTGCGATCGCGACCGGCGTATACGGCGGCCTGGCGGCGATCGTCCCCACATCCGCCGGGTCCCGCTGCGTCACTGTCGCGAGCAGCGCGTGCCCGTTGAGTTGGGAGGTTTTGCCCTGGTCGGTGCCCATGCCGAGCGTGGTGTAGCGCTTGAGGTGCTCGGCGCAGCGGAAGCCTTCGCGCGCCGCGATCTCGACGTCCTCGGCCGTCACATCGTGCTGGTAGTCGACGAAGGCCTTGCCTCGATAGCCCGGCACGCTGCACAGCCCGGCCGAGCCGACCGGCTCCTCCTCCGTGCTCCACTGCTCGAGCGGCGCATCGAATCCCGCCGAGCTCGCCGCCTCGCGCCCGGCCTCGGCACCCGTACGCAACGCCCCCGCGAGCGAAAGCTCCCCGCAGGCCGCCCCGACGGCGATCATCCCGTGCGGCAGATCACCGGGCACATGGGCGCCGATCGCCTCGGACCAGCGCGGCCGGCCCCCGAGGTGGGTCGACAACGCCGTGTTCGGACTCCAGCCGCCCGCCACCGCGAGCGTATCGGCGCGGACCCGGCTCAC
>JAJZLX010000609.1 GCA_021850555.1 Pseudomonadota bacterium | reverse complement strand
CTCGATCACGTGCTGGTGTTCGGTCCGCCCGGACTCGGCAAGACCACGCTCGCGCACATCGTCGCCGCCGAGCTCGGGGTGAGCCTGCGCCAGACCTCCGGCCCGGTGCTCGAGCGCCCCGGGGACCTGGCGGCGATCCTGACCAACCTGCAGCCGCGGGATGTGCTGTTCGTGGACGAGATCCACCGTCTCTCGCCGGTGGTCGAGGAAGTGCTCTATCCGGCCATGGAGGACTGCCAGCTCGACATCATGATCGGGGAGGGCCCCGCGGCGCGCTCGATCAAGCTGAACCTGCCCCCCTTCACGCTCATCGGGGCGACCACCCGCGCGGGGCTGCTCACTTCCCCGCTCAGGGATCGCTTCGGCATCGTGCAGCGGCTCGAATTCTACGGCGTGGAGGATCTCGAGCACATCGTGCGCCGCTCGGCCTCGATCCTCGGCGTGCCGATCGAGCAGGAAGGGGCGTGGCGCATCGCGCAGCGCTCTCGCGGGACGCCGCGCATCGCCAACCGGCTGCTGCGTCGGGTCCGCGATTACGCACAGATGAGATCCGACGGGCGCATCAGCGAGCCCGTGGCCGATGCGGCGCTCGACCTGCTCGAGGTCGACCGCCAGGGTTTCGACACGCTCGATCGAAAGCTCCTCTCCACCATCATCGAGAGGTTCGACGGGGGGCCGGTGGGCATCGACAGCATCGCCGCGGCCGTCGGTGAGGAGCGCGGCACGCTCGAGGACGTGATCGAGCCGTTTCTCATCCAACAAGGGTTCCTGGTGAGGACCGCGCGCGGCCGCGTGGCAACGCGCGCCTCCTACGAGCACTTCGGCCTGAAGGCCCCGGAGCGCCCCGGCGCCGCGCTGCCGCTGCTCGAGGAGGGCCGATGAGGGAGTTCTCCTGGCCGGCGAGAGTGTACTGGGAGGACACGGACGGGGGCGGAGTCGTCTATTATGCAAATTACCTGCGCTTCCTCGAGCGCTCGCGGACCGAGTGGCTGCGCTCGCTCGGGTACTCCCAGCAGGCGCTCGCGAGGGAACCGGGGGTGCTGTTCGTGGTCGTTAGCATTGCGGTGGATTACCGTAGGCCGGCGCGGCTCGATGACGAACTCATCATCACTTGCGCACCGCGCGCCGACGGGATGGTGGCGATCCGCTTCACGCAGCAGGTTCTGCGTGCGAAGGACCATGAGCCGCTGGCGGCCGCGCAGGTGAGGGTCGCGTGCGTCGATGCGCAGACGATGCGGCCGAGAAAGCTGCCTGAACCGTTGCTGAACGAGTTGAAGTAACCCCGGAGTCGCCCGTACATCATGAACGGCAATCTTTCCTTGATCCAGCTGGTGGTGCAGGCGAGCGTGCCGGTGCAGATCGTGATCGCTCTGCTGCTGCTCGCCTCGCTCACCTCCTGGGCCATCATCTTCCGCAAGCGGCTTCTGCTCGGGCGCGCAGTGCGTGAGGCCGACCAGTTCGAGAACAACTTCTGGTCGGGCGGGGATCTGTCGCAGCTGTACCGGGCGATCGAGTCGCGCGGCGGCGCCGCCGGCATGGCGAACATCTTCGAGATGGGCTTCCGCGAGTTCGCGCGCCAGCGCCAGTCCGGGGCCGGCTCGGCCGACCTCATGCTGGAGGGGGCGCGTCGGGCCATGCGCGTGGCGCAGCTGAAGGAGATCGATCGCCTGGAGTACAGCCTGGCAACGCTCGCCACCGTGGGCTCGGTCAGCCCCTACGTCGGCCTTTTCGGTACCGTCTGGGGCATCATGACCGCCTTTTCCGGCCTGGGGGATGTGCAGCAGGCCACGCTCGCCGCGGTCGCCCCGGGGATCTCCCAGGCGCTGGTGACCACGGCCATCGGCCTGTTCGCCGCGATTCCGGCGGTGGTCGCCTACAACCGCTTCGCCGACCAGGTCGGCCGCCTGGAGGTGCGCTTCGATGCCTTCATGGAGGAGTTCTCGACCATCCTGCAGCGGCACACGGGTCGGGGGTTGGCCTCGGCGCCCACCGTGTCGGCGGCCGCAGGCGCCGCCGCGTCGGGCCCCACATCGGCGTCTGCCGCTCCGATGGCCGCAGGGCCGGGCCCGCGCGCGCCGAGGGCCCGGTAGGGACCGTCCATGGCGCAAGTGCACCGCGGCCGCAGACTGATGGGCGAGATCAACGTCGTGCCCTACATCGACGTGATGCTGGTGCTGCTCATCATCTTCATGATTACCGCGCCGCTGCTCAACCAGGGCGTTAAAGTCAACCTGCCGAGAGCCACCGCCAAGACATTGCCGGCGGACATGCAGCAGAACAAGCCGATCGTGCTCTCGCTCGATGCGCAAGGCGACCTCTACTTGAGCGTCAATGGCCACACGGTGGGCCCGGCAGCCCCGGCGGCAATCCGCTCGCGGGTCGCATCGGCGCTCGCCGTGAACCCAGACAGGCCGGTGTTGTTCAAGGCGGACGCCGCGACCGCCTATGGGGTGGTGATGAAGGCCATGGTCCTGCTGCAGAGCGCGGGGGCGAGGAAGATTGGTTTCATCACGCTGCCGCCGGCTGAGCGCCAGCGGGGAACCTGAGGGAAGCACATCTGCATGGCCGAGTCCCGGCGCGACCGCTGGCTGTCGATCGGAATGTCCGTGCTGCTGCATGGGACAATCATCGGTCTGCTCGCGTATGGCTGGTGGCGTTTCCGGCAGCCCGCCGGACCGCCGACTCCCTCCATCGACGCGACGGTGGTCGATGCGCGTACGCTGAAGGGGATGGGGCTTGCCACACGGCCCGCCCCACGGCCCAAGCCTGCGCCTTTGCCCAAGCCAAAGCTTAAGCCTGAGCCACAAACCCCGCCCCCCATCCAGGGGCCCCCGGTGCCGACGCCGAAGGAACTCGCCCAGCGTGCGCAGCTGGCGAAAGCCGAGGCGCAGCGCCAAGCACAGGCTGAGCAGGAGCTGCTCAAGCAGCGGCAGGCGAGGCGCAAGGCCTTGGCGGCTCAAGCCGCCGCCCAGGCTGCGGCCCAGGCTGCGGCCCAGGCGAAGGCGCAGAAGCTGGCCGAAGCCAAAAAGCTTGCCGAAGCGCGCAAGCTTGCGCAGGAGAAGAAGCTGGCCGAGGAAAGAAAGCTCGCCGAGCAGAAAAAACTCGCCGCCGAGCGGCTGGCCGCCGCGCGCAGGGCCGCACGGGAGAAGGCGGCGCGCGCGGCAGCCCTTGCCGAGCTGCAGCGCAACATTCGCCAGGAGGAGCAAAACGATGCGGCGGCGCGTGCCGGCCTGGCCAGCTGGACGCAGGAGATCGAGGGCCGGATCGCGGACGCCTGGATCAAGCCCGCGAGCGCCAATCCCGGCATCGACTGTGTGCTGGACGTCACCCAAGTCCGAGGAGGGGCGGTGACGAATGTGAGTATCGGCCGCTGCAACGGTGATGGTGCGGTGCGGGAGTCCATCGAAGCGGCGGTGTATCGCGCCTCACCGCTGCCGCCGCCGCCGGATCCATCCCTGTTCCAGCGCCGGCTGATCATCGAGTTCAAGCCGAATTGACGGAGAAATGATGAAATCGACCCAGGCCCTCGCCCCCATGATGCTGCTCACGGCACTGCTCGCCGCCGTTGCGGTGCGGCCCGCCCATGCGCAACTGACGATCGAGGTCACCTCCGGTGTGACTCACCCGGTGCCGATCGCCATCGCGCCGTTTTCCGAGCCGCCGTCGGCGGCCACGGACGTGGCCGGCATCATCCAACATGATCTCTCCGGCAGTGGGCGCTTCAGCGTCCTGCCGCGCGGCCAGATGCCGGCGAAGCCGACGCACGCTGCGCAGGTGAAGTTTCCCGCCTGGAAGGCGACCGGAAGCGATTACCTGGTGGTCGGCAGGGTGAAGAGCCTCGCCAATGGGCGGCTCGCCGTGGATTTCAATCTGCTGAATATCCTGACCGGCCAGAGCATCGTGCGCAAGCGCTTCACGGGACCGCCTTCGGCGTTGCGCAATGCCGCCCATCGCGTGAGCGATGCCATCTACCAGGCGATCACCGGCATCCGCGGGGCGTTCGACACCCGTATCGCCTACGTGGCCGAGGCGGGGGTAGGCGCCGCCCAGCGCTACCAGTTGGTGGTGGCGGACGCCGACGGCTACAATCAGCGCCTGATTCTCGAGTCACGTTTTCCGATCATGTCGCCGGATTGGTCGCGGAATGGGAAATGGCTGACGTACGTCTCCTTCGAAGACCACCTTTCGGCCATATACGTGCAGCGTGTGCGCACCGGTCAGCGCTGGCGCGTGTCGGCGCGCGCGGGCGAGAATGGCGCACCGGCCTACTCGCCCGGCGGGCGGCATCTGGCGCTCACCTTGAGCGGCGACAGCGGCTATCCGCAGATCTACCTGCTCAATCTGCACACCCAGCACCTCACGCGCATCACCCATGCCCCGGCGATCAACACCTCGCCGGCTTGGGCGCCCGATGGCAAGTCGATCTACTTCACCTCCGACCGCGACGGCTCGCCGCAGATCTATCGCATCGGCATCCGGCCGGGGAGCCTCCCTCAGCGCATCACGTTCACGAACGGCTACAATGCCGACCCGCAGGTCTCCCCGCACGGGAATCGGCTCGCCATGGTGACGGCCGTCGACGGCAGGTTTTGCATCGCCGTGCAGAACCTCAAGACCGGCTCGTTCCGCGTGCTGACGCACGGGCCGCTCGACAGCACGCCGAGCTTTGCCCCGAACGGGGCGACCATCATCTATACCAAGCAGCTGGAAGGTGAGCGCGGCGGGAGCATTCTGGCTACGATATCGACCGACGGTCAGACGGGAATGACGCTCAAGCCGACCCAGGGCGAGGTTCAAGACCCGGCCTGGGGGCCGTTTGCGCGACGGTAGTGTTTCAAGAGAGGCGGGCCGCGCGGGTCCGTGTTGGCAATCAAACAATGAGCGCCGGACGGTCGGTGCATTCGGAGTAAGGTGACATATGCGTCGTATTCTTGCGGTGTTGTTGGTGTCGGGGACGCTGGGGCTTGCCGCCTGCGCGAGCAAGCCGCCCGTCAAGCCCGTGTCGAGCCAGGCGGCCACCGGCGCGGGAGCCGGGGCCAGCTCGCAGGGCGCCGGCAGCGGGGCGAACGCCAGCGAGGGCGCCCTCGGCAGCCAGCAGTCCGTTGCCGGACCGGAGCAGGGGCTGCTCGCCGACCGCCTCGTGCACTTCGCCTTCAACAGCTCGGTGATCCGCGGGCACGGTATCCGGGTCGTCGCGGCGCACGCCAAGTATCTTGCCGACCATCCGAGCGCGCGCGTGCGCCTGGAAGGCTACACCGATGACCGCGGCTCGCCGGAATACAACATCGGCCTCGGCATGCGCCGCGCGGAATCCGTGCGCCAGGCGATGCTGCTGCAGGGCGTCTCGCCGAATCAGATCACGGTGGTGAGCTATGGCGAGGCGGATCCGATCAATCCGGCCAACAACCACGCCGCCTGGGCGCAGAATCGGCGCGTGCACATCGTCTACCTGACGCCCATGCAGCCGCCGAAGTAAGCGTCAGCCGGCGGGAGCCTGTCCATGCGTGCCTTACGTTTATTGATGCCGGCCGCGGCGCTCACGCTGCTGCTCGCCGGCTGTGCAACCGGTCCGGATCCGACGCAGGTGAGGCTCGATAACCTCGATACGCGGGTCTCGAAGCTCGAGCACTTCGTCTCGAACGGCAGCCTCGTGCAGCTCGCCGAGCGGCAGGACAGCCTGCAGGCACAGATCCGCAATCTGCAGGGACAGGTCGATGATCTGCAGCGCGCCAACCACAGGCTCGAGAAGCAGCAGCGTGACCTGTATGCCAATCTCGACAAACGGCTGAGCGCTCTGAAGCGGAGCGTGGCGCAGGGACCGGCCCCGCTCGCCGGCTCTGCCGCCGCGGTGGGCTCCGCGGCCGCCTCGGCGGCTACGGGCAATGCCGCGGCGCTCGGTGCGCTGCCCGGCGTCACCCCCGCCCAGCAGTCCGCTTACGCCAAGGCGTTCAATGCGCTCAAGGCCGGCAGCTACGCGGCGGCCGTCAGCGGCTTCGAGGGGTTCCTGAAGCACTACCCTTCGAGCCCGCTCGCGCCGAACGCCGAGTACTGGCTGGGCGAGACGCATTTCGTGGATCAGCACTACAAGAGGGCCGAGCAGGCTTTCCGCTCCGTGTTCGCGCGCTGGCCGCATTCGGGCAAGGCGGGCGATGCCATGCTCGCCCTCGGCAACGTGCTGCTCGCGCAGGGCAAGACGCATGAGGGGAACGCGATGCTGAGGCAGGTCGTCAAGAAGTATCCCGAGACGGATGCGGCCAAGCGGGCGGCGAAGCGGCTGATGGGCAAGCCGACGGGCTGACCGCGGCGCGCGCAATGGACTAGGGAGCGGATGGCGCGGCTCAAGATCACCGAGATCTTCTACTCGCTGCAGGGCGAGGCGGATACCGCCGGGGTGCCGACGACCTTCGTGCGCCTCACGGGGTGTCCGCTGCGCTGCGGCTATTGCGATACCGCATACGCGTTCCACGGCGGGCAGTGGTGGGAGCTCGATGCGCTCGTGCGGCGCGTGCGCGAGCTCGGCTCCCGTTATGTGTGCGTTACCGGCGGAGAGCCGCTCGCGCAGAAGAGTTGTCCGCAGCTGCTCGCACGGCTGTGTGACGAGGGGTTTCGGGTCTCGCTCGAGACCAGCGGAGCGATGCCGCTTGGTGAGGTCGATCGGCGCGTGGTGCGGGTCGTCGATGTGAAGACTCCGGGATCCGGCGAGCAGGAGCGCAATCGCTACGGGGAGCTGTCGCTCCTCGATGGCAAGGACCAGATCAAGTTTGTCATCTGTGATCGCGCCGACTACGAATGGAGCCGCGCCAAGGTCGGGGAGTTGCGGCTCGATGAGCGCTGCACGGTGCTGTTCTCCGCCAGCCACGAGCAGCTGCCGGCGCGGCAGCTCGCCGACTGGATCCTGGAGGATCGCCTGCCGGTGCGCTTGCAGATCCAGCTGCACAAGCTGCTTTGGGGCAACGTCGCGGGAAAGTGAATGTATGGTCGGTGCGGACGATCGCGTCGGTATGAGCGATGATCTGGGTATGAAGGCACGGGGCGGGCCGCGGGCGGTGGTGCTCGTCTCCGGCGGTCTTGACTCGGCCACGACGCTCGCCATTGCGCGCGCGCGCGGGTTCGAGTGCTATGCGCTGTCTGTTTCCTACGGCCAACGCCATTCGGCCGAGCTCGCCGCCGCCGCGCGTGTGGCCGTGGCCTTGGGCGCCCGGGATCACCGTGTGATGCGGGTCGACCTGGCGGGCATCGGCGGCTCGGCGCTGACCGATCTGTCGATCGCCGTGCCGGAGGAGCCGACGACGGGGATCCCGGTGACCTATGTACCCGCCCGCAACACGGTGCTGTTGTCGCTGGCGCTCGCCTGGGCGGAGGTGCTCGGGGGGCAGGATATCTTCGTTGGCGTCAATGCGGTCGATTTCTCCGGCTATCCCGATTGCCGGCCGGAATTCGTGTCCGCTTTCCAGAATCTGGCGACCTTGGCCACCAAGGCCGGCGTCGAAGGCCGGCCCAGCCGGATTCATGCGCCGCTCATGCAGTGGACCAAGGAGAGGATCATCCGCGAGGGGCTCGCGCTGGGAGTGGACTATGCGTCGACGGTCTCGTGCTATCAGGCCGATGGGGACGGCCGAGCCTGCGGCAAATGCGATTCGTGCCGCCTGCGCCGGGCCGGCTTCGAGTCCGCCGGCGTAGCCGACCCGACACGCTACCAGGAGCTTTAGCATCCGGGTATCATGCGAGCCCTCGCGGCAGCCCGCTCCGGGCCCCGCGCCGCCACCTGCGGTGGGGCGTTAGCTCAGTCGGTAGAGCATCGGACTTTTAATCCGCTGGTCGACGGTTCGATTCCGTCACGCCCCAATAAAATCAATAAATTATGAGCGATCATCGAATACATTGTGCGGCGATGGCGCAGTACTGACCCAGGCACCTCCGTCATAGCAGGCGACCGGCCGCTGTGAATGCCTAGATACCGCTAGGCACCGCGAGTCGTCAGGGTTCGCCGAGGTAGATCTCTACGTTCCTCGTCGTCCACGTCGCAACGCCGGTACCGAAGAAATCGGTGTCCTCGGTCCACACTGGGGCGCCCAGTGCGATGGCGAGTGCGACGACCACCCAGTCATCGGGGTCGCGCGCGTCTATCCGTCTTCGAGCATCTTTCTCAAGTTCGCCGAGTAATGCATCCTCGACGACCTGAACGCCGGTGAGCAACACCTCAAGCAGCTCCACGGCCGGCGCAACCGTCCAACCCCGCTTGGCGCAGAGTTCCGGCAGATACTCGCGCGCGTCATCCACGCAGGATTGCGGGGTGATCAGCAGGACCTGATCAGCATACCGTTCGATGAGCGCCCGTACTCGGGTGCCCAATACGCCGCGTAGCAGGATGTTGGCGTCGAGGACGAGTGCACGGTGCTCCGTCGCTACTTCCGAGACTTGCGCCATGCCCGAAAGTCTCTGTCGATTTCGTCGAGTTCTGCCTCGGTGATGCCTTCGCGCTTCAGAAGCTCGTCCATCTTGGAGGCCGCCTTCTTCAGGGCGGCCCGATCAAGTTCGGCTCGGCCGGCACGCGCGGGAATGAAGTACCCGATCGTCTCACCGTGCCGGGTAACCGCGACGGGCTTGTCGCTCTTCAGGAGATATTCTGCGAGTCGAGCGCGGAACTCGCGAATGCCGACGGAGATCGAGTGAGTAGGCATAGGGATATGTAGTGTGCTCAATGTGTACACATATTAGCACTTGCCCACCGTTTATGTCCACATCCTTGGCGTCCGGGCCGGTGCGAAAACCGCAACCGTCGGAGCAATCATGTCCCAGATTCCTGCTTGTCCGCAGTGCGGACTCGAAAACACCTATCCGGACGGTGATCACTTTGTGTGCGCCGATTGTGGCCAAGAGTGGTCTCAAATCGAGCCGGGTGAACCAGACGCAGGGGAGGCAGGTCTCAAGGTGCGTGACGCCAACGGAACGGTGCTGCAGGATGGAGATACCGTGGTGCTGGTAAAGGACCTGAAGCTGCGCGGTGGCGGCGGCTCGCTCAAGGTCGGCACCAAGGTCAAGAACGTCCGGCCGGACCCCGGAGTGGTCATCATCCGCATGCGCCTTCCCACGTCCATGCACTCTCTTGAGCGCGTCCTGGCGCACATGAATTCGGAATCCCTGCGTCACAGATCAACGCGCAGGCGACGACAATGAATCCGGACCGGCTGCTTGGGCCACCGCTCCAACGTCTTTGAACGCAAGCCGGTCAGCAGCCTTCAGAGCGTTCGCTATCGACGCATTCACTTCGGCCTGCACGTCAACTCTTTACCAAATCGAACCACGTTCCGGTTGCCGTGCAGCCATCAAATCGCAGTGTCACTCTAACTGCGATTCCATTACTCAATCGACCGTTGTAAAAATGAGTCCAGTGTGGTTTTGGTCCAGTCCAAGAGCATTGATCTTTGGCATTGGCAAATGACTTTCCCGGAGCCACAAGTGCCGCGAGCGCACAACCAAGGATGACTGCGAGTTTCCGGGTCACCTGATTGGCTTGACTCATATTGTAGGTATCCTGTTCTGTCATTGCTGCGCCCTTTGGAATCGATCGAGCTGAAAACCCGTTTCCCGCCCCGCAGCCTGCCCGTTGCTGAATAGCTGTCGTGTCTCACGTGCTCGAATTGGTCTCGGCGGGGTTCAGATCAGGCGGCAGCCTCGCGGGGCGTGACTTTGCGCTCAATGTCCTTGCGGGTCGGCAGCGTGCGCAGGTCGTAGTCCGCTTGCAGCGCCAGCCAGCTCGCGGCGTCGCCGCCGAAGTAGCGCGCCAGGCGCTCGGCGGTGTCGGCGCTCACGGAGCGGCGCTCCTTCACGATTTCGTGCAGACGGGTGGCCGGCACCCCGAGTTCCATGGCGAGCGCGTGCACGCTCATGTC